>ONCT01000024.1:40750-64808 GCA_900316395.1 uncultured Lachnospiraceae bacterium | reverse complement strand
ATTTCAACAATTGGCAGGAGTCTGAGAAATATAAGTGGGAAAAAGACGGTAAAATAATCACTATATATGTTGAGGAAGACGGTAAAGAAAAAGGTCATACGGCGGTTCTGTCCGATAACTATTTCACACTTCAGTGGAACGTCAACGGTAAGGCAATGGAGCTGATTTTCGCTAAGCAAGGAACTGATGCGGCAGATCCTAAGAAATATGTGCCTGAAAATACCATCGCGTCATCTCAGACAACACCGCAAACAACTGATGGTTCTTCACAGATAAAGAAAAATACTAACTCGAAAAGTAATACGCAGAATTCCGGTTCTTCCTGGGATAATTGCATAGGCACATGGAAAGCGACAAGCGGAACGGCTGCGGGACAAGAGGTAACGAATCCTGATTTCTTGGCGACATTTGTGCTATCCGGTGATGGCACGGTAAGCCAAACAAGAAACCGTAAAACAACTTCGGGAATCTGGCAGTATGAAGGTGGCGAGGTTACAATTATTATTTACGATGCAGAGGGGTCGTCATATAAAGGAACAGTATCCGGCAATCAAATGAGGCTGTCAGGTGATGATGGACAATATGATATAACGATGGTTTTGTCGAAGCAATAATTATTTGCAGAAATATTGACAAACGAACCATACTATAGTTCTTCACAGAACTCATTAAAGGATTTAACAAGCAAATGGTGCTTAAGCCCGATATTTACGCCTGTCTCATTATGCGTAAGATATACGGCGTCTTTTGTAATAACGATATTGATGCCGTTATATTCGTATGTCTTACTGTCGTTGTCTTCAGGTATGCTATCCGGATGCTCCACAAGGGGTACTGCATTTTCCTTCATCTTGTCATAACTATCACATAGCATAGAGATTTCGTTTGTATCGGTGAGGTAGTGATATATACTGTTTTCCTCGGTACCCTTGATTTGTAAGCCGGTAATAGCATGACCCTTTGGATTAATAAATAATGAGTGTGAGAAAATGTTGCTAAGCCGTGCGTGTTCAAAGTAGTACGGCTCCACCTTTCCCGTTTGATATAGGGGAAGCCAGGCTATAATTGCATTAGTCAGCTCCGGAGTAGATCTTTTGAGATTGTGAATAATAATAATTTTCACACCCTTTTGAATAAGAAGCAGCATTGAATTCTGCCATTTTGTGAAAAACTGCGGGTCTTCCGTCATCCATTCCATAGAGTTGTCTGAGTAGAGGCAGAGATAGCGCGGCTTTTTCTCCAGCGCTGTAGCGAAGAATTGCTCAACGGCCTGTCTCAGACCTTCATTTCCAATATAAGACATGGGGGCATCTTCTTGTTTTGTCGGAAGAATAAATTTCTTCGACCTTCTGAGCTTTTTTTGCTTAGTGGTCGCAGTGACAGTAAATGTCTCAAGAATGCTTTTTGTGTTACTATCTCTTGGAATAACGATGGGCGCGTTGTAATCGGTAAACCATTCTTGGAACGAATCTCTGTTAAGGTTGTCTTTTTTTATTCCGCTTGATTTGCTGATAAATGAATAATCTTCGGCGGACTCAACTCTATCCCATAGTTCATTTGCCAGTTTGAGAGAGAAGCTCGACGCGGGATTAACATCCCTGCCACCGTTCCTGTATCGGCTGATGACTGCAGGGTCACAATTAAGCTTCTCTGTTATCTCTGCATTGGAAATGTTAAATCTGTCAAGAAGAACATTTATCTTATATATGTATGTCACGGTATCCCCGTGTTTATCAATTACATATTTTGTAGGCATATCTTCATACAGCCAATCGGTTATCCCCGTTTTAAAGTCATCGGATGAAAGAGCTATATCAACGCCTGTAATCTCGCTTATCGTATTAAGTTTATCGTTGTCTTTAGCATAACGGTAAATGCCGTCAATTAGTTTTACGACAGATGCACTGTGCTTGTTGGGGATTCGCTTGCCGGAAGAAATGTGACTTATGGATGTCCTGTCAATATCGGCATATTCAGAGATAGCTAGTTTGGTAGCATCAATTTCTTTTATCAGTTCGTTAATTCTATCATTTAACATGACTATACGCCTCCGATCTTTAATGCTATTAGTGTATCATTTCGGATGAGAATTGTCTATTTTACGAAAAGGATATTTGCTTGCGTGACATAAAAACTCATAATTGAGATTTTTGTCAACGTATTGATTTCCGATAAGAGGATGTGATAAAATTTTATTATATATTGTGGTGGGGTTTTGTAAGAAGCAATGGAGTGATTATATGTTTTGCGAAAACTGCGGAATGAAATTGGAAAATGGGGCAAGAATATGTCCCGGCTGTGGAAGAAATATTGGTATGCAGCCGATTCCACCTACCTTTTACGGGCAGAACTTTCAAGGGCAGCAGAATAATACACAGCCGGTAAATCCTATGCCGGCGAGGAGAATTATTTTTACTCCCGAGGAACAAAAGGTTTTAAAAAGCGGGTGCAATGTAGTAAGCTACACATATCTCGGATATGCAATTTTTTGCAGCCTGTGCGCGCTAATATTCTTAATATTCTCAATTGTATGTATTTCAGATGCATATTATTATGGTCCGTCTAATACTATTTTTTCTGTTGCGGCATTCATAGATTTTGCAGGTGTACTTATTGCATTCTTTATCAAGTTCGCCGAATACAGAAAGTATGCAAAATGTGTGGATGGTGACACCGGTGTTATCATAAGTAAGTTTCGCGGTTATAACATTGCGGGTGGTATAGTATTAAGTATATTATTCTTTTGGCCGGCAATAGTTCCGGTAATACTTACAAGTACGAAGATTAACGAGCCGATTAAAAAAATGACCGCCGGGTTATTTTAAGTATATTATCAAATTTGGGATTCAAAAGTGTAAGACCAGCGAAAGGGGAGAACCTATGAAAAGAAGTAAAACGATTGTTGCAGTAACAATGATAATGATGCTATCCCTCTTGATAACGGGATGCGGGTGCTCATTATTCGGCAAGAAGGTAAGCAAAGAAGATGCCGCCATTATGGTAGGTATGTGGGACTTGTCTAATGTAACTATTGATGGCAAGCAAACTACTGCGAAAGAACTCGGTATTTCGATGTCATTTGAATTCTATGATGATGGCACAACGAAGTATACATATAATGGTAAGTCAGAAGTCTATGATTGGAAGAAGAAGGCAGACGCCATAATAATATATGTGCCCGACAAGACCGATTCGTCGAAGAAGGAGGAACGTACGGCCATAGTTAACGGCGATTCAATGAAGCTTGATTGGGAGATTGACGGTAAGCCGGTTGAAATGGGCTTCGATAAGACAAGCAGCACTGTATCAAACGATAAGAAATCCGATAAACCAACCGCCGGTAAGAATACCGACCCTACTGCTAATCAAAATACCACTAATACTACAAATAACACGACACAGAATAAAGACAGTGCTGACAGAGCTCTGCTTATCGGTACGTGGAACGTAATAAGCTTCTCAACGGGTGGAAAAACATATTCGGGAGATGATATCTACGGATACGCATCATTCGAGTTTAAAGAGGACGGAACTGTAATAATGCATGGACAGGAAGACTTATCCGGTATTTGGGAACTTTCTAATGGTAATGTGTCATTGGCAATTAATTATGCAAACGGAACAATGACACTTTCAGGACCGTTGGAAGGCACTATGCTGACGATAGATGGAACAGACTCGTACGATGGCTCGGCGGGAACTATTATAATGTCTAAGCAATAATAAAGTAAGATAATGTGACAGGAGGATAGTCCGATATGAAATGTCCAAATTGTGGAAAAGAATCACAGAATGGAGTCTCATTCTGCAGCGAGTGCGGTTTCAGATTTGCAAACAGGGGAGCAAATAATGCGCCGCCACCACCACCGGCACCCAATGGCAATCAAGCACCGTATGGTAATCAGCAGCCTAACGGTGGGCAACAACCATATGGTAATCAGCAACCCTATGGCAATCAGCAGCCTAACGCTAATCAAGGAGCATATGGTAATCAAGGATTTTACGGTAATCAAGGACCCTATAATCCGCAGGGGAATATGCCACCGAAGAAGTCTAAGGGTTGGATTATTGCGCTCATAATTATAGGCGCGGTAATATTTCTTGCCCTTACAGGAGTTCTTGTGTTCTTTTTGGTGAGAGGTTTTGGTAAAAATGATGATGCGAAGACTAATACTACCATATCCTCCGAGAACCAGACGTCATTTATACAGGCTAATAATCTGACTGTATCGCCTGCCAATCAGCAGTACAATAGTAAAGCATATACTTATGCGCTGGACGATGAAGGCAGACAAATAATTAATGAAGGGTTAATAATTGATCAGAAGGATGCAACATTTAAGCTATATAACTATACCGAGACGATGAATAGTGACTCTGAGACCAGGACTATATCATTCAAATACGATATGACCATTCCGGCGGAAGTGACGGAAGACGTCGCAATTCTCGGAGGCTCCATGAGACTTAAGCTTAATGCTATTTATTACACACCGAATGTGTTCGATGGTAATACAGGTGACGAGTACGATAGTGAGGAGCATGGTGTGGGTGACGCAAGCACTACTTCGAAAAATAATACGGTTCTCTGGAATGGTGCGACATATAATGTGGCTGTAAGTAAGAACATGATTTCCGGAGGCTGGGATCCTTCACAGAAAGAAACGCTTCAGGATGGCACGCTTGTATTTACGACTACGTATAGGCAGACAGGACAATATACGATAACTGTTCCGATTGATTATTATGGTCCTATGATAGCGCTTAATAAAATAGGTGTGGATCAATCACTTTATAACGCGTATGTCAGTAATAAAGAGGCTAACGACGCAGACAGACCAACCAAGAAATTCTATGAGACTGCTTACAAGAATTATCAACCGACAGATTACTACATTATGAAAATAAGCGATGTGCCTAAGTAAAAACCCTATCTATGCCAAAAGCGAAGACATGTGTTAATATAAATAAGATTATTCGTATGGAAGCGGATAATCTTATTTTTCTTTTTGGTATAGAAATTGATTTCCTATTTCACATATCTTTATGCCACGGGGACGGTCCTTCTGTCAACTTTTATGAAAGTCTTGATTTAATAGATTTTCTGAGGATATAGATATAACATTTTCAGATAAATTATCACAGGGAGAACGCCAAAAGTTAAAGAACCAAGTTATAGCCGGAATTAGTTTTAGGGTCAATATCGTTTCCAACTGTTGAGAGAGAGTAGACTACAACGAGGCAATAGAATTAATTGCGTTTTAGGAAACTTTCTGATATTATCTTGTTAGAAAAGTTCCCTAAAGGAGGTAACTATAAATGGACGGTAATTTTAATGTGATTCAACAGCTACTACAAGAAAGAGCTGATTATCAGGCTCGTTTGAATCTAATTCCCTACGATGGTTCCCCGGAAGTGAAGGAAAATAGTAGTGGAAGGTATTTATATATTCGAAAAAGAGTGAATGGCAGATTGACATCCACTTACGTTGATGTGTATTCAAATGAGTTATACCAGATGCTTTTAAGAAGCACAAAGGAAGCTAGAAGCTTAAAAAAGCAAATCCGCAGAGTTGATAAAGAACTTGCAGCTAATGGTTATACTCGGAGTGAACTATCATCTGAAGTGATTCGAAATCTTGATTTCGCTAGAGCAAATATGAAGGCTAATATCTACGATCAGGCGGTTTTAGAGGGAGTTGCCACGACATTTCCACAGACTGAGGAAATAATCGAAAATGGAACGGTTAATGGTATGACTGCCGATGATGTGCAGAAGATTCTCAATTTAAAGCACGCATGGGAATTCATTCTCGATAATGATGTTATACAGGCCGATAGTAATTATTATTTATTGTGTCATATTGCAAAACTTGTTAATGAAGGATTTTTCCATGATGGAGGTAGAATACGTGGGGTTCCGGTTTCAATCGGAGACACGAAGTATGTCCCGCCATTGCCTATAGAATCTCAGGTGATAGAAAGCATTAATGATATTTTAAAAAACGACAAGGACAAAGTAGATATTGCTATTGAATTATGTATGTATTGTATGAGAACACAGGTGTTCTTAGATGGCAATAAACGCGCTTCTGTAATTTTTGCAAATCATTTCATGATTAGTCATGGTCTTGGATTAATAGTGATTCCAGAGAATCATGTTCCGGAGTTCAAAAAGAAACTTGTTCATTATTATGAAAGTGCAGATATTGCAGATATAAGTGAATTCCTAAAAACAAACTGTTGGAAAAAGATGTAGATTTGAATTTAAGTAGGTCACTTGTGGTCATAGTGACCACAAGCTGAATAGGATTTATTTGATTACTGTATATGGGAAAAGGACAAGGACAACCTTTCAAAAGAAGAGAAAAATGAGATTAAAAAACTAATTGAGATTCTTAAAGGAAGCCTTGGAGGTGATTTGGATGGATAATAAAAATGTATATAACAGCATAGTGACAGGTCTCAATGAGGCAATTGAGGATGCAAATAGTAATCAGCCGATACTAAAAAGACACAAGGTTATTGTTGAACCCGTTAAAGTATATGAAGCTGACGAAGTAAAAAAGATTAGAAATTCTACTGGTATGTCACAAAAAACTTTCGCAAGTTATGTTGGGGTATCAGATAAGACTGTAGAGGCATGGGAAGCTGGTACAAATCATCCATCTGGTGCAGCAAGCCGTATCCTAAATATGATGGAAATAGACAAAGACTTAATTAAGCGTTTTCCATTTGTAACTAATGTAATAGCAAAGTAAATAGTTGGAAAAGGACACTTATCCTTAAGTGGCCTTGATTAACATAAAACAAGCCCTTCCGGGTCTTTCAAAAGCAGAAGAAACATTCTGTGCTTTGACAGGCTTGGGAGGGTTTGTTACTATGTGATAGTTATCACTTTGACAATGAATTGGTACTATATATTGTGTGTAAAATTATAAAAAGCCAAATTTATGGCTTTTTACACTTGACGAAGTGATAATTAGGTGATATCTTATAACTGTGGTATTCAGTTAGTGGAATATTGAGATAGGAGGACGAACAAATGGCGAGAAGTATGACTTATAGGATTAAAGAAATGTTGGATCAGAAGGGAATCACCCAAAAGGAGTTATCTGAAAAAACAGGTATTACAGAGTCTGCAATTTCTCACTACGTAAGGGGAGACCGTGTTCCTAGGGGAGCTAATTTAGTGAAAATTGCGAAAGCATTAGGGACGACTGCAGATGACTTGCTGAGTGGAGATAGAGAAATGAATAAAGAAAGTGATCTTGTATTTGCAAAGTCTCTTATTGCACGTAATGCTGCAGATATGACTATGGATGAAAAAATGGAATTTGTAAGATTGCTGATGGACAAAGGAGTACCGGATGAGACTAAGTGATGCAACATATGAGCAAATCAAGCAAGCAGTTGCAGACATGTTTGTTGATTATGACATAAAAGGCGTTCCTCTTTGTTCTTTTGAGGTTGCTATAAAAATCGGTTTAACGGTTATACCATATTCTGCATTAGATTCTTCAACATGGTTAGAGGCTGTTGGATATAGTGAGGACGGATATTCGCTTGAAACAAATGAGGGTGAATGGATCATCTATTATAATGATGATGATAAAGATTACAGCCGAATCAATCAGACCATTATGCATGAGATTGGCCACTACATTTTAGGACATATAGAAGAAGGCGAGATTGAAGAGGCTGAGGCTAAGTTCTTTGCTAAATATGCACTTGCATCGCCACCTTTGATTCATAACATGAAAAAAGAACAGACAACGGAAAATGTTATGGAGGCGTTTGATATTGGATATATGGCTGCTTGCTATGCCTTACAGTATTATAGGAAATGGATGAAGTATGGAGAAAGAGAATATGTCTCTTACGAAATACAAATCTTAGAACAGTTGGAAATTGAGGTAGCCTAATGAAAGGAGATGAGGCCTATGAATGATAAAACACAATTGAATATAGAAAAACGCTCTTAAATTGTTGGCGCAATTTAAAGAGCGTTCTCAAAAGGATATGCTGAACACATCCATAAGTTTGCCAAATTAGTTTAACATATCCTTTCTGAGAGCACAAGAGAAACTTGTCAATTTTGTCTCGGGCGTATTGTGCCCAGAAAGGATTTTCTATGAAGAAAACGATTTTAGATGATGGCTCTTATCCTTATCTTACAGAGGGGGCAGAGCTCGTCGGAGAACTAGGAATTCCTGCGCTCATGGATATTAATAACACGCAGGTTCCTAAAGCAATGTTGCCTTTTGAAAAGATTAAGAGGGCAGAGAATAAAAGACAGTATGTGCATTTTTATATGCATGATAAATACTTTGCAAGGGTATTAACAGCAACAGATAAGTATGTTGATTTACTGAAGGAGTTTGATGGAGTAATAACTCCAGATTGTACAATGCTTGTTGGACAGGCACCGTGTATTCAGCAAACAAACACTTATTTTAACCGTGCGGTTGGATTCTATTTGCAAAAACAAGGTATACCGGTTATTCCTAACATAAGATGGAGTGATGAATCAAGTTTTGATTATTGTTTCTTAGGTGTTCCTAAACATAAGATAATATGTGTGAGCACTCACGGATGTATAAGATCAAGACGTGACAGAGAATTGTGGCAAATTGGCACAGAAGAAATGCTGCGTGAACTTGAACCAACCGATGTTTTGGTTCATGGATATATGCCGGATGAAATATTTGAAAGATTCTATGATTACGCTGATTTTCATAGATATCCTTCTCTTTTTGAACAGACACATATGAAAGGGGAGGGGGAGTGATGGGACACGGATACAAAGGTGATACCGGGCACCATCATTCAATAACAGAAAATCTTTCTTCTCTTACTTCAAATTATGATTATCATAATGGATACTTCGGGGAAAAGGGAAAAGGAAGAGATTTTGTTAGAAATATTTCCAGCGTTGATCCGGTAAAAACAGCACACGATTTTTATGATAAGGCTGCACATGGAGGAATAGAACGTCCTATGGCGAATGGCAAAGGTCATTATACAAAGATGAAAGATGGCTCGATCCTTTCATATCGAGAAGTTTCATCCAGTGATGGTACTCCAGCAGTTGAAATCAATATTAAAAAGAGTACCAATCACGGCGGTATTAAGTATCAAAAAATACATTTTGTGAAAGGACGGTAATTAATTATGAAAACTGTGGATATGAGATTTGATTCTGATATGATTCGGAGTTGGATTGGAAAGATATTTGATAAGTATAAGTGCGATGCTTTCGACTTCACCAATAGTGTGACACAGATTGTTGGACTGTATATTGGTGATGAAGTGTACGCGCTTACAAATGTGCAAGAGGCAGTGGATTACTTTGGGACTACGGATGATATGGCGGTTGCTAAATTATCAGCTTCAGAGGATACGATGATAAAATCTGCCTTTAAGGATGTTGAGATGATATCTACGCCAGTAGGTGAAGAAATTACTTCAGTAAAGATTGTTAATGAGCAACAGATTATGGCGATTAACGATGAACCAGCATATGAAGTTTGGCTTACGAGAGCGATTATCTTTGAAGTAGGTGGCTGTGAGATATCTTTTGAAAAGGATACGGTTCCATTTTCTGAGGAAATTACAATTCAGAGAGGATACAATTTGATTGATAAAATTTCTGATAATGATGATTTCTTGGAGGAGTGGGATGATGAGTATTCACCGGCATATAAAAGAGAAGTTGTTGTAGTAAAATGATAAAAGATAGGAATGTGGCAAATGCGCTATATTCCTATCTATTTTTCTTGCAATTGTTCCCTGGTGCGAACATGGTATAGAAATTGATTTCCTATTTCACATATCTTAACAAACCTTCACAGTCCCTTTATTTCGCGGAATTCTTAAGATTTCAATCTGATATATCATCACATATTTTCACATAGTTTAACAGCAAATTGGTGTAGAATTGGTGTCAAAATTGTAGTTATTATTATTCCTGGACAGAGCCTTGATGTTATAAGTGGAAATCTGGTTTTATATTGCATAAAATAAACAAAACGTTTATAATATGTAATATGAATACAATGATTGAAAAACAGGATGTAGGTATAATCCGTCCATCTCAATTACAGGATTGGCTTACTTCACACGGAATAATAACTGTAACAACAGAAGAATGTGCACATCTTTTAGGTGTTTCTATTCGAGATGTTTCTCAAAGATTAGTAAGACTTCGATCAAAGGGTGAATTGGTTTCTGGTGCTAGAGGTCTATGGATAGCTGTGCCACCAGAGTTTAGAGAGATGGGAGCACCTGAACCAATGCGGTATATTCATAATCTTATGGGGTTTTATGATAATGAATACTGTGTAGGGTGGCTTTCTGCCGCTGCAATTCATGGTGCAAGTCATCAGGCTCCACAGGTTTTTCAGGTGGCAGTTGCTAAAACGTTACGAAACAGAAGAATAGGAAGAAGTGAATTGCAATTCTATAATAGGTCGTATGCATCACTTATCTCAAAAAAGAGAATTACTCTTGCTAGTGGTTCGGCTTATGTAAGTTCTATTGGTACAACTATGCTTATGGTTGCAGCTAATCCAGAGAATTGTGGCGGGATTGATAATGCGGCTACAGTTATTTGTGAACTGGCAGATAATCAAACGGATTATATTAGTGAAGTTTTAACGGATGCACATTTCTTCCCTAGAGCAGCGGTAACCAGGCTTGGGTGGATACTTGATTATTGTGCAGAAGTACCTTGCTTAGAAGATTTGGAGAAATATTGTACGTTGTCATTGGAGCCCACAATGCTTTCACCTGGTGGAAGTCGTATGGGTAAAGTTAATAAAAGATGGAATGTTATTGAGAATAGGAGGATTGAAGCAGACGTATGATTCCACGAGAAGATATTATTGCTTGGGGTGTTAGTCATCCTTGGCCAGAGTATGATCAGATAGAACAGGATTTACTATTGTCACAAGCTATATGTGAAATTGCAAAAGATGAGTTGCTTGGTAATGAATTATCACTAAGAGGCGGTACAGCTTTTCATAAATTATTTATGAAGACACCATATAGATATAGCGAGGATTTGGATTATGTGCGTTCATCTGAAGGTGGAATAGGTGATATTATTGATAGGTTGCGTGAAATTGGCGAAGAACTTGGATATGAAGTCAAAAGCAAAATAGGCAAATTCCCCAAAGTTATTTGGAAGTATACTTCGTCTAATGGTGTTCCATCGAAAATTAAAATAGAGATTAATACTTTTGAGAGGTCGCCTGCCATGGGTGTGTTTTTTGTAGAACATGAAGTTGATTCAGCGTATTACAGAGGGGGTGCAAAGGTTCGCACATTTCATAGGGAAGAGCTTGTTGCAACCAAAATAAGAGCTTTATATCAGAGGACAAAAGGTAGAGACCTATACGATATTTGGCTCGCTTTAACAGAACTTGATTTGTCTGCGGATAAGATATTAGAGGCATTTCCTGTCTATAGACCAGACAATATGACAGCAAAAAATAGTATTAATAATCTACATGAAAAGCTTGAAGATAAGCAATTTATAGGGGATATATCATATTTAATACGAAGTGATGCTCCAGAATATAGTGTAACAGAAGCAGGTGAGTATATTGAAAGGGAATTATTATCAAAGATTCCATAATTATCAATGAATTTCCAAGAGGTAAAAGCCCCTATTGGTATGGGTAAATATAACGTTCAGAACAAAATACAGGAAGCTGCGAGACACTCAGGCACTGGCTATATGGCTAGTGCCTGTTTTTGTGTGCGCCCGACGGCGCACGTTTCTAACGGGTGCAAGTCCCAAATCCGCCCGACAGTGGGAAGGATATAGCTGAACAGCAAGGGTGTCTATCGTGAGGTAGAATCTGAAGGAAGCTGTAGGCAAACCTCTGGTCTGACGAACAGAAATCACATATAGGCTATGTATGGGGGTAAGGTCGCACAACAGACCAAAGCCCAATAACTGTACGGAACTGTATATAGTAGATGTGGCAGATATATGGAGGGAAAGAGACGTGTGGTACTCGGGGAGGTCTCGCCAGCGGTGGAAACAGAGTAAGAAGCCGTAGTAACAACGAATGGCGAGAAGTCAGCAGAAGCCATAGTAAACCGATGGTTGCAAACATCGGCGAAGGGCTGAACTTTAGGAGATGTTAAGAAATGAAATGAATGTAACTGAGAACAAAATGAAGGACAGACAACATCAAAATGAAGGTCATCTGCAAAGGGTATCTGCGGAACAGAGAGAGTATGCAGAGGCGTCCGCTTGTTCAAGGATTGCTGAAAACACCAACATCATCACAGACTTGCAGACGACTGGACTGTTGGAAGAGATTTTACAAAACGACAACCTAAACAAGGCATACAAGAAAGTAAAATCCAACAAAGGCTCTGGCGGTGTGGACGGAATGGACGTGGAAGAACTTCTAACGTACTTGCAAAAGCATGGCAGGAGACTTAACCAACAGATTTTAGACGGAAAGTATAGACCTAATCCAGTCAGACGGGTAGAAATACCCAAAGAGGAAAAGGGAAAGTTTAGGAGATTGGGAATACCGACTGTGGTTGACCGAGTGTATCAACAGGCAATTGCACAGGTAATGTCACCGATTTTCGAGAAGCAGTTTTCTAAGAACAGTTTCGGCTTTCGCCCAAAGAGAGGTGCGCATAATGCTTTGAAGCAATGCCAGGAAAACGCTAATGATGGATATGTCTTTGTGGTGGATATGGACTTAGAAAAATTCTTTGACAATGTATGCCAAAGTAAGTTAATCGAGGTCTTATCGAGAACCATAAAAGACGGAAGAGTGATTTCGCTCATTCATAAATATATGAATGCCGGAGTAGTGTCAAATGGATTGTTTGAAAAGACAGATATTGGCGTACCGCAAGGTGGACCGCTAAGTCCGTTACTTAGTAACATAATGTTAAATGAGTTAGACAAGGAACTTGAACGCAGAGGACACCGATTCGTGCGATATGCAGATGACCTGATGATTTTCTGTAAAAGCAAGAAAAGTGCAGAGCGCACTCTAAATAACATTCTTCCTTACATAGAAGGAAAGCTATTCCTAAAGGTTAATAGGGAGAAAACTTGTGTGGCTCACATCAGCAAGGTCAAATATCTAGGCTATACGTTCTATAATCACAAAGGGATTCGGTTTTGAGTCCACTCAAAGTCAGTGGAAAAGATGAAGAATAAACTTCGTGAGCTAACAGATAGAAACAATGCTTGGAGTAATGAATACCGCATACAGAAACTGCAACAGTTTATTAGAGGGTGGGTAAACTACTTCAAGTTAGCTGATATGAAGAAGCTGATGGAGGAAACGGATGAATGGTTACGACATAGAATAAGGGCAATCTATTGGAAACAATGGAAGAAAGTAAGGACAAGATTAAGGAAACTGCGAAGCCTAAATTTGCCCAAGAGTGTAGTGGTCGAGTTAGCTAACTGTCGCAAAGGTACATGGCGTTCAGCATTGGCATTAAACCAAGCACTAACAAATAAAGTAATAGCCAGTCTCGGATATATTTCCTTAACTGGCTACTATCTGCAAATATGTGAAAACTAAAGAACCGCCGTATACCGAACGGTACGTACGGTGGTGTGAGAGGTCAGGGAAATTATTCAATTTCCCTTCCTACTCGATTTGTGTTTAATTGAAATGGGCTACTATATATGGTATGATTTACAAGTGCAGGGTGGGTACGTAGAAATTGAGAAACCCGCATAAATAAAAGAAAGTAGGAATATTATGAAATTAGGAATAGAAATTGATTTCCTATTTCACGTATCTTAACAAACCTTCACAAATCCCTTTATTTCGCGGAATTCTTAAGATTTCAATCTGATATATCATCACATATTTTCACGTAATTTAACGGCAAATTGGTGTAGAATTGGTGTCACGATTGGTGTCAAAACTTTAGTTATTATTATTATTATTATTCCCGGACAGAGTCTTGATAATTCAAAGAATATTGACTATTTGCAGAAAATATGTTATATATAACATAAACGAAGGAGACTATTATTGGAAATTTTTAAGGTAGATTTTTATAAAAAAGAAGATGGAACAAAGCCTGTGGGGCAATTTATAAGAGGACTTGATGTCAAAATGAAAGCTAAAGTTGTAGCTAATATGCATCTTCTTGAAGAGTTTGGAAATATGGCTAGGGAGCCGTTATCCAAAGAATTAGAGGATGGAATATTTGAATTACGTACTATTCAAGGCGATAATATAGTTCGTGTCTTATATTTCTTTGACAAGAATAGGCTTATTATAGCAACAAATGGATTTGTAAAGAAAAAACAGAAGACACCACGTAGTGAGATTGAACTTGCGAAGAATAGACGAAGGGATTATTACGCGAGAAAGGAGGCCGGTACTTATGAGTGATTTACAAGAACTAACAGATGAATTGATGCAAGACTCGGAATTTGCAAAAGAATACGAGGCGATACAACCGGAGGTTAACATAACGAGAGCTATATTGGAGGCTCGTATTAATGCCGGTATGACACAGGTGGAGCTGTCAGAGAAGAGTGGCATCAGTCAAGCAGATATAAGCCGTTTGGAAAAAGGTACTAGGAATCCAAGCCTTAATCTGTTAAAGAGACTTGCGGAAGCTATGGACAGCACTTTGAATATTGAGTTCATCCCTAATAAAAGTACAGTCAATAACTAAATATTGTTAATAATCATCGCCGGATGGCAATCATATAATGATGTTGATGAGATGATGGAGGATTTGCTTAAGTGAAATACACTATAAAGACCATTCTTTTAGCGGTGATTTTCAAGGGAAAAGAGAATGTCATATAAATCCTGATTTGTTTTAATTCCTATCCATTGTTTTGCCCTGATTACTAAACACGAAAAAAATATAGAGATGTCAACCCCTTGCCGCGAAGCCAAATCACCAACAAGCCTACACAAGCGCCTAAACGATAAGCGCATAGAAGCAAACATAATAAACTTTAAGCGAGTAGTCAAATCTACTATGAAGCGGCAAAAAGGGATGGGGTTGTTAGTTGCGAAATTCTAATTGCTTTCTTGTCTGTATTCTTCTTGACCATATAAAAATGTAGCTGGTATAATTAATGTTAAGTGTGGGGTAATGTACTGTGCTATGACACTTTTGTGACACTTTTATTGTTGTTTTACGGATATTTATTTATTAAAAGATATTATTATATAGACAAGCAAAGATGATTAGTCGGATATTAATGCCGGGAGGAGTACATACATGAATAGACTGTCTAAGATAATAAAAAAAGCGACAGGAATAACACTGGCATTTACAATGGTAACAAGTTCTATTAGTGTAATGGCAGCGCCAAGCGAGTGTGCCCAGAATATGAACTCTGATAACAATCAGACTGTGGTGCTGAGTGACGCACAGCCTGAAGTGATGAATAATGCACAGCCTGAAGTGGTTAATGATGCTCAGGTAGGCTCAGCCATAGATAATCGCCTTACATGGGGGACTATAGAAGATATTGTAAATGTGTCAGAACCGTCAGGTATGTCAGTTACATATCTTGATAATGGAATAACCAGAACGAGAAATGATTGTAAAGAATTCTCTAACAATATGTCTGATGGATGGTATGTATTATCTGGTGAAAAGGTTACTAATGATGTAGTTGTAATATCTGGTAAGGTTAATCTTATATTGGAGGATGATTCATATCTGGAAGCCAATAATGGTATATATATAACTAAAGACAGTGAATTAATTATATGGGCTCAGTCTAATGATATTTATAGTCGCGCAGGGCGTATTAAGGCATGTCCAGAGAATGGTCCAGGAATTGGTTCTGTTAGAGATACGATAGGTGGAAATCTAACCATTAACGGTGGATTAATTGAAGCAAAAGGTGGCAAATACGGTGCTGGAATTGGTGGTGGACGTGGAGAAAAAAGCGGATTTGGAAATATAACTATCAATAATGGGTATGTATCAGCCACAGGTGGAGATTATGCTGCCGGAATTGGATTTGGTCACCGTAATTGGACTATAGGTGTTGTTACAATAAATGGTGGAGAAGTGAAGGCAACTGGTGGACAGTATGCAGCCGGAATAGGTGGAAGTGAAGATAGAAGTGGAACAACTGTTACTATTAATGGTGGAGTAGTCACGGCTAAAGCTACCCAGCATGGAGCTGGTATAGGTGGAGGTGATGAAGGAGACCAGGGAGGCAAGATAACTATTAATGGTGGAACAGTTAATGCCACAGGAAATAGAGGAGCTGGACTTGGCGGCGGCGGTCAACACCATACAGGAATAGGACATTGGGAAAGACCAAATAATGGTGGAGAGATTGAGATAAATGGTGGAGAAGTAAACGCCACAGGAGATGCATATTCTGCAACTGCTATTGGTGCTGGATTATATGGTAAGAATGGACCTATTACTATTAATGGTGGAACAGTAACTGCTATAATTAAAAACACTAGTACAGGCGGTGCTGCCATAGGGTCAGTGCGTGATATTGGAGATGCTATTACTATAAATGGAGGAGTTGTTAAAGCAAGTGGATTAGGACATGGACCTGCAATTGGTGATGCGAGTTCAATCAATATAAATGGAGGTCAAATAACAGCCATTGCTCAAGATGGTGCAGGAATTGGAGGCTCCGGAACAGGTAGAGAAGCTAATACGAAAAAAGGATGTAATTGTGGTAATATAACGATTACAGGTGGCGATGTTACTGCAATATCCTGTGGAAAGGGTGCCGGTTTAGGTAATGGTCAGAGAGCTAGCGGAGGCTCCATTACTATTACAGGTGGAAATGTTACAGCCTCATCGAATGAATATGAAGGAGCACTATGGGCAAGAATTAATTTTTCTACTCCTAACAATCCAGGAATAGGAATGGCAGGAACAGCTGCTGTAAGAGGTTTAATATGGCTGTTTTCCATGGGTGATGTTGGTGGAGCAGGCATAGGCGGAGGATATAAAGGTGATGGGCCTAATGTTAAGATTACAGGTGGAAATATTGTAGCTTCTGCCAAGCTCAAAGGTTCTAGTGCTATCGGCCGAGGAGAAGGTGGTAGTAGCGATGGAAAACTTGAAATATATGACGATGCAATTGTAAGTGCTGCCTATGATGTAACAAAAGTTACGCCAGTAGATAAAAACAAAAGAGAAGCTGCATGTAGAAGTAATTGTAGTGCTGTAATTAAAAAGTGTGATCATGCCAATGCTACTTGTAAGGATGTGAATTCAAAGGTACATAAGTTAGAATGTACTTATTGTAAAGGAACAGGTAAAGCGATAGAGCAGGAACACAAATATGATGAAAATACACATAAGTGCGTCTGTGGGCGTACACAGTATAAAGTTACAGCTCATGTTAATAATGATACAAACTATAAAGATGCATATGAAAAAGTAGATTACACTAAATCAGATGGTTTCATTCCTTCCTATGATGGAGGAGTGGGATATATAACCGAGGGAGAAACTCTTAATGTTAAGTTAGGAAACAAAGATTATATTCAGGAATTAGAGTTGACCTATGCTGGAAACGGCCAGAATGAAGTGGTTCAACCAATAGAATATAAGACTAATAGTGATGGAACAGTAGTTGCAAAATATACTATGCCGGCAAAGGATGTTGATATCACGTATTCAGTTAAGAATAAACCAGTTACCCTAAAAACTTCTGAGGTTACAAGTGCACCAAAATCTGTTAAAGGATTAGTATATGATAAGAATCCTCATATAGTTGTTATGCCAGGCTCATGTAAGGGTGGAACATTATTCTATGCACTAGGCAAGGATGATAAGACTGCTCCAGACTTTGATGGAGATAAGTCTGATATTTTCGGTCAAAATGATGGAAGCAAGACATGTGGAAGCATGCTGTTCCTATGGTAGAGAAGCCAGGAATATATAACGTATGGTATGTGGTAATGGGAGATGAAGGATACTCTCATACTACTCCCGTGTGTGTAAAAGGTGAGATTAAGACAGTGGAATCTGCTAAAGCAGATGAAAAGACTACAAAGGGTGAGGTAAGAGATACCACTGATTATTTCAGAAAGAATACTAATGCTAAGAAGCAGGTTAAGACATCTGTAGAGCTTAGCAATAATGGATACAAGGGTGATGTTAAGTTCGATATAGAGGTTGCTGGCAAGAAGATATCATCTCCAAAAGTAGGTGATGTATTAGATGTGGTTGAAGGTGATAAGATAAAGCTTGATATTCCTGCTAGTGTTGACGCTAAAAAGGGTGCCCAGTTATTCTACAAGAAGAAGGATAATGTAACTTATATTGCCACACCTAAAGTTAATAAGTTAAATAGCGACGGAAGTCTGCATATGGAATTTGAAGCTCCAGGCTATGATTCCAGACTTGTAATACAGCTTGATGCAAGTGCAAGTAAGGCTAAGGAAATTACCTACGAAGCCCCTACTCCTAGAGTTGGACTTATATACAATGGTAAGAATCAGGCATTAGTTAAGGCGGGCTCTGCTAAGGGCGGTAAGATGTATTATGCTCTTGGAGAAAATGCCGTGACAGCCCCTGAATTCGATGGATTGAGCAGTAATGAGAATAAGACATGGAATGTTGGTGTGCCTCAAGCTTCACAGTCAGGTAAATACTATGTGTGGTATATGGTTAAGGGTAATGAAGGCTATGAAGACGTTACTCCACAATGTGTAGTGGCCGAAATCGGAAAATCTGTAGAGCAAAAGAGGGAAGAAGTAGAAGAGGACGATGAAGAAGATGATGATGTTCCTTTTGAAGTACCTGTGTCTACAGAAACTCCTGTGCAAAAGACTCCGGAGGTTCCAGAATCTACTGAAGATATCAAGCCTCCAGTAATAAAGGTTACTGGAGAGAAGAAGCTTCCAGAAGTAGTTGACATTCCTAAGGAAGAGAAGGAGCAGGGTGTTAACATATGGATGGAAGAAGAGGATATAACAGATACTTTAGATGATTATAGCAAGGAGGTTCTATATAATCGATTTAGGGAATATGAGATTCCTGTAATATATGATTTGAATCTCTACAAGAAGGTTGGTGATGAGGAGCCAGTTGATATTATAGACCTACAGGAGAATGTAGAGTTAGAATTAGATGTTCCTAATCAATATGTTAAGGAAGACAGAAGCTTTGTAGTGCTACGCCTTAATGAGGATGACCCGTCAGATATTACTGTAATTAATCCTACAGAATTTGACTCAGTACATAATGAATTAACATTTAGTACAAGTAGAATATGTCCATTTGCCATAGCTTATAAGGCAGATGAGGAAGTGATTAATAAGGAGCCTGAAGCTATTAAGACTCCTAGCTTAATCTCGCCTAAGGCTAAGGAAGGATTGTACTATTCAGGTCAGGATATGGAGCTTGTAACACCAGGAAGTGTAATTGGTGGCACAATCTATTACGCTCTTGGTGAAGATGCTAATACAGCGCCAGAGTTTGATGGATTAAGTAATGATAATAACAAGAAGTGGTCAGTTAATGTTCCAACGGGAAAGAAGGTTGGAAGCTACAATGTATGGTACAAAGTAATCGGAGACAAGGGATACAGCGACCTTGATGGTGGTTGCGTAGTTAGTGAGATTAAGGAGGTACCTGCTTCTACCTACGACAAAGTTGAAAAGGAAAAGGGCAAGATTAATAATGTAACTGACCATCCAGATGTGAAGGATAAGAATCCGCAGAAGGCTAAAATTGAAAATGACGTTAAGCTTCCTGTTCCAGCAAAGCCGGTAGATGAACGTGATGACAGTGGCGAGGGTGATGATTATTACGACGATGATGATTATTACGATGATGAGGAAGTCATTGATTATGAAGATGAGGAAGATGGTATTAATTACTGGATTGAAGCGGATGATATAACAGATACACTTACTGATGATGATATTAGGACTATATATCAGCAGTTAAGAAAGTATTATATTGGAAGCCTAATTGACTTAACACTAATTATACAACAGGGTGATAATACATTTGACATAACAGAGGTTGAAGAACCTCTAGCTATAAGCGTTGAAATTCCTGATGAAATACGCAATACTAACAGACGCTATATTATTTACTTATTAGAAGATGATGGAGATTTCAATGACCCAACAGTAATTAGACCTATCAATTATGATGAAGCTACGGGAAGAATTACATTTGAGACAGACAGGATTAAACCATTTATTATTGGATATACAGATGATCCTGATGAAGACGATGTAGTTGTATTCGAAGAGGATGAAGAAGAATTATATGTATTAGAGCCTAAGAAGAATAATAACGTGCCTAATACTACGCCTACAGTGGTACCACAAGCTAATGTAGTACAGCCTAATATTGAAGATACCAAGGTTATTAAGGCAGATAATTATCAGGTGTCAGGTGATACAACAATTAAGATTCCGTCAGCTAAGACATATGATGGCGACAGATTCAATACGAAGATATATATTAGAAAAAGAATATGCATTTCGTGGGTGGAAGCTGCTTCCATTTGCAGTTCAATATCGACAAGCTCCATTAACGGAATTCTTTACTGAAGATAGCTATAAACTGATTATGGATTGTGATGGCGTAACAGATATTGAATGGAGTAAGCTTACTGATAATCAGCGATCTATATACGAGCGTTGGGAGAAAAACCATATAATAAGAAGGGCAAAAAAAGGCGATGAATTATTGCCCTATCAGAA
This sequence comes from uncultured Lachnospiraceae bacterium, assembly GCA_900316395.1. Taxonomy (GTDB): domain Bacteria; phylum Bacillota; class Clostridia; order Lachnospirales; family Lachnospiraceae; genus RUG191. The sequence continues at coordinate 44,113 of ONCT01000024.1, read as the reverse complement.
GTATCGATACTACAATGCCCGTTATAAGCAGACAATCCAGTGGAGCATTACAGGAAGGTGTAATTATAAGTGTAAGCATTGCTTTATGTCGGCGCCTCACGCAGTTCAGGGAGAGCCTACATGGGATGAATTAATGACCATGCTTGATGCTTTCGACAGATGTGGAATCAGGAATCTTCATATTACTGGTGGCGAGCCTATGGTTCGAGCTGACTTCTGGGACCTTATTGATGAGATTAATAAACGTGACTTTGTAATTGATACAATTTATTCTAATGGGCTTCTTGTTACAGATGATTTTCTTGACAGGCTTGAAGACAAAGGAATTATGCCGAATTTCCAATTTTCATTTGATGGCGTAGGCTTTCACGATTGGATGCGCGGTGTTGATGGCGCTGAGAAGATAGTACTTGATGCAATTAATAGATGTGTTAAGCGGGGATGCTTTGTTAGTATATCCATGGTATTATGTAAAGAGAGCGTGGGTTGTATCAGAGAGTCTGTTAATCTCCTTGCATCTTTGGGTGTTAGTCATGTTAAGATTGGTTCTGCATCCCCTTTAGGTGAATGGACTAATGAGCTAGAACACTTTTTGTCAAAAGAAGAGTTATTTGAGGCGTTTTTAGAATATATTCCGCATTATTTTGAGGATGGAAAGCCTGTGTCAATTGGATTGGAAGGCTTCTTTAGTTGTGATGTTCCTGATGGAAAGCCTTATGCTTTGCACGAGAAGAATATAGATGTGAAGTTGTTCCCTAGGGCACAGATGTGCGGCCATGTAAGAAGGGAAATGTATGTGTCACCACAAGGTAATATTCTGCCATGTATGTCTATGGTTGGAGGCCCCATTGAACAGCAATTCCCTAATATGCTTAAGACTCCACTTGAGGAAATACTTGACAAAGACTCAGTTTATATGGATATAGTTAGTTTTACAGTAGAAGACTATATGAAGCATAATACTGAGTGTAGAAAGTGCGAATACAAAAAAGACTGCTGTGGAGGCTGTCGTGCTATTGCAGTAAGAGATCATCCTACTGATTATCTTGCTAAAGATCTTGATACATGCAAGTATTATAGAGATGGTTGGAAGGATAAGAAGGAGAAGCTTCTAGAAGAGATACTTAATAAATGTTGACATAAGTGTATACACAGTAATTAAAAAAAGGAGGTAGGAATATGAGTCTTACAAGAGAAGAAGTCGATGAGAAGTTAACTAATGCTACAAGCGTAGAGGAAGTAAAGGCGATTATAGAAGAGAATGGAGGAAAGCTTAGCGAGGAAGAAGCGAAGGATTTGTATGAGCGAATCAAAGCGTACGACCCTAGTGCTGTTGTAGAGCTATCAGTGGAAGAACTAGATGAGGTTGCTGGTGGCAAGCGAAGCTTTTTATACGAAGGATGCGAATCTACTGTTGAAGCTGGTAGTCATTGCTTTGGCTCAGATGCCTGCGATTTGTGGAATGTACAATATAAGAATCGCCCTGCTCCTAGAAAAAAATGTCCTAATTGTAATGATTATACAATGTGCTTTATTAACAAAGACAAGTATATATGCTACAAATGTAAATTTGAGCATGGAACATACTATAAAAATGAGGTCTAAGATAGTATTATTGTATTAATGTAAGGTTGATTATGAGTGATAAAGAAAACAATTTATTTAGAAAGAAAGCAATAGACCATATATCAAGTCCTGATGATCTTACAAGTTATCTTAAGGTGACTAATCCGGGAGTATGGATTGTACTCCTGGCTGTTATAGCCCTGCTTGCAGGGCTGTTTGTGTGGTCTATGGTTGGCACATTAGATACGATTGTAGATGGTGTTGTTAATGTTCAGGACCACAAAGCAAAGCTGGTAGCTACAGGACAGTATAATGGTCAACTTAAGGAAGGAATGAAATTTAAGATTGAATCTGATGAATATATAATATCTACTGTAGATAAAGATGAATATGGTAGAACTATGGCAAATGCTGATGTGATACTTCCTGATGGCACATATGTTGCAGAAGTTGTTGTTGAAGAGACTTATCCCATTGAATTTCTTATAGAAAGTAGGTGAGAATAGATGGGAGATAGAAGTAAAGTCAAACCAACACTAACAAAAGGTGTAGCAAAGGTGCCAGTAGTTATGCAGCTTGAAGCGCTAGAATGTGGAGCTGCATGTCTTGCTATGGTAATGGCATATTATAGTAAATGGGTGCCCTTAGAAGAGGTGCGCCTTGCTTGTGGTGTTTCAAGAGATGGAACAAGTGCTAAGAATATGTATCTTGCAGCGCAGCAATATGGCTTTGATGTCAAAGCATTCAGGATGTCTCCTGATGCAATTAAGAAGGAATGTAGCTACCCTTGTATTATTCATTGGAATATGAACCACTTTGTTGTGTTAAATGGTTTTAGGGGTAGATATGCTTATATTAACGACCCTGCCAGGGGTGTTGTTAAGGTGTCAATGGATGAGTTCGATAACTCCTTTACTGGAATAGTTATTATTCCTGTTCCGTCGGAGAATTACGAACCATCGGGCAAGCGAAGAAGTACAGTAGAGTTCGCCAGAAAACGTCTTGTTGGCGCAGGTGTGGCGGTTGTATTTGTCATGCTTGCAACTATAATTTCTTATTTGTTCGGTATAGTTAATTCTGTTACTTCACGTATCTTTCTTGATAGGATTCTCAATGGTAAAAACCCAGAGTGGCTATATCCATTTGTATCATTTCTGTTCGTGATTGCTGCTGTTCAGATTATTGTATCTTGTGTTCAGGCAGTCTATTCTCTTAAGATTAATGGTAAAATGTCTGTTGTAGGAAGTACAAGCTATATGTGGAAGGTGCTTCATCTTCCTATGGAATTCTTCTCTCAGCGACTGTCAGGTGATATACAGTCTCGAATTGCATTAAACAGTTCTGTTGCAGGAAGCCTTGCTAACACATTTGCACCACTCATTCTTAATTCTATTATGATGGTATTCTATCTTGTGTTGATGCTAAGACAAAGCGTGTTGCTTACCCTAATTGGTTTGTCTACAATGATTCTTAATACAGTTATTTCGCGAATAATTGCTAAGAAGAATATTAATATTGCTCGTGTGCAAATGCGTGAAAATGGAATACTTGAAGCTACTACAGTGGCGGGTATAGATATGGTGGAGACAATTAAGGCAAGCGGTGCAGAGACGGGATTTTTCCAGAAGTGGGCAGGTCACCAGGCAGCTGTTAATTCTAGTAATGTTGAGGCCATGAAGATATCTCAGACTATTGGATTGATACCTACATTTATAGGAAATATTGCCAATTATTCCGTACTGATTCTTGGAGTATGGCTAACTATGGAAGGACAGTTTAGCCTTGGTGGTGTAATGA
>ONCT01000024.1:0-40686 GCA_900316395.1 uncultured Lachnospiraceae bacterium | reverse complement strand
GAGGATGTAATGGAATATCCAGAGGATGTCTCAGTTAAGGAAAGTCCTAAGGAGGTGCTGCTTGATGAGTCCTTGTCTAAGATTGCTGGAAATGTAGAGATTAAGAATCTTACTTTTGGTTATTCAAAGCTTTCAGAGCCAATAATTAAGGATTTTACTGTGTCTATCAAACAGGGGCAGAAGATTGCCCTTGTTGGAGCCACGGGATGTGGTAAGTCCACTATATCCAAGCTAATATCAGGTATGTATCAGCCATGGAGTGGCGAGATTCTATTTGATGGTAAGCCTAGGGATGCATATCCTAGAGATATTATGGTGGGTTCAATTGCTGTAGTTGACCAACATATAACACTTTATGAAGACAGTATTGAGAACAATATTAAGATGTGGGATGATACCATTATGGATTTCGAAGTGATGATGGCTGCTAAGGATGCACAGATTCATGATGATATCCTCAATATGAAAGATGGTTATAGAAGTAAGGTTTTATCAGGTGGCCGTAACCTCTCAGGAGGTCAGCGTCAGAGACTTGAGATTGCCAGAGTCCTTGCTCAGGATCCAACAATTATTATATTAGATGAAGCTACTAGTGCATTAGATGCCAAGACAGAATATAAGGTTATGAATTCTATTGTTGAAAGAGGCGTAACCTGTATTCTTATTGCTCATCGCCTATCTTCAATTCGTGATTGTGATGAGATAATTGTGCTAGACCATGGAAAAGTGGTAGAGCGAGGAACACATGAAGAGCTCATGAAGTTAAATGGTGCTTATGCAGAGCTTATAGAGAACGAATAGGAGGAAAGACAATGGGTTGGTTTGAAAAACAAATCTACAATCGACGAGAAGTTGATGATCAGCTCCTTGATGATTCCTATATTCGAGTTATGGGCGTTGTCATGGGGGAGAGAAATGCCAGACGCATGGGCGCTGATTGGATTACTTCTAAGGATGCAATTGATGATATACTTAAGTACTATCATTACAAGCCTATAGAGGTGCCTAATAATGTGAAGGGCATTAATGAGAGATTAGATTATTCCTTGCGTCCACATGGGATTATGCGTCGTGACATAGAACTTAAGAAGGGATGGTACAAAGATTCCTATGGTCCCATATTAGGATTCTTTAAGGAAGATGGAAGACCAGTAGCACTTCTTCCAAGGAGATTCAGTGGCTATTATTATAAGGATGCTGCCACAGGACAAATGTGCAAGCTAAACTCTAAGACAGAAAAACTTATCGATTCAGAAGCTATATGCTTCTATCGACCATTACCTCAGAAGGAATTAGGGATTCGTGACTTGCTTAAATTTATGGGAGGCTGCATATCAGGCAACGATATCGCTATGATTATCATTGCTACACTTGCACTGTCAGGAGTTGGATTAATTATACCCCGACTTACGAAGGCTTTGACAGGGCCAGTTCTTAATAGTGGAAGTGGCAATGCTCTAATTGGAATTGCTATATGTATAATATGCGTCTCCATATCATCACAGCTTCTATCTACAGTAAGTGGAATGCTAACTAACAGAATAGAGATTAAGACATCTATTGGAGTTTCGTCATCTATGATGATGCGACTTATGTCTCTTCCTGTGAACTTTTTTAGAAAATATAGCCCAGGGGAGCTTAAGAATCGTGCTATGTCAGTTAATCAGTTGTGTTCAATCCTTATGGGTATAGTTATGAAAACTAGCCTTACAAGTATAACATCTCTGTTATATGTAACTCAGATTTTTAGATTCGCGCCAACACTTGTGATACCTTCAATTGTTATTGTTCTAATTACAGTTGGATTCTCTATAATTACTACAGTTGTACAGGTAAGAATAAGCAGAGAGTCTATGGATAGAACAGCTAAGGAATCAGGTATGAGTTATTCAATTATTTCTGGAATTCAGAAGATTAAGTTATCTGGTTCTGAGAAGAGAGTCTTCGCTAAGTGGATGGGCAAATATGCAGATGAAGCCGAGCTTACTTTCAATGCTCCACTATTCATTAGGATAAATGGGGCTATTACAACTGGAATATCACTTGTAGCTACTATTGTTCTATATTATTTTTCTGCAGCTAGTGGACTTAATCAGTCTTCATATTTTGCATTTATATCGGCTTATGGCTCGCTTATGGGTGCATTTACTTTGCTTGCGAGTACTGCCCAGTCGGCAGCGCAGATAAGACCCATTCTTGAGATTGCAGAGCCATTTCTCAAGACGGTGCCTGAGACTCAGGACGATAAAGAGATTGTAACAAATATTAGAGGTGGAATAGAGCTTGAACATGTAAGCTTTAGATATGACCAGGATTCTCCTTATGTTCTTAAGGATTTGTCACTTAGAATTAAGTCAGGTGAATATGTTGCAATTGTTGGAAGAACTGGATGCGGCAAGTCTACCCTTATGCGACTGCTGCTTGGATTCGAGAAGCCTGAGAAGGGAACAATATACTACGACAATAAGGATCTAGAGAGCATTGATGTTGTAACACTTCGCCGTAAGATTGGTAGTGTTATGCAACAAAGTGGACTGATTCAGGGAGATATATATTCTAATATAACTCTAACAGCGCCAGGATTACCATTAGAAGATGCCTGGGAAGCCGCCGAGATTGCGGGAATTGCAGATGATATTCGTTCTATGCCTATGGGAATGCAGACTGTAGTATCAGAAGGTGAAGGTGGAGTATCAGGTGGACAGAAGCAACGATTGATGATTGCAAGAGCAGTTGCACCTAAGCCTAAGGTACTTCTGTTTGATGAGGCCACAAGTGCTCTTGATAATAAGACACAAAAACAGGTGTCTAATGCCCTTGATAATATGGGATGTACAAGAGTTATTATTGCACATCGTCTGTCAACTATTCGTCATTGCGACCGCATACTCGTTCTTGATGATGGGCATATAATCGAAGAAGGAAACTATGATGAACTAATCGAACAAAATGGTTATTTTGCTGAAATGGTAGAAAGACAACGACTTGAGGTTACTGGTGATAAGAACTAGTTCTTGTCAATTTCAATCATGTTTAAGAAACCAACTGTTTCGAAGATTTCATAGATTTTATCATTTACATTGATTACCTTAAATGAACCGTCTTTACGTGACATTTCGTGGCTTGCTGCCAAAATAACACGCATAGCGCTAGAAGATATGTATTCTACTTTCTCGAAATCCATTATTATATCAGTTGCATCGCCAAAGTATGGTTGCATTTCCTTCTCTAATGCAGGCGATGTAACTGTGTCTAATCGACCAGATGGCTTTACTGTTAGTACATTTTCATCTTTAATAAAAGCTGTATCTGACATCAGCGTGTCCTCCTAATAGTAGATAGAATTAATTAATCGTAATTATATAATAGGATTCTGGAAAAATCAATGTCCCACATCTTGAATTGAAAGACTGAAAATTAAATGATATAATACAAAACGTTCATTAGATATATAGGAGAAATGGTATGGAGAACGAACAAAAAAGAAGGCGAATTAGCATTGGATTAAAGCTTAATATTTTAGTAATCACAAGCATTCTGATAGTTTCAATTGGACTTATTGCTATTTCATATACCATATATTCCAATGAGGTAGAAAGCCTGTATTTCGACAAGGTAGAAAGAGCTGCATCAGCTATATCAGAGGGGTATGTATCATTTGATGATATTCAGTATTTATGGGAGACCTTTAATACTGATGAATTTCGTGAAGTTCGACAAAGAGCAATCGAAGCAGATGATGACGAGATTATTAAAGATTGGATGAGAAACACCTATCCCATACGTGATCCTATGACTCAAGGTATTGAAAATATGACTGAGGAAGACAAGGAGTTGCTAAGTTTATATAATGATTATTATTTCTTTAATAATAATCTCAGGGGTGCTAAAGAAACATTTGGCTTAAAAAGTGCATATATTCAATATGTTGAAGATGGAGTAACTTATAATCTGATTGACCCGGATGAGAGTCTTAGAAATATTGGTACAATAGAGCCTCCAATTGAGGAGTTTGCTAAGTACAAAGGTAATGAGCGTATACCGGCCACAATATATCAATTCAACGGAGAATGGTTATGTACAGCCTGCGAAAAGATTGAAGCTTTCGTTGGTGACGAGCTTGTAAGTGTAGCCCAGGTAGGGGTAGATATTGATATGAATGATGTAGTTGCAGAGCGTTACTCCTTCATATTCAATAGCGCATTATTCATTATCGTATTAATTATTCTTACAATTATTGCAAGTATGTTCATGACCAGGAAATTTATCACGAAGCCAATCAAGCAGTTGTCTGACTCTGCTACAGGATTTGCGAAAAATGATGTATTTGCCAAGGAAGATGTAATTAAGCATCCAGTACAGTCTAATGATGAGATTGGGGATTTGTATCAGGATATACAATCCATGCAGATGCGTATCATAGATAGCGCTGATAAGTTAGAAAGAATTACATCAGAAAGAGAGAGGGTAAAGACTGAGCTGAGAATGGCTTCCGATATACAGAACTCTATGTTGCCTAGTGAGTTTCCGCCATTTCCAGATAGAAATGAATTCGAATTGTATGCCAATATGGACCCTGCCAAAGAGGTAGGTGGTGATTTCTATGACTTCTTCCTTATTGATGACAATCATCTGTGCATATTGATAGCTGATGTCTCTGGAAAGGGAGTTCCTGCGTCATTATTTATGATGTCATCTAAGATTCTAATTAAGTATCGAGCTGAGAGTGGTGGAAGCCCAGGGGAGATTCTTACTGATGTGAATTGTGAAATAAGCAAAGGTAATAAGAGCTTTATGTTCGTTACTGTATGGATGGGAATTCTTGATATTGCTTCGGGAGTTATTACATACGCTAATGCTGGTCACGAGCCTCCTGCTATTATGACAGGTAATGGTAAGTTCGCAATTTCTAAGGAGAAGCATGGGGCGTTACTTGGGGCATTTGGTAAGGAAGTTTACACTGATAATGAATTACAATTAGAATCTGGCGATACCATATTCTTATATACAGATGGCGTTGTTGAAGCTAACAATTCTATCGGAGATATGTATGAAATTAAGAGGCTGGAAAATGCTCTAAATAAGGTGCCTTATAAATCGCCTGAAGATGTCATTAATGGCGTAAGAGAAGACGTTAATGAATTCGTTAATGGCGCAGAACAGTTCGATGATATTACAATGCTTTGCTTAAAGTATATGGGTAAAGTAGAGGAAGATTAATTCAATAATGGCAGTTATGTTGTGCTATAATTACTATGATTATACGCACGAAAGGAAGGGTAATATGGAAGATTTACTTAGCCGAATTCAATTGAATGTCAAGGAGATTCCTGATAGGACAATTATTGTCGATGAAGGGGATAATAACAGTTATACATTTAGTGAATTTGATACATATGCGCGTAAGATTGCAGGAAAACTTGTCCGTATGGGAGTTTCAAGACGCGATTTTGTCAGTATCGAGATGATGCGATGTAAAGAGTTTGTTGCAGCAATGTGCGCTGTCTGGATGGCGGGAGGCGCATTTGTGCCACTGTCAGCAACCTATCCTGAGGAACGCCGGGCGTTTATACGAGAAAACTGCAATGCCAAGGCGGTAATCAACGATAAATTTCTAAGGAACATTGAAAGCGAGGAGCCACTGGAATCTTTTGATATACCAGATCTGAAAGACCCAGCCCTTGCTATCTACACATCCGGTTCTACAGGCACGCCTAAGGGAGTGCTTCATTCTCATGCAAGTATATCTGATTCTGTATTCCGTTATATTAATGATGTTAAAACTGCAGATGCCAAACGAGTAGCATTGGCTGCGCCGTTTACTTTTGTAGCATCGGTACAGGGTGTTTTCGCGCCTCTTGTTACAGGTGTTACGGCTTATCTGATGCCCTTTGAAGCCATAAGAGATCCGAATCTACTAGCAGATTTCATTGAAGAGCATCAGATTAACCGTACCTTCATTAGCCCGAAGATGCTGAAGGTATTCAAGCCAAAGGGAGACAGTCTTCGCACTGTTTTCACCGGAAGTGAGCGCGTGACTAATTTCTATTCCGATAAGTTTGAAACTTTTGTCATGTATGGACAGACAGAGTCTGCTGCTACAGTTATGTTTTTCAAGATTGATAAAGCCTACAGTAATACACCGATTGGTAAGCCGATTGGTGATGTTCGTATGCACATTTTAGATGAACAAGGCCACGAGGCAGATGAAGGCGAGCTATGTCTTGCAGGTATATTTGCCGATGGATATATCAATCTCCCGGAACAGTCGGCTAAGACCTTTGTTGACAATCCATTTGCCAAAGAGGACGGTTATGAGAAGCTACTAAAGACCGGCGATATTGTCAAAAAGGGAGAGGACGGCAATATCATATATCTGAACCGTAAGGACTGGATGGTGAAGATCAACGGTCAGCGTGTGGAGCCTGGAGAAATAGAAGCAATCATAAGACAGTTCCCAGGAATTCGCGATGTCGCATTGAAGGATTTTAAGAACCAGTACGGCCAGGTCTATCTTGTTGCCTATTATACGGAGAAAGAACCTGTATACGAGAATGATCTTAAGGAAGAAATCGCACAAAAGCTGCCGCCTTATATGATGCCGGCGTTTTTTGTTAAGCTTGACGCTCTTCCTGTCAATGCCAACGGTAAGCTTGACAGAAGTGCTTTGGTTGAGCCTGAAACAGGTGCTTTCAAGAATGATTACGCTGCGCCAGAGACGGATATGCAGAAAGCACTTTGTGCTGCTTTCGAGAGTGTGCTGGGTGTGGAAAATGTAGGTATCGATGACGACTTCTTCGCTCTTGGCGGAGATTCAATTAAGTGCGCCATGGTATCGGCCCAGTGCGGAGTATACAAGATTAAGACTGCTGACATATTTGCAGGGAAGACTCCTCGCATGATTGAGCGTCTGCTGATTCAGAAAGCCAGCAGCAAGAAAATCAAAAAGAAGGATAAAAAGGAGAGAATCTATCCCCTTACTCCTTCGGAGCGCGGCATGTATCTCGAACAGAAGATGCATGAGGATTCTACTGTCTATAATCTCAATATTGCTGTCATTATCAATGGCTCGGATATGGAGACGGTAAAGCAATCACTTAGTGCTGTATTTAAGGCACACGAAGCCTTTACATCATATTATGGAGAGGAGAATGGTCTGCCTGTTCGCATTCTCTCTGATAAGCTGCCTGAGATTGCAGAAAAGACAGCTAAGACACGCGACGAGGTCATTGCAATTGTAGATAGCTACGCTGAGCCATTCAATCTGAATGCGGCTATACCTGTCCGTCCAACCCTCTATGAGGTCGCTGACGGCAGCGTTATCCTGCATCTTGCAATTCACCATATTGCTTTTGACGGAGGCTCTGCTAAGACATTTGTTAAGGAATTGATTGAAGGAATCGAGGGCGCCGAAATTATGCCTGGCGAAATCGACCTTTCTGACCTCTATGATGGTAGTTTGGAGGATAAATACGAAAGCGGTATGGCTTTCTACCACGAGCTTTTCTCAGACGGCGTTCCTACGAATGAGATGCCACTTAAGGGCAAGAGACCTAGGGTTCATCCGCTATCTGACAGAGAAATCAGCTTCGATTATGACAACACACAGCTTAAGATACTTGATGATACCGCTCGAAGCTTCAGTGTGACGGAGTTTGAACTGATTTTTAGTGCCGTCTCTATGGTGCTTGGTAAATATACTGCCTCAGAGGATGTGGTGCTTGGCATCCCTACTAATATGCGCCCTGAGGAAGCAGACGACGTGATAGGTATGTTCGTCAATACGGCTCCCGTTCGTGTGAAACCAAAGCGCTCCGAGGATATCAGAGACTATCTTGATAGTGTAAGCAGCGCGGTGAGAAATGCGACTTATGGTGCGCATCTGCCATTCGAGGATGTTGTAGCTGAATTTGTAAAGCAACGTGATGAATCCCGCAGCCCAATCTTTGATGTAAGCGTGAACTTTATGTGGAATCCGCCTGCATATGATAAGGATGGCCTTAGCGTGGAGCTTCATGCACCTCTTCAGAAGATGAGCCGCGACATCGGTATCGTCATCAGAAAAGGGGAGAAGGGTCTTCACTTCATGGTGCAGTATTCTACTGAGCTGTTTGAGGATGAAGTTATTGAGAATTTCATCGCTCAGCTTAAAGCTACTCTGTCTCTAATCGGTAAGGGAGCGCAAACTGTACGCGACGCCCTTGCTCTTCCTGATGAGCAAATAGAGCGCCTTAATACATATAAGACAGTAGCTGATTCGGATGTTCCGGTTACATTGCTCCATAAGCTCTTTGAAAGTAGTGCTATGGAAAATGCTGATAAGACCGCTCTTATTGCCAAGGATGCGGTGCTTACCTATCGAGAACTTAACGAAAATGCGAATATCGTTGCCCATAACCTAATGGAAAGGGGCGTTAAGACAGGTGATAGCGTAGCTTTGCTTCTTCCTAGAGAGAGCTGCTTCTTTGCCTGCATGTTCGGAGTAAATAAGGCTGGTGCAGCATTTATCCCATGTGACCCACAGTATCCGGCTGACAGAATCAACCACATTATTGAGGATTCCGAAGCATCCTTTATTATTACAACTGAGGACAAGCTTTCAGACTATCCTTCCGACAAAGCAATCAATGTAGAAGATGTGATGGTTGGAGATAATAAGGAGAATCCGGACGTTGCCATGAGTGACAGCGACGGTTCTACGGGCAAGCCTAAGGGTGTTATGCTTAAGCATAAGGGCATCTGTAATTATCTTATGCCTCATCCTGCAAATGTGCATATGCACTACTTAAAAGAGAATATAAGCGTCTATCTATCCGTGACGACCATATCCTTCGATATGTCATTTAAGGAGCATACGGCGGCGTTCTGCAACGGGAAAACACTTGTATTTGCCGCTGAGGACGAGATGAATGACCCACGTGCACTATCTACACTAATGGAGAAGCACAATGTCGATTGCATCAACGCTACTCCATCACGATTACAGCAGTATATAGAGTATGAGCCATTCAGAAAGCAACTGAGTGGATGCAAGATGGTAATGTCCGGTGGTGAAGGATATCCAATGTCACTACGCGACGCCATTAGGAAATGCTCATCGGATATCAGAATCTTCAATACCTACGGTCCGACGGAAATTACGGTATCCTGCAATGCAGCAGACATTACCAATGCGGAGTATGTTACGGTTGGAAGACCAATTCTTAATTATCATGAAGTCATTGTTGACAAATTTGGAGACCTTGCGCCTTACGGAGTAATTGGCGAACTGTATATCGGCGGAATCGGTGTTGCGAAGGGATATAGGAATCTGCCAGAGAAGACAGCCGAAGCCTTCGTAGAATACGATAATGAACGGATGTATCGTTCTGGAGATTATGCGAAATGGGATAAGAACGGAAATGTTCATATTCTCGGACGACTTGACAATCAGATCAAGCTCAGAGGACTTAGAATAGAGCTAGGTGAAATACAGGGACTACTTGCTGAGCAGCCTCATATTAAGAAGGCAGAGGTGGTCATCCGCAAACTGAACGGACAGGATAATCTCTGTGCTTACTTTACAGCCGACACTGAAATTGACGTCGACGAGCTAAGGGGTGAGTTGAAGAAGCATTTGACTCATTATATGGTTCCTACAGCGTATCTGCAGATGAACGAGATGCCAATTACGGCCAACGGTAAGACCGATATCAATAGGCTGCCGGACCCAGTACCAGTAAGCTTCGGGGAATATGTTGCTCCTGCCAATGCTACGGAAGAATTCTTCTGCGAATCATTTAAGAAAGCACTTCAATTAGAGCGAGTTGGCGCGACGGATGATTTCTTCGAGATTGGAGGAACTTCACTTATCGTTACTGCAGTTGTGCTTGATGCTTCAGAGAACGGCTTCGAGATTACCTATGGTGATATCTTCAAGTACACTACACCACGAGCACTAGCGGAACTATTCAAGGACGGTGAAGTCCATGATACCAACAGACTATTTAATTTCGATGACTATGATTACACCAAGATTAATGAATTGCTTTCTGGAAATACCGTGGAAGCATTCATGGCAGAGCCTCTTCGTGATGTAGGAAATATTATGCTTACAGGTGCCACAGGATTTATGGGAGCGCATTTGTTGGCGGAATTCTTAAAGCATGAGAGCGGTAAGGCGTACTGTATGGTTCGTAAGGGTAGCTTTGATACAGCTCGTGAGCGTCTTGAGAATATTATGTTCTACTATTTCGGTTCCGATCTAGAGAAGGAATTTGCTGAGCGTGTAGAGGTATTGAATGGCGACGTAACTGATTATAAATATTTTGAAGAGATGAAAGAACTGCCGATTGATACTGTATTTAACTGCGCGGCCAACGTTAAGCATTTCTCCAACGGAACAGATATTGAAGATATCAATGTCGGAGGAGCAAGCAATTGTGTTAAACTATGTAGGGAGATTGGTGCAAGGCTGATTCACTTCTCTACGGTATCTGTCGCAGGTACAACGGACGATGCTTCGAAACTAAGCCGCAAAGAGTTAGACGAGCAGTCCCTTTATTTCGGACAGACACTTGACAATAAATATACATCTTCTAAGCTGATGGGAGAGCGCGTTGTGCTTGAGGCTGCTGTGGAAGGTCTGGATGCTAAAGTCATCCGTGTGGGAACACTTGCTGCACGCGAATCGGACGGTGAGTTCCAGATTAACTTCCTAACGAATAATTTCATGGGTAGACTTCGTTCTTACAGCATGCTTGGCTGCTTCCCATATGCCATGATTGAGAATCAGGTCTGCATGGGACCAATCGACCGCTCTTGTGAAGCATTTATTAAGCTTGCGAAAACGCCGAGAGCTTGTTGCATGTTCAACGCAGTCAACAACCATACACTTCCACTAGGCGATATCATCCGTCAGATGAATAGTAGCGGAAGCAATATTGAATTCGTAGAGTATGAAGTATTTGCCAAAGCGCTAAACGAGGCACAAAAGGACCCTGACAAGGCTAAGATTCTCTCTAGTATGACTGCTTACATGAATACTGCACATGGTAAGAAGATTTCAGCGCTACCATTCAATGCGCATTTTACCACGCAGATTCTTGCGCGTATGGGCTTCTTTTGGAATGCCAGCAATGAGAAATATGTGGATGACTTTATCAATGTACTGCGAGGCTTCCTGTTCTTCCGTAAGGATAATCTGAAGCGATAAAAGAGGATAATTCAATGCAAAGAAGTGGTACACTACTTAATAGAAAATATAATGCCCTGCTAATATCTACACTTGCCATGACCGCCTCTACATACCTGTCTGGTATTCTAGATGGAATCATGGTGGGTCGTATACTTGGCACGGAGCAGTTATACGCCATTAATTTGACGACATCTATCGTGTTTTTACGGGCTATTCCAATTGCGCTTTTTACCTTTGGGGGGAGTACGCTTTCCGTCATATATAAGAGTCAGCGTGACCAGAAGTCTGCTGATACTGTGTTTACCCTGTCATTTTGGGCGGGGGTACTGTCCACAGCACTTATGGCGATAATTGGCATCGCCTTGATGGGACCTACCACCATGCTGCTAACGCAGGGAAAGGAGGAGCTCATTGGGCTTGTTTCGGCGTATCTTCTGCCTCTTTGGGTAGTTACGCCCTTAGTTGCCGTGGTCAATCAGACGGCAGCCTATGCGAGAACTGACGGACTAAGGAAAATTGCAACAGCGCTTCCAATCGTAGCGAACATAGTCAACCTAATATGTGACTACATCTATATGGCTGTGTTCGGATGGGGAATTGCAGGAGCCGGATGGGCGACTGTCACCGGCTATGTAGTCGGCGCTGCACTGACCATTCTTTATATCAAGTCAGAGAAGAGGACCGTACATTTTACCAAGGATGCTTTAAGACAGCTTAAGTCTCTTGGCAAAATATTCAGTGTGGGATTACCTTCTGCGCTGATATACGTCTGCAATTTTCTGAGATTGTTTTTTACGAACGCCATTATTCTTTCCTTTACAGGTGTAATGGGAGGAAAGATTGCTTCTGTAACATTTTCGTTAAATAGCCTTGCCTTTATACTTGTGGAAGGAGCATCTATGACCTTGCTACCAATTCTTGGAGCCTTGTACGGAGAGAAGGATGGCAACGGTCAGCGGATAACGCTGCGCTACGGTATGCTTATCACAATCGGATTATCCATGATTGTGTTCATTATATCCGAGATTTTCCCTGTGCAGCTGGCAATGCTTTATGGACTGACGGATCCTGAGATTACGCAGGTGTTTGCTGTTACTTTCCGAATACTATCTATCAATATTCCGATTCTGGCAGTCATATATGTTCTAAGGTCATTTTTCCAGGCCACAAAACAAAGGGGACTTGCCAACCTGATTGTTGTTCTTGACGGAGTGCTGACAATAGTACCACTGATGTACTGGTTCGCCCATTACGGAATCTACTGGCTGTGGGCGTCTTTCCCAGTATCTAAGGCAGTGACTGTTATTATTATACTGGTGGCGATGCTAATCAGCATGAAAGTGAAACACAAGCAGAATATACTCGGAATTGAGGAAGTAGACTGCGTGATGTATGACTTTTCTGTCACCAAGGATATTCCCCAGGCTGTTAAGGCTTCGGAGGAAGCCATGGAGTTCTGTGAGAAGAACAGTGTTCCAGATCAAACAGTCAATGCGATAGGCGTAACGGTGGAGGAATTATGCCACAATATTGCCCTTTATTCATCCAAGGGCAGTAGTGACGCCATTGATGTGTGCGTTCGCGTTTTCCCAAAGCAGGTAAATGTTCGTCTGCGTGACGATGGTGTGGAGTTCGACCCTACGAATTATATTGATAACAGTGGTAAACGAATTACGGGACTAGAACTGGCACGTATGCTGAGTTCTTCCATTGATTATAACAGGGTGTTGGGCTTTAACGTCACCAACATAGCTATCGAGTACTGATTAGGAGGTGGTTCATATCGACGAGACAAATTTTGGTGTAGCAATTGGCGATGTATCAGGTCCTGAGTGCAAAACATTTTATCTTGATAAAGAAAGCTATGACAGCGTGATCGATTATATTGACGAAGAATGCAAGAAGGCAGGGTGTGATGATGATACGGTAGGAAGCATTATCGTCGCGTCTTCTGAGATTCTCGCCAACATTGATTTATATGCTTATGAGAATGGTGGGGAGATAGAGATTTTGACCAAATGCATGGACAGTAAGATGGTAATCACATTTATAGACAGTGGGCCACCGTTTAATCCACTCACCAAGAAGGAACCTGATATAACGCTGCCACTACGCGAAAGGAAGCGCGGCGGGCTCGGTATCTTTATTGTGAACAAGATTATGAGTAATGTCAGATATGCGTATGAGAACGGTAAGAACGTACTAACAATCGAGAAAGAATTCTAGTTGGAAAGGAGAAATAAAAATGACAATCAAAGTTTATGATGAAAATGGAACAGCTGTTATAGCTCCCGAAGGAAAGATCGACCATTTAACAGTGGAGGAGTTCGAGAGTGAAACAACCAAACAGTGTGAGGCACACGACAGCGTGATTATTGATATGAAGGATGTAAAGTATGTCAATTCTGCAGCACTACGAGCAATCCTGAACATCAATGATATAATGGAGAGTAAGGGAGGGCTGGTATTTCGAAATGTGAATAAGAATATCATGGATATACTTAGTGTCACTGGATTATTGGATTACCTTGACATCAGATAATGTTGAAGGGGGGTGCAATGAATAACTAAATTGTTTCTATGAAACTGTCGTAATTGTAGTAGTTTTATGAAATCTTTAAAACTGCTGATTTTAAGCGAATTAACTGTGAAAGATTAATCCACATAAACAAATCTATTTAAAATGTGGTTCGAAGAAAGTAAAGCACAAAAAGATGTTGAAAGAGGTTTGAGGCACTGGCTATACAACTAGTGCCTGTTTTAATGTGTTTACATATGTGGGGGGTTACGGAGTAAATTAAGAAAAAACGCCAATTGGTACGTAAGACGCATATCACAATGCTTGATTTACACCGACACACTACGTGGTAAATGTTACAAATATGCTAATTGCCACGTAATCTCCCTACATCTAATCAAGGCGAGCTAGGTTATAGGAGGAAAATGTCGCATTTTACATTTTAAATGTGTATATATGTGAAAGGTCAATCCACATAAACAAATCTAATTATAATGTGGTATATTATTAAGTGGTAACGGCTTCACGGAGAAGATGAATCTGTTTTTCGATTTGTCACTTAAAAATTTTCAGGGACCCAACCATCAAGCAAACCGTTACCTTGCTTTCCGTCTACCTTATCGTGAATATAATGACGAAGATGCTCCAACTCTCCCTGAGGATTTTTACTACAAAATACGTTTTTGCCAGGAATATCCCTAGACTTGCTTGTCGTGAAACCCCATTCATAAGCTTGATCTTGAGCGACATTTGCACCGTATTTATCAAGTATAATCTTGAGAGCATCACACATCTTGTCAACTTCCTCGTGTGTATAATGTGGAAATAATCTGCCACCGCTTACATTCTCTAAATCATCCAGATTGAGCTCTTTTTTAGTTGATATACCCTTTTCGTTGAGTAGTGCATCTATCTTTTCTCTTGTTTCTTTATCCATTTCGTTATATGCCATATTATTATTCCTTTCTGCCCTTCGGCTTATTATCTTTTCTGTGGTATCCTATTCTTTATACCACTAGTTTTCTTCAATTTTGGATTAAGTATATCATATTATATGATATGTAGCAAAGGTTAGTCCTCTTTTTTAAGGTTGTATAATTTTTGTCGCATTTTTTATGTGTATATATCATAGTTGCCAAGGTAAAGTACAAATTGAGGAAAAGGTTATGAAAGTCTTGGTTTATATCTCGTGATTTCTATGTTTTTTACGATCTTTGTCTATACTAGGCTCCTTTAGCATATTGTCAACATTTCGCTTGATAGAATATAGCTCTTTCTCTACATTTTTAGCAGAGTAGTACCTTGTACGAAGCTTCTTTTGCTTACTTATCAATTCAGATCTCTTGGCTTTAAGCCTATCTAAAGACACAAACTTCCCTGGAGCTGATTTGATGTATTTAAGAGAAGGCAGAGTGCCATTATCTGCGTGTTCTTTAAGGTATCTTCGAGCTGCCTCAAATTTGATGATTTCAGACTCATGTTCAGAGCGGAATCGACCTTTGTTCTTTGACTTGAGGAAGGCTTGATATGTGCCCTTATTTGCAAGATATTGACCGGTATAGTGTATTTGCTCATTAAGACCTATAATGCCTTCTTCTGAGCGTTTTAGAGCGCTACGGGTATCACTTGTTCTATGCCTAGATTCGTCAAAGGAATCATTCAGGGCATCCCTATTTTCTATTCCATGTTCCTCAATATACATAATAGTATTAGCCATTTCCTTAAGATTATTAATCTTAACTTTTCTATCATAAGCTCTATTGGTTATAGATATAGCAGAGTTCTGTAAATCTTTAACAAATGGTAAATCAGAGTGCATAGTAAATGCTTTAGGATATTTGACGCTATTTTCTTTAAAACGTTTTCTTAAGTATTCTTCAATATAATCAGTTCCAAGCATCCTTCCACGAATTGCCTTCTTACGATTAGGCAGAAGATAACTATATCGTCCACGACTAACCTTAAGAGTTATCTTATAATTATCTCTGAGCATAGAATCAAAAGCCTTTTCAGACTTACATTTAGAAGAGGCTTTATCTATGGCATTTCGTAAGAAATCTTTATCTGTTGTGAATTTTGAACCATGAGCAGCATTTCCTCTGGCATTAGCCCAGTATTCCCTTTCGGTAACTCTTTTCTTGGCAGGAGAGAGTAGGTCAACTTGATTTAATTTCTTTTGATTACATACATCCATCAGGTCAGCTTTAAGATGAGCCAAGTACTTATTAGTAAGATGATGCTTATATCCAGCAAGAGAATCACATTTTCTTTCCATAAAGGACTGTCTTTTAACATCACGCTTCCTTAAGCTGTTTATTATTATGTGTACATGTATATTTCCGCTCTTATTCTCTCCATCACCATGAGTACAAACAACAGCCTGATGTCCGGGGAAGTTCCTACGAGCATAATCCATCCCAATCTTTTGTGCGTCCTTAACTGTTAATTTCCCTTCAACAGAATCCTTAGGATCAAAGCTAATAATATAGTGGTGAGATTTAACATCGGAATATCCTTGATTCTTTCGAAATGTCTTATTTAGCATCCTACATTCAGCATCAAAAGTAGATACATTACATTCTAAAGAATCAATTAAGAAATTCTCACGCATCACAAGAAGACCATCTTCGTTTCTTAGAGAACGATTAGACAGTCTGTCCTGTTCATACATTAGATATTCAACGGCTCTTTTATAATTTGCACTTTTTGATGATAAATGTTTTAGGATTGCCATATTAATCACCTTATTTGTTCATTAACCTTTATATTTAGTTCATGTAATTCGTTAGCCAGGGTAAGCAACTTGTGCCTTATGGCTTCTGTTAATTCCTTACCGCTATTAAGATGGTGTGCTATCTGATTAAGATTAATACCAATCTTATGAAACTCCTCAGTAAGAGGAATTATAGAATCAATACAATTACTTGGTTCTTCATATGCATACACTTTGCCATGCTTTACCATTTCTCTTATATATTCAGAAGATGACATTTTAAGTGATGCGGCTTTTAGCTTTACGCTACTTAATTCTTTATCAGTAAATCGAATAGTAATTCTGTTATTCATTTCATCTGAAGCTTTCTTTCGTGGTCGTCCCATAGCATCCACCTTCCTTTCTATATCCCTGCCGTAAGGCAGCTGTGCGAAGCACCATTGTTGTAGTGCGTAGCGCTACTCATAGCGGGTTTGGGGCAAGGCCCCAACGAGTGTGCCAAGGCAGACAAAGACGAACGAAGTGAGTTTTTGTCTGACGCAGGCGCATCTCGCGTTACTAAAGTAGCCCTCACTTATACAAAGAAGGTGGCGCTAAAGTAAACATTGAAAACTGAAAAAAACTGATGAATTACATTTACTTTTTGCCTCTCAGATTTGTACTAGATGAGGGAGGTGGAAGAACATGGAAGAATTAGAAGTAAAAGTTCCCGTAGAAAAGAAGTGCACATTAACTATCAAAGAGGCTTCTGCATACTCAGGGATAGGTGTTAACAAGATTAGAGAAATATCCAAAAGCCCACTTTGTGATTTTACATTGTATGTGGGTAAGAAGACTCTAATTAAAAGAAAAAAATTCGAAGATTTCTTAAATCGTGCTTTAGAAATTTGAGAGTATATTCATTGTAAACAGGGCTGTATTATGTTATATTTTTATAGTATCAAGGCTCTGTTTCGGATACGAAAGGAGCTGGTTGAATGGGAAAAGACTTGAAGGGTAGAGAACTCGGAAAGGGGGTTGTCCAAAGAAAAGATAAAAGATACTATGCCAGATATACTGATTTTAGAGGCAAGCGCATAGAGGGTTATTTCGATAAAGTGACTGATGCCAAGAGATTTGTTGCAGAAGGAAAGCTTAACATTGATGTTTCTGATGTATCTGATAGAAAGCAAAGCTTTACCGTAGATGAATGGTATGATTTTTGGATGATAACATTTAAAAGTGGTAAATCTCCTAATACACAGAGGAATTATCGTGACAGATATAAGAGCAATATCCAACCAGTAATAGGTGATATGCCAATAGAAGATGTACGAGTAATGCACTGTCAGAAAGTAATTAATAATATGGTGGATAAATACGCCCAGGGTACTATTTATCAGACATATATATGTATGGGAGGAATGCTGAAATCTGCTGTGCAAAACGGTATCATTTCTAAGCATCCAATGGATGGCTTAGTTATGCCAAGAGGAAAACGCAAAAAAGATGTACATTTTCTTACGATTGAAGAACAAGAGAAGTTCATTAGAGCTGCAAGCAAGACGCATAATTCTGCGCAGTTTAAGTTGCTACTTAACACCGGACTTAGAACAGGCGAATTAATAGGGCTCTCGTGGGACGATGTTGATTTCGAAGCGCGCACTATATCAGTGAACCGAACGCTTGAATACAGATATTCGACGAGAATATGGAGAGCTGGTCCACCTAAGACTATGAGCAGTTATCGTACGATACCGATGACTAAAGAAGCATATGAGATACTATTAGAAGTATGGGAGAAGAAACCTTTTCGTAAAGAATCTGAGTTGCTTAAGCAAGAACTTGAATATATAGATCTTAGGAATAATACAACTAAGAAGATAAAGCTTAGTAATCTTGTCTTTATCAATTATCGAACGGGTGAACCGACGAAGAATTCATCTTACGATACGAATCTGTATAAGATATGCGAAAGGGCAGGTATCAAACCATTTTGTATGCACGCATTGAGGCATACATTTGCGACGCGTTGCATAGAGAGAGGAGTCAAGCCCAAAGCATTGCAGAAGATACTTGGACATTCCAATCTTGCAACAACAATGGATACTTATGTACATATGACTGATGATTCATTGGCAGAGGCTATGAATATCTTTGAAAATGGACAGTAGACTTTAAACAATTGATGATATAGATGATTTGGGAAGTAGAAAAATAATCATTACACCATTTCAAATTGGTGTCAAAATGGTGTCAAACTTCCCTGATGATAATTAAGAAACCTTGAAAAATAGGGGAAAGTAGGAATATTATGAAATTAGGAATAGTTGGACTTCCAAATGTAGGTAAATCTACGTTATTTAATTCATTAACTAAGGCAGGAGCGTTGGCTGCGAATTATCCATTTGCAACAATTGACCCTAATGTGGGTGTGGTGCAGGTGCCTGATGTTAGAATTGAGAAGCTAGGAGAATTATATAATACTAAGAAGGTGACACACGCGACAATTGAATTTGTTGATATTGCAGGACTTGTTAAGGGCGCTAGTAAGGGCGAAGGCCTTGGCAATCAGTTCCTTGCTAACATTCGTGAGGTGGATGCAATTGTTCATGTGGTTCGTTGCTTTGAGGATGGCAATGTGGTTCATGTTGATGGCTCAATTGACCCACTTCGTGATATTGAGACTATTAATCTTGAACTCCTTTTTTCTGATATGGAGATATTAGAACGTCGTATGTCTAAGACTGGCAAGGCGGCAAGAATGGACAAGTCTCTTCAGAAGGAGGCTGCCATGCAGGAGCGTCTCTATAAGCATATGGAAGATGGCAATATGGCTAAGACATTTACCCTTAACGACGAGGACGAAGAGGCGTATTTTAAGGAGTATAATCTCCTTACAGCCAAGCCTGTAATCTATGCTGCCAACGTAGCAGAGGACGACTTGTCTGATGATGGTGCTTCTAATGAAAATGTTAAGAAGGTTCGCGAGTATGCATCTAAGGAAGGCTCAGAGGTATTTGTTATATCTGCAGCAATCGAGCAGGACTTAGCAGAGCTTGATGACGAAGAGAAGGCAATGTTCTTAGAAGAGCTTGGGCTTGAGGAGTCAGGTCTTGACAAGCTGATTAAGGCTAGCTACAGCTTGCTTGGTCTTATTAGTTATCTTACAGCAGGAGAGGACGAGTGTAGAGCATGGACCATTACTAAGGGAACCAAAGCACCTCAGGCTGCTGGTAAGATTCATACTGATTTCGAGAGAGGATTTATCAAGGCAGAGGTTGTTAATTATTCTGACCTTATGGAATGTGGTTCTTTATCTAGTGCGAGGGACAAGGGACTTGTCGGCATGGAAGGTAAAGACTATGTTGTTAAGGATGGAGATGTAATACTGTTTAGATTTAATGTATAGTATGTCGTAAGGAGGGACCCACGTAGTGGGAGGATTCCTTACGACTGGTAAATAGGAGGTAAATATGAATCCTGTATACGATAAGTTACAAAGATGTCTAAAATGTGCCAGAGAAAAGGTGGATTTTGTACCGGATGTTGCACTTGTATTAGGCTCTGGTCTTGGAGATTATGCTGATACAATGAAGGTTGAAGCAACATTAGATTATAAGGATATTGATGGATTTCCTGTATCAACTGCACCAGGTCATGCTGGAAGATTTGTCTTCGGATATGTTGGAAATACCAAGGTTGTTGTAATGCAGGGAAGAGTGCATTTCTATGAGGGCTACGACATGTCTGACGTCGTCCTTCCAATTCGTCTTATGAAACTTCTCGGCGCTAAGACATTATTCATTACTAATGCAAGTGGTGGAATCAATTCTGACTTTAACGCCGGGGACCTTATGCTTATAACTGACCAGATATCGCAGCTGGTTCCATCGCCTTTAAGAGGTGAGAATATATCGGAGCTTGGAGTGAGATTTCCTGATATGTCACACATTTACAATGATAAGCTAAGGCAGTTAGCTAAGAAATGTGCGAAGAAGCTTGATATAGAACTTAAAGAGGGCGTGTATATTCAGATGCCTGGACCTAATTATGAATCTCCTGCGGAGATAAGAATGGCTAAGACTATGGGGGCTGACGCAGTAGGAATGTCAACAACATGCGAGGCTATTGCTGCCAATCATATGGGCATGGATATAATTGGTATATCATGTGTATCTAACCTTGCCGCTGGCATTAGCCCAACACCTCTTACAGAAGAGGAAGTCCTTGAAGCAGGACGCAAGGTTGCTAAGAAGTTCAGCGCACTCGTTACAGAGATTATCACTAACATTAACTAGCTTATATAAAGAAAAGGATAAGAAAAAAGAAACAGACGTTTAGGAGGAAGGGTATGAATACAAAGTTTTATAATGCATTGATTTTGCTAACAAATGATGATAAGACATTTACAACAATTAAGGGAGAGCTTCATATATCTGATAACAAGATTAGCTACATAAGTGGTACTCCTGTGGGAGTAGATGGTCGAGACATCTCTAATGCGGCAACTTATGAGCAAGGTGTTCCTTGTACTAATTTCGATGTGGAGCGTAACCTTGAGGGCAATCTACTTATGCCTGGCTTTAAGAATGCCCATACCCATACTGCTATGACATTTCTTAGGTCATTCGCAGATGACCTGCCACTACAGAGCTGGCTATTTGATAAAGTATTTCCTAAGGAAGGACAGCTTACAGATGAGGATGTATACTGGCTTGATATTCTTGGAATTATGGAATATCTTACATCAGGAATTACATCTAACTTCGATATGTATTTCTTCCCACCTAAGAATGCCAAGGCGTCTATTGACTGTGGATTTAGAACAGTTCAGACTTCTGGTCTTAACAACTTCGGCGGCACAATTGAGCAGCTAGAAGAGAATTATAATATTGTAAATGAGATGAGTGACCTGTCGTCATTTATTATTGGCTTCCACGCTGAATACACAACTTCTAAGGAACTTATGGAGGGTGTTGCAGGTCTGTGTGAGAAGTATCATTCCCCAATGTTTATGCACAACGCTGAGACAGCTAAGGAAGTAGAAGAGTGTAAAGAGAGATGGGGCAAGACACCTACAGAATTAACAGAAGAGCTTGGCATGTATCGCTATGGTGGCGGTGGCTATCACTGCGTTCATATGTCAGATAATGATTATGATATATTCAAGAAGAATAAGCTGTATGCAGTAACTAACCCTGCTAGTAATCTTAAGCTTGCAAGTGGTATTGCATCTATTAACAGATATTTGCAAATGGGCATTCCTGTTGCAATTGGAACTGACGGACCTGCAAGCAACAACTGCCTTGACATGTTTAGGGAAATGTTCTTAACAACAGCACTTGCTAAGGTTAAGGAGAATGATGCGGCAGTAGTTCCTGCTGAGGAAGTGCTATACATGGCGACTGTTAACGGCGCTAAATGTATGGGACTTGCTGACTGTGACAGATTATCAGTAGGCAAGAAGGCAGATATTATTGCCATTGATTTGCGTCAGCCTAATATGCAGCCTGTTAATAACATTGTTAAGAATATTGTATATTCAGGCAGCAAACAAAATGTTATATTTACAATGGTTAATGGCAAGATTCTATATGATATGGGAAGATTCAATATTGGATTTGATAGTAATGAGGTATATCGCAGAGCCAATGAGATAATTCGCAGAATGAACTAGAATAAGCGATATGTTATCTTGATAATATATGGATAATAGTTTATAATTTTAAGCGTTAGTATGTGTATTTATGGAGGAATTTCACATGGCATTTTTAGCAAGCTTTTTGCAGTATCTAATAATATTTATAATACTTGTCGCAGTAGCCATTCTTGGTGTGCTGGTAGGCAGGGCTTTAAGAAAAAGAAAGGACGCTAAGGAAGCGGCTGCAGCTACTGTAGCTGAGACAACAAGCGTCGAAGGAGAGACAACTAATGAATAATGGAGTTAATGAATTAAGAAGAAGCTTTCTTGAGTTCTTCGAGAGCAAGGGACATCTGTCTAAGGGCAGCTATTCTCTTGTTCCTGAGAATGATAATAGTCTTCTTCTTATTAATGCTGGTATGGCACCACTTAAGCCTTATTTTACAGGTCAGGAGGTACCACCTAAGACAAGAATGTGTACGTGCCAGAAATGCGTTCGTACAGGAGATATTGATAATGTAGGCAAGACTGCCCGCCATCTGACTTTTTTTGAGATGCTGGGTAATTTTTCTTTTGGTGACTATTTTAAGAAGGAAGCTCTTACATGGTCCTGGGAATATCTGACTAAGGTGTTAGGTCTGTCTGAGGACAGATTATATCCTTCTATCTATGGTGAGGATGATGAGGCTCTTAAGATATGGACTGATGTAATTGGCGTATCTGAGGATAGGATTACTAAGTTCTATCGTGACCCAGAGACTGGGGAATGTGACAACTTCTGGGAGCATGGTGCAGGACCTTGCGGACCATGTTCAGAGATTTATTATGACCGTGGCGAGAAATACGGTTGTGGCAAGCCTGATTGTAAGGTGGGCTGCGAGTGTGATCGCTATATGGAGGTGTGGAACAACGTATTCACACAGTTTAACGGCGATGGTAAGGGCAATTACGAAGAACTAGAGAATAAGAATATTGATACTGGTATGGGACTTGAGCGTCTTGCTGTTGTTATGCAGGATGTGGATTCTGTCTTCGATATCGATACAATGAAGGCTATTCGTGACAAGGTATGTGAAATGTGTGGTAAAAAATACCAGGTCAACGAGCAGGATGATGTATCTATCCGTCTTATTACAGACCATATCAGGTCAGCAACATTTCTTGTGGCAGACGGTGTATCCCCATCTAATGAAGGTAGAGGATATGTACTTCGTCGTCTTATTCGTCGTGCTGCAAGACACGGAAGAATGCTTGGAATTAAGGATGTATTCTTATCTAAGCTGTCTGAGACTGTTATTAATGAGTCTAAGGATGGATATCCAGAGTTAGACGAGAAGAAGATATATATATTCAAGGTTCTTACAGAGGAAGAGAACAGATTCAATAAGACAATTGACCAGGGACTTAGCATCTTAGAAGAGATGAAGGCTGAACTTGTTAAGAATAACAGTGAGGTACTCCCAGGGGAGGATGCCTTTAAGCTATATGATACATTTGGATTCCCTATTGACCTTACAGCAGAGATTCTAGCTGAGTCAGGTATGTCCTATGATGAAGAGGGATTTGCCAAATGTATGGATCAGCAGCGTGAAACTGCAAGAGCTGCCCGTAAAGAGACTAATTACATGGGTAAGGATGCAAGTGTATATGAGGAATTAGATACTTCAATTACAACAAAGTTCGTAGGTTATACTTCCTTAAGTGTTAATTCTACAATCATTGCCCTTACTACAGAGGATGAGGTTGTTGATAAGCTAACAGAAGGAAGCAAGGGCGCAATCTTCGTTGACAAGACACCATTCTATGCTACCATGGGCGGACAGATTGGCGATACTGGTGTAATTAAAGGTAAGCAAAGCATATTCACTGTAACTGATACTATTAAGGTTGGTGAGGACAAGGTTGCTCACATTGGTGTTGTTACTAAGGGTGAAGTTAACATTGGCGCTATGGCCAAGATGGAAGTAGATAAGAAGCGTAGAGCGTTGATTGCAAGGAATCACTCTGCAACACATTTGCTTCAGAAGGCACTTCGTGAGGTTCTTGGCGAGCATGTTGAGCAGAAGGGTTCTGAGGTTAGCGCAGACAGATTAAGATTTGACTTTAGTCATTTCTCAGCAATGACTACAGAAGAGATTAAGAAGGTAGAGGATATCGTCAATACTAAGATAAGGGAATCTCTTGATGTTGTTACAGAAGAGATGTCAATTGATGATGCTAAGAAGTCTGGCGCTATGGCTTTATTTGGCGAGAAATATGGTGATGTAGTTAGAGTTGTTAAGATGGGTGACTTCTCAGTAGAATTATGTGGTGGTACTCATGCTTCTAACACATCTGATATTGTAGCATTTAAGATTATATCAGAAGGTGGTGTTGCTGCAGGTACACGTCGTATTGAGGCAATTACTAACCAGGCTGTATTCGAGTATTTTAACGAGTTAGAGACGAAGCTTAATAGCGTGGCTTCTCTTCTTAAGACTGGTGTTGATAATATCGAGGATAAGATTGAATCACTTCTCAAGGAGAATAAGAAGTTAAATAGCCAGATTGACTTCCTTAAGTACGCAGCTGCTAAGGATGCGATTGGAGATGTATCTTCTGAGGTTGAGAAGGTGGGCGATGTTAACTTCATTGCTATGAAGCTTGATAATGTCGATATGAACGGTCTTCGTGATGTTGGAGATGATATTAAGACTAATATTGGCGAAGGTGTAATTGTATTAGCATCTGCTACAGATGGTAAGGTTAGCCTTGTTGTCATGGCAACAGATGAGGCTGTTAAGAAAGGCGCCCATGCAGGCAATATTGTTAAGGAAATTGCTAAGCTTGTAGGCGGTGGCGGCGGTGGTCGTCCTAACATGGCTCAGGCAGGCGGCAAGAACCCTGCAGGTATTGACGAATGCCTTGCCAAAGCCAAAGATGTACTAGCATCGCAAGTGTAAGTATAATGTCAAGTTTGCGCTTGACTTTATCACTAAATATATGTATAATTCCTTAAGTGCAATAGATTATTACCCAGTCAGTTGGTAAGCACAATCCAAACTGGAGGGAGGGTTGAAGATATGTCAAGTGTAGTAGTAAAAGAAGGCGAATCGCTAGATAGCGCACTTCGTCGTTTTAAGAGAAATTGCGCCAAGGCAGGTATCCAGCAAGAGATACGTAAGAGAGAGCATTATGAGAAGCCTTCTGTTAAGCGTAAGAAGAAGTCAGAAGCTGCTAGAAAGCGCAAATATAATTAATGATTATGTATGCACCACTATTAGTGGTGCATATTTTATGTTATGTCGTAAGGAGGGACCCACGTAGTGGGAGGATTCCTTACGACTGGTAATATGTCGTAAGAGGGGACCCGCATATAATGAAACGTGTATTTTTAATAGTATTAGATTCAGTAGGTATGGGACTGGCCAAGGATGCTAAGGACTTTGGCGACGAGGGTGCTAATACACTTTTGTCATGCTCTAAGAGTCCTTACTTTGCTATGCCTAATATGCGTGAATTAGGATATTTTAATATAGATGGAATGGAATTAAGTCTTGAAGGCAAGAATTGCCTAGGAGAAGATAAGAGCATCGCCAATAGCAAGATAGATTCCTATAAGGGTGCCGTAGCAAGACTTAATGAAGCGTCAGCCGGCAAAGACACAACCATAGGTCATTGGGAGATTGCAGGAGTTATATCAGATAGCCCGCTCCCTACATATCCTAATGGATTTCCAATAGAGGTTATTGATAAGTTCAAGGAATTAACAGGTAGAGGAATCTTATGTAATCTGCCATATTCAGGAACAGAAGTCATTAATGTATATGGTGACGAGCATGTTAAGACTGGTGATTTGATTGTATATACAAGTGCGGATTCCGTATTTCAGATTGCTGCTCACGAGGATATAGTTCCTGTTGAGGAATTATATGATTATTGTAAGAAGGCGAGAGCTATGCTTACGGGAAAGCATGGTGTTGGTCGTGTCATAGCAAGACCATTTACTGGCTCGTCCGGCAAATATGTAAGAACAAGCAATCGTCATGATTTCTCAATAGAACCACCAAGAGATACCATGCTAGATATGCTAATGGGCGATGGCTTTGATACTCTTGCAGTAGGCAAGATATATGATATCTTCGCAGGTGTAGGCATATCAGATTATGTAAGAACTACAAGTAACGAAGATGGCATTGATAAGACTCTAGAGATGATGGACAGAGATTTTGAAGGCCTATGCTTTGTTAATCTTGTTGATTATGATATGCTATACGGTCATCGTCGAGACAGAGATGGCTACGCCAAAGCACTAACATACTTTGACACCCGACTCCCTGAGCTTCTATCTAAAATGCGAAGCGAAGATGTACTCATAATCACAGCTGACCATGGCTGCGACCCTGACTATTCCGGCACTGACCACACCAGGGAGTGCGTGCCACTACTAATGTACGGCAATACTATTACACCTAATACTAACTTAGGTGTGAAGGATTCATATTCATATATCGCTGGCACAATACTAGAATATTTTAACAATTTATAAGGAGACCATATGTCTAGTTTAAAAGAAGAGATAACTAAGAGAAGAACATTTGCCATAATTTCCCACCCTGATGCTGGTAAGACAACTCTTACGGAGAAGTTCCTACTGTATGGTGGTGCAATTAATCTGGCAGGCTCTGTTAAGGGTAAGGCCACAGCAAGACATGCTGTATCAGACTGGATGGAGATAGAGAAGGAGAGGGGTATCTCTGTAACTTCTTCAGTGCTCCAGTTTAATTATGATGGTTATTGTATCAATATTCTTGATACACCTGGTCACCAGGACTTCTCTGAGGACACATATCGTACTCTTATGGCGGCTGATTCAGCTGTTATGGTAATTGATGCATCCAAGGGTGTTGAGGCCCAGACTAGAAAGCTATTCAAGGTATGTGCCATGAGACACATTCCTATATTCACATTTATTAATAAAATGGATAGAGATGCTAACGACACATTCGAGCTTCTTGATGATATTGAGAAGGAGCTAGGACTTCCAACATGTCCTATTAATTGGCCAATTGGTTCTGGCAAGGAATTTAAAGGTGTATATGATAGGAAATCCTCAATGATTACAACATTCTCTGACACAATGAAGGGTACTAAGGAGGGTGTATCTAAGGTAATCTCTGTTGACGAGGCGGCTGATACTAATGAGATTACAGCAGAGCAGATGGAGCAGCTGTTAGAGGAAATCGAGCTTCTTGATGGTGCTTCTGCAGAATTCGATATTGACCTTGTAAGTAAGGGTGAGTTATCCCCTGTGTTCTTCGGTTCTGCCCTTACTAACTTCGGAGTGGAGATATTCTTAAAGCATTTCTTAGAGATGACATCATCGCCACTTCCAAGAATGTCAGATAATGGAATTATTGATCCTTTCTCTGAAGATTTTAGCGCTTTCGTATTCAAGATTCAGGCTAATATGAATAAGGCCCATAGAGATAGAATTGCATTTATGAGAATTTGCTCAGGCAGATTCGATGCTAATATGGAGGTTACTCATATTCAGGGGGATAAGAAAATGCGCTTATCTCAGCCACAGCAGATGATGGCTTCTGACAGGAAGATTGTAAGTGAAGCTTATGCTGGAGATATTATCGGTGTGTTTGACCCGGGAATCTTTTCTATTGGTGATACAATAAGCAATTCTAAGGAGAAATTCCAATTTGAAGGAATACCAACATTTGCACCAGAGCATTTCGCAAGAGTAAGACAGGTTGATACAATGAAGCGTAAGCAGTTCATGAAGGGGATCAACCAGATTGCTCAGGAGGGTGCTATTCAGATATTCCAGGAGTTCAATACAGGAATGGAAGAGATTATTGTAGGCGTTGTTGGCGTGCTGCAATTCGACGTACTTAAGTATCGTCTTAACAATGAATACAATGTTGAGATTAAGATGGAGAATCTTCCTTACGAATACATCCGCTGGATTGCAAATGATGATATTGACGTTGATTCAATTAACGGAACCAGCGATATGAAAAAAGTCAAGGATATGAAAGGAAGACCACTCCTTCTATTTGCGAAGGAATGGTCTATTGGTATGACCTTAGATCGTAATGAAGGTCTAGAATTAACAGAGTTCAGTAAGAATTAGAGGTTAAATGCCATACCAGCCTATTCCCTCATAATTCCAACCTAAACTTCTTAGATAATCACGTTCAAATTCGTTTTTTGTATAATGATGTGCACCTATACCGCTTATATATGGATTGAATAATCTGTATATAGGCGTTCCTTTTGTATGGTAATCAATCGAATACCAACCTATTCCCTCATCAAGCCAACCTAATATTATTAGATAATTTCTTTCACCTAGGTTAGATGTATAGTGGTGTTCTCCGCTATAAGGGTTGAATAATCTATATACTGGGACACCAGACGAGGATGGGGACGTCCAAGCAATGCCTTCATCATCCCAACCGATAGAAGCAAGATATTGGCGTTCCCAATCATTAGTTGTGAAGAGATGCTCGCCACTATAAGGATTATAGAGCCTATATATATTAATAGAGGTTATATTAGCTACAGTAACAGTACAAGTGGCTTTATATCCGCCATCATTGGTAGTTGCGGTAATGGTAACTGTTCCTGCCTTTAGAGCAGTAACCTTGCCTGTGCTGTCAACCCTAGCGATGGATGAATCGTTACTAGACCAGGTTACACTTTTGTCAGCTGCATCAGAAGGTGTAACGGTAGGTGTTATAACGAAGCTGTCTCCAGGCTTAATAGTATTAGTAGTTGGTGTTAAAGTTATTCCTGTAACTTTTTGCGTTCCCTTATTAACTGTTACGGTACAAGTGGCCGTAAAACCACCATCATTTGTTTTAGCAGTTATAGTAGCTGTTCCTTCCTTTATTGCTTTGACTATGCCGTTTTCATCAACAGAAGCAATTGTAGGGTCACTACTTGTCCATGTAACACTTTTATTAGTTGCGTTGTCAGGAGTTATAGTAGGCGTTAGCATAGAACTTTCTCCTGCATACATAGTTTTGGTCGTAGGAGACAGAGTAATGCCTGTTACATTAACTACTTCACCAGTTACAGTTATTATGCAATTAGCCTTGAATCCACCGTCATTAGTAGTAGCGGTAATAGTAGTTGTTCCTGTTTTTAGAGCTAATACTATGCCGTTTTCATCAACTGTGGCAATGGCAGGATTGCTACTAGTCCATGTGACACTTTTGTCAGTTGCATTATCAGGTTTGATAATTGTTTGTAAAATGTATTGGTCGCCAGCATACATATTTCTGGATGTAGTTGTTAGTTCAATGCCAGTTACGCTTACCTTGGAGTTGCTAACTGTTATTGTACAGGTGGCTTTATATTTACCATCATGAGTAGTGGCTGTAATAACAGCTACTCCTATGGCTTTTGCCGTTACTTTACCCGTAGTATCAACTGAGGCTACTGCAGGATTACCACTAAACCATTCAACACTTTTATCCGTAGCATTAGAAGGTGTTATAGTAGGCTTTAAGTTGTAGGTTTCTCCGACACCCATAGTTTTTGCGGTAGTATCTAGTGTGATGCCTGTTACATTTATAGTTGTGTTGCTGACAGTTACGGTACAGGTGGCTGTTAATCCACCATCATGAGTAGTTGCAGTTATAGTTGCTGTTCCTGTGCTTAATCCTGTTACCTTACCAGTAGTGTCAACTGAAGCGATTGCGTTATTACTACTTGACCATGTAACAACTTTATCTGTTGCATCTGCAGGCGTTACAGTAGGTGTTATTATGAAGTTTTCTCCAACCTTAATTGTTTTAGAAGTAGGAGAAACTGTTATACCAGTGACATGCGTATCTCTGATGATTGTAAAGCTTGCTGAAGTGTTTGTTGGAAGATAGGTGTAACTAACACTTGGATCGGTTTGTCTTACAAATGTGCCTGGTAATGCAATGTCTTTTTGAAGGTTTGTAGGTGTCTTAATGGTTTGAAGCGAAGTACAACCATTAAGCATTTTATTATAACTTGCTAGTGCGCTGAGGTTAAAGTTGCTTAAGTTAAGACTAGTAAGTGATGTACATCCTTCAAACATACCACTCATATTTTTAACGCTATCTGTGTCAAATCCGCCAAAATCTACAGTTTCAAGGGCAGTACAATTAATAAACATATTGCTAGTGTCTTCAACATTATCTGTGTTAATATTAGGATCGAATGAAAGATTTTTTGTGGTTGTGTTTTCAGAATCTAGAAAGTGTTCAGGAGAATTGCATAATGTGACAGCATATTGTGTTGAATCAATTTCTACAGTGGCAGGAATATTCAGATTCTCTGCCGTGCCTTTATATCTTATGAGAATTACTTTGGGATTAGTGACGTCTTGAATTAGATCGAAGTCGAAGTCATTTAACCACGCAGCATCTCCGGTATAAGTTGTCAGCTGATAATTTGTCATTTCATATTGCTTAGCACCATCATCATTACCTTGAGCGCTAATGCTGTATAAAGGTGTTATAGTTAGTGATAGTGAAATTACCATAGCAATTGCAGTGATGAGTTTGACAGATTTTTTTAACATGTTACGATTCTCCTTAAATGTGATTTTTACAATAGTATGTATTTTTATATTTTCAATAAAACTAGTATTTATAATCCATACCAGCCTATTCCTTCATAGTTCCAGCCTAGTGAGATTAGATAATCTCGTTCTGATGTATTAACTGTGTAATGATGAGCACCTATGCCTTTTATATATGGATTGAACAATCTATATACAGGTGTTCCTCTTGTATTAGTATTGACTGAATACCAACTTATTCCTTCATTATTCCAACCTGTCAGCAGTAAGTAGTTAATTTCGTCGTCATTCATAGTATAATGATGTTCTCCTGTATAAGGATTGAATACTCTATATACTGGTCTATTTGAAGAATAAGGAGCAGTCCAGGCAACTCCTTCATAATTCCATCCAATAGCAGTAAGGTATGAACGTTCACCGTCATTACTTGTAAATAAATGTTCGCCACTGATAGGATTATAGAAGCGATGAACATCAGCAGTAGAATCAATTACAGTAACAGTGCAAGTGGCTTTAAGACCGCCGTCATTAGTAGTAGCCGTAATTGTAACGACGCCTTCCCTTATAGCTGTTACTTTGCCGTTGCTATCAACTGTGGCAATAGATGGATTACTGCTTGACCAGGTTACGCTTTTATCTTCTGCATCCACAGGCGTTATATAAGGTGTAACGAAGAAGATTTCTCCTACACTTGCAGTCTTGCTAATTGGAGTTACAGTTATACCTGTAACTCTTCCTTCACGCTTGACTACTGTTATAACGCATGATGCAGTAAAACCACCATCATTAGTGGTTGCAGTAATAGTAGCCGTGCCTTCCATTAATGCTGTTACCTTACCATTATCATCAACTGTAGCAATTGTATCGTCGCTACTAGTCCATATTATACTTTTGTCGGTAGCATTATCAGGAGTAACAGTTGGAGTTATGGTAAATGTATTACCTACATTTATAGTTTGGTTAGTAGGAGTTACAGTAACTCCAGTGGTAGGAATATTGACTTTCACAATTATAAAACTCGACGTTTGAGCTGTTGGAAGTGAGGTGTAAATAATATCTGGATTGTCTTCTCTACAAAATGTACCTGGCAAAGGAATATCCTTATGGAGATTAATAGGGATATTAATAGTTTGAAGAGAAGTACAATCTTGAAGCGTACTATCATGATTCAAATCATCTGATAGCGAGGTAAGATCGAAGTTACTAAGGTCTAAATTACTTAAAGATGAGCATTCCGAAAACATATGATTCATATCAGTAACATTCTCAGTATTGAAGCTGCTAATATTAATACTGGTAAGTGCTTTGCAATTATAAAACATATAAGTCATATTAGTAACATTACTTGTATCAAAACCTGTGGCAAATGTTACTGATTTAGTAGTGTTATTATCATCGGTATTACTTGTATTTAGGAAATATTCTGGTCTATCACATAATGTGACATCATATTCAGTTGTACCAATTGTTACCTTGGCTGGAATTGTAAGATTCTCAGCAGTACCAACATATTTCACTAGTATTACCTTCCCAGCAGTAGCAGGGTCCTCCTCTAGATCGAAGTCATTTAACCATGCAGCATCTCCTGTATAGCTTGGACGGAATAACTGATAGTTTGTCTCTTCATATTGTTCCATGCCCTCATTATTGTTTTGGGCACTAGTGTTATATATAGGTGTAATGGTTAGTGATAGTGAAATGACCATTAAGATTGCAGTAATAAATTGAGCCGATTTTTTTAACATTTTCAAATACCCCTAAGTCTAGACATTCCTAGAAAATTATACCATATTTTAGTATGCCATAAAAGAAATATTAAGAATAGAAATATACACGCTTTTTTGTGAGTTGAGCATAGAATTATTGCAATTAGTATGGTTTTTCTATATAATATAGAAATTAGGGATTACTATATATTTAATGATTAATGGAGGATTAATTACAATGGATATTAGATTTGAGAAAGCAACAACACTTAAGGAGAAACCAGATTTTCATGGAGCACTTGGCTTCGGTAAATACATGACGGACTATATGTATGTGTGTGACTGGGATGTAGATCAGGGTTGGCATGATGCCAGAATTACTCCTTTAAAGCCAATTGAGCTTGCACCACAGTGTGTTGTTCTTCACTATGCGCAGGAGACATTCGAAGGACTTAAGGCATATAGAAGAGCTGATGGCAAGATTCAACTATTTAGACCTGACATGAATGCCAAGAGAATGATTAAGTCTAACGAGAGACTTTGTATGCCAGCATTTCCTGAAGAGGATTTTGTTCAGGCTGTTGAGGAATTAGTTAAGGTTGAGAAGGACTGGGTTCCTGATGCAGAGGATACTTCACTTTACATCCGTCCATTTATGTTCGCAACAGAGGCATCCTTAGGAGTGCATATGGCAACAAGCTATAAGTTTATCGTTATATGCTGCCCTGTTGGAGCTTATTATCCTACAGGCCTTGATCCAGTTAAGATTCTTGTTGAGGACGAGCTTGTTCGTGCAGTTAAGGGTGGAACAGGATTTACAAAATGTGGTGGTAACTACGCAGGTTCTATCTTAGGACAGGTTAAGGCTGAGAAGCAGGGATATACACAGGTATTGTGGCTTGATGGTGAAGAGAAGAAATATGTTGAAGAAGTTGGAACAATGAATATCATGTTCAAGATTGACGGTGAGATATATACAGCTCCAATTGAAGGAACTGTTCTTCCTGGTGTAACTCGTGATTCTATGATTACAATTCTTAAGGATTGGGGCTACAAGGTTCATGAAGAGAAGATTGCTATTGAGACTATAATGAAGGCAGGACATGACGGCACATTAGAGGAAGTATTCGGTACAGGAACAGCTGCTGTTATTTCTCCTGTTGGAGAGCTTAAGTACAAGGATGATGTAGTTGTAATTAACGACTCTAAGACAGGTGAGCTCACACAGAAGCTATACGATACACTTACAGGAATTCAATGGGGCAAGCTTGAGGATAAGTACAACTGGACTGTTGAATTATAATTATTAAGGAGACTATACATGTTAGAACTTAAAAATATCTCTTATGAAGTTAGTGACGAGATAGATGATTCTAAGGAAATATTAAGAGATATCTCTCTAACAATAGATGATCATTTTGTAGCAATAACAGGACCTAATGGTGGAGGTAAATCTACATTGGCTAAGATTATTGCAGGTATTCTTACACCAACTAGTGGTCAGATTATTCTTGATGGCGTAGATATAACTAATATGTCTATTACTGAGAGAGCTAATGCAGGGATATCATTCGCATTTCAACAACCTGTCCATTTTAAGGGACTTACTGTTAAGGATTTGATCTGTCTTGCAGCAGGTAAGAACCTTAGCATTAATGAAGTATGCGACCTGCTCTCAGAAGTAGGACTATGCGCTAGAGATTACGTTGACCGTGAGCTTAATGGTAAGTTGTCTGGTGGCGAGCTTAAGAGAATAGAGATTGCAATGATTAGAGCAAGAGGAACTAAGGTCTCTATCTTCGACGAGCCAGAAGCTGGAATTGATTTATGGAGTTTCAAGAGCTTAATTCATGTATTCGAGAAAATGCGTGATGCAATAGATGGCACTATAATTATCATTTCCCATCAGGAGAGAATCCTTGATATAGCAGATAAGATTATAGTTCTATCTGACGGTAATCTAATGCACTATGGCTCTAAGGATGAAGTTCTCCCTAAGCTACTAGGCACCAACAACACATCTAAGCCATGCAAGCCGTTAGAGGATGCTTTAGACTAGATTGTAAGAGGTAAAAATATGGATGCAATACAGAAGAATATATTAAAAGAAGTCGCTGACCTTCATGGCGTTCCAGAAGGTGCGTATAATATAAGAACTAACGGCAAACTTGACAGCCGCAACACAACTGCCAATATTGACATTGTCAGCAAAGACGATAAGGACGGAATCGATATTATCATTAAGCCTGGAACAGTTAATGAGAGCGTTCATATTCCTGTTGTCTTAAGTGAAAGTGGTCTGCAGGAATGTGTATATAATGATTTCTTTGTTGGCGAAGGTGCTGATGTAACTATTGTTGCAGGATGTGGAATTCATAATTGTGGCGTTGATACATCCAAGCATGCAGGCATCCACACATTTCACCTAGAGAAGAATGCCAAGGTTAAATATGTTGAGAAGCATTACGGTGAGGGTGATGGCAATGGTGAGAATGTTATGAATCCTGAAACAGTATGCTACCTTGATGAAGGAGCTGTAATGATTATGGAGTCTGCTCAGATTAAGGGTATCGATTCTACTGACAGAGTAACTAAGGGTTATCTTAAGAAGGATGCCTACTTCGAGGTCAAGGAAAGCATTATGACTCATGGCAAGCAACATGCCAAGACAGACTTTATTGTAGAGCTCAATGGAGAGAACTCATCAACTAATGTCATCTCAAGGTCAGTTGCAAGAGATACATCCAAGCAGGAGTTCTTCTCAACAATAGCAGGTAACACTGCCTGCTCGGGACACAGTGAGTGTGATGCCATTATTATGGATGATGCAATTGTCAATGCACAACCGGCACTTAATGCTAATAACATTGATGCAAGCCTAATCCATGAAGCTGCCATCGGCAAGATTGCAGGAGAGCAGCTAATTAAGCTCATGACACTAGGCTTAACTGAAGCCGAAGCCGAAGAACAAATCATTAACGGCTTCCTCAAATAACAATTTGACTTAACTAAGGGATATACATATATATCCCTTTTTTAGTATATATTTTCAGGAAAGGAAACCCTATGGCACTACAGTTTATTGTTGGTAGCTCTGGAACGGGCAAGTCAACATACATTTACAATAGAATAATTGAAGAGTCTATGGCTAATCCTAAGCGTAAGTATATTATTATTGTGCCAGAGCAGAATACCCTGCAGACACAGAAGGAATTAGTAAGTCTTCATCCTGATAATGTGATTATGAATATAGATGTGCTAAGCTTTAATCGCTTAGCATACAGGGTCTTCGACGAGTTGGGTATTGAGACACTTGATATCTTAGAGGAGACAGGTAAGAATCTTCTTATTCGCAAGCTTTCTATGGACCATAAGGACAAGCTGCAGGTTCTTGGCCGCGGTATTAATAAGGCTGGCTACATATCTGAGATTAAGTCCTTCATATCGGAGCTTGCTCAATACAATATTAGTGCTAATGATTTTAAGAGTATTGTTGATGAGGGAGAGCTTAGTGATTCCTTTAAGAGGAAGGCTTGTGATATCTCAATTATTTATAATGCCTACGAGGAATTTATTAAGGATAGATATATTACTGCAGAGGGTCTTCTTGTCAGACTTAACGAGGTGATTGAGGATTCTACATTTCTTAATGATAGCGAGTTCGTGTTTGATGGCTTTACTGGTTTTACACCTCTGCAAAATGAGCTTCTTAAGACCATGCTTCCTAGAATCAATAAGTCTTATGTTGTAGTAACTATGGATAGCAGAGAGGCGCTTTATGGCGATATTAAGGAATACGAATTATTCGCCATGAGTAAGAATATGATTGC
Organism: uncultured Lachnospiraceae bacterium; assembly: GCA_900316395.1. GTDB lineage: Bacteria > Bacillota > Clostridia > Lachnospirales > Lachnospiraceae > RUG191. The sequence continues at coordinate 4,563 of ONCT01000024.1, read as the reverse complement.
AAGAACAAGGCGCATCTGTGAAATGTGTAACGTTGAAATTGGGGATGCAATTCTTCTTGACAAGAATCACAGGTTGACAGAGGGTGGAGCCATTGATTTTATTGAAAGACATCTATTCAGGCCTGGAGACAAAACCACATTTTCAGCAGAAGAGATTGGGGACAGCTTCAAGATACACTGCCTTAATAATCCAAGACTTGAGATTGAATATGTTGCAGCTTCAATAGCTAAGGATATTAGAGAGGGAGGCAGAAGGTATAAGGACATTGCCATATGCGCTGCCAGTCTTGAGACCTACAAGAATCATTTTGAGGAAATCTTCGGTAGGTATAATATACCTTTCTATATTGATAGCAGTACCAGTGTGGTGTTCCATCCAATTATTGAATTCATTAGAAGTGCATTTATGATTGTTGAGTATAATTTCTCTACTGACAGCGTAATGCATTTTATGAGGTGTAACCTAACCGACATCACAATTCAAGAGGTTGATATATTAGATAATTATCTGTATGCATCTAAGGTTAGAGGCGTTAAGGCCTATAGTATTGAATTTATCTACGAGCCAAGAGCATTTGACGGAAGGCTTCCAATGGTAAATGACATTCGTCAGAGGTTTGCTAAGCCACTAGTGGATTTCTATAACAGTGTAAATGGTTGTACTGATGTTAGAGCAATTTCGACGGCCCTGTATCAGTTGCTATTAGATTATAATGTTGAAGCTAAGCTTAATGAGAAGGGTAAGGCCTTAGAGGCCGCAGGTGATGAAATCAAGGCGAAAGAATACTCTCAGATATACAAGGTGATTATCTCTATCTTAGATAAGATGGTTGCCTTGCTTGAGGGCGAGGAAATAGGCACAAAGGAGTATGTTGAGATAATGCTCTCTGCCTGCGAAGGGGCTAAGATTGCTACAATTCCTATGTCTAATGACTGCGTTCTTATTGGTGATTTGGAGCGTACAAGATACCATGAGCCTAAGGTTATGTATCTTATGGGAGTTAATGATGGTGCCATTCCTGCAACCTATAACAGCAGTGGAATCATATCTCAGAGTGAGAGGATACATTTGAAGGAATTCTTAAGTAAGAAGGATGTGCTTCTTGCACCTACCGACCGGGAGAAATCATTTATGCAGCGATTCTATGTGTATATGATTCTGACTAAGGCTAGTGAGAAGCTGTGCATTACTTATGCTGTTAATGACAACGAGGCTAAGCCGCTTAATAAGTCATATCTGGTAAATGAATTGAGTGAGCTATTTGGTAATACTACGATAGAAAATGCTGGTGAACTGTCAGCCACTGACTGGCTTGTATCCACGGAGTCTTCATCAATGTATGTATCCGCAGCACTGCGTCATCTTGTTCACGAAGCAGGTCATGACAATATTGATGTAAGTAAGACTACGCTGCAGGAAGTAAGCGACCTTGAAGCAACAATTAGTCTTCTTAAGTTTCTTAAGTCTAATGACATTACTGCTCTTGAAAATGTGCTTAAGGGCGCCTTCTTCTATCACAACGAGGAGAAGGTAGAAAAGCAGCTATATGATAAGCTGGCCCATTCCGATAGTCCTGTTGGTAGCGTATCTAAGCTTGAGAGCTACAGAAGATGTGCTTATAGATATTTCCTGCAATACTGTCTTAATATTAACGAGAGAGAGAATAACAAGCTTGATGCAAGGGACTTTGGAAATGTATATCATGATATCCTGAAAGAATTCTCTATCCAGCTTAATAATGAAGGGGAAAGTTTTAGAGGAGTATCAGATGAAAAAAGTAGAGAGATATTAAGTGGCGCCTGTGATACAGTCTACGAAGGATATGAGCGAATTAAGCTTCTTGATACACCTAAGGATTTGTTCACCAAGGAAAGAATCATGACTACCATGATTAAGACTATTGACATCCTAAGAGACCAGGCTAGGAATTCACATTTTGAACCTAAGAGATTCGAAGTAAAGCTTGATAAAATTGCAAGCCCTAAGGATCTTAAGATAACTCTTGATAATGGTAAGGATATGGTCCTTGATGGACGAATTGACAGATTAGATTTGTGCGAAGAAGAGGACAAGGTTTTTGTCAAAATAATTGATTATAAGTCGGGTAATAATAAGATTGACTATGGTGACATATATAACGGTCTTCAGCTTCAGCTTATATATTATCTACATGCATCTGTTGAAGGACTATCTTCAAAATATGATAAAGAAGTCAAACCCTCTGCAATGTTCTACTATGGAATTAAGGACCCAATTCTTGAACTAGAAGAACTTAAGGAAGGTCTCGAGGATGAGATTAAAAAAGAGATGAGGCCTAAGGGGTTATTCGTTGATGAAGTAAAACCAGAGTGTCAGGAAATGGATAACGATGGTTTGATTAAGCCAGAGAATTTGTCACAGGATGTTGCAAAGCATTTAGATACTAATTACACAGAAGAATCAGAGGGTGGATACAAATCATTATATGCATGCTTTGATACTAAGAAGAATGGAGACTTTGGAGCACATTCTAATTGTATTAGTCTTGACGATTACAGAACAATTGAAGGACATGTACTTCATAAGATGCAGCAAATAGGAAGTGATATGTATGCTGGCAAGATAGATGCAAGTCCAATGCATAAGAAGAATGAGGGATGTAAGTACTGCCCATATTCTAAGGTGTGCGAATTCGATATAAGACAGCCGGGATTTGTTAATGCGAAATATATAGATGCCAGTGATAAGAACATTATTAGTCTTATTAGAGATGGAGAAGAAGTATCAGAAGAATAATTATAAGTGAGGAATTATTATGCCTAAATGGACTAAAGACCAGAAGGGTGTTATTGAAAAAAGAGGTAATAATATATTAGTGTCAGCCGCAGCAGGTTCAGGTAAGACTGCTGTATTAGTTGAACGCATTATTACTAAGATAATAGAGGATAAGGTTGAGATTGATGAGCTACTTGTAGTTACATTTACCAAGGCAGCTGCAAGGGAGATGAAGGAGAAGATTCGTCGTGCCATTGATGAGAAGATTAAAGAAGATCCGGATAATGAATATCTTATTCGTCAGAATACTTTAATTGCTAATGCTAACATTTCTACCATTGACAGCTTCTGTGGTAATTTCGTAAGAGATAATTTTAACGATATTGGAATCGACCCGTCATTTCGAATATGTGACGAGAATGAAGGCAAGCTTTTGTTTCAGGAAGCAGTTGATAATGTGCTTGATAGTAGCTTTGAGGGAGAAGACAATCACGACTTTAAGGATATGATGAAGCTATATATTGACAGGAATGACTTTACAAGCTTCTCTTCATTAATTAGTAACATTTACAGGAGAGCAGAAGCATTTCCGTGGCCAAAGGAATGGCTAGACAGCATTAGAAAGCCTTATATTATTAAGGAGGGAACAAGGCTTAATGATATTGAATGGCTAGATGAAATGCATATTCAAAGGAAGGAAGAGTGTCAGACAATAATTGAAATGTCAGAGGCTTTTCTTGAACTATGCAGAGCTTATTATAGGGATGGAGATAAGGCCAATAAGATTGAAGTATGTACTCAGGGGATGAAGGATACTCTGAGCCTGCTATGCTCTTACGCTTCCTATGAAGAAATGTTAGATTCTTCTCTAAACTATGAGAAGGCTAAGAAGCTAGGTGCAGGATTTAAGGGAGCACTAGCTAAGGATTTAGATAGTAGTTTTATTAAAGAGCTTCAGAATAGATTCAATTCAATATTAGACGCATACAACGAAGCCTTAGCCAAGCTTCAGAAAATGAATTCTGCAGACATTATCAAAGAATGTATTGAGAGTTCAAGATATGTATTTGCCATAATTGACTTTGTGGAAGAGGTAATGGATGAGTATGAGAGGCTTAAGGAAGATAGTAATGTTCGTACTTTCAATGATATAGAGAGGATGGCTCTTAACATCTTAGTTGACCCTGTCACAAAGGAGTTAACTGACAGAGCAAGGGCTATAAGAGAGACCTTCAATGAAGTAATGGTTGATGAATACCAGGATGTTAATGATTTGCAGGAAGAGATTCTTAAGGCATTATCTAATGATAAGAATCTATTTATGGTAGGAGATGTTAAGCAAAGTATATATGGCTTTCGTATGGCCAAGCCAGAGATATTTGTTGGCAAATATGAGGACTATATGAATAGTCCTGATAATGGGACAGCCTTCAATCTTAAGGAGAACTTCAGAAGTAGAGATGAGGTTCTTACCTTCGTTAATAATGTATTCTTCAACCTAATGACGAAGCAAAGTGGTGGAATAGAATATAATGATGATGTGAAGCTTAATTTTGGTGCTAAATTAACATATGGTAATCGTGATGATTCGCAGGTCGAGCTTCTTATTATGGATAAGCAGGATGTAGCTGCAGAAGATTCGGAATATGATAATTCAAGGGCCTTAGAAGCAACAGTTATTGCGGAGCGAATAAGAGAACTGGTGGATTCGAAGTATCAGGTAACGGTAATGGAGAATGGAGAGCCTAAGCTTAGAGATATTACATATTCTGATATAGCCATTATATTAAGGTCAGCTAACACTCATG
>ONCT01000038.1 GCA_900316395.1 uncultured Lachnospiraceae bacterium | reverse complement strand
TCAACATTTATAATAATTATATATAAAGAAACAGACCTGCATTGGCAATGGCCAATGCAGGTCTGCTATTTAGAGACTATTTTTACAGCCCCTTTTTTAGTATTCAATAATAATTATTATTTCTTCGAATGTAGATTATCCAAAGTATCTGTCTAAGAGACCCTTGAAAGCCTTACCATGTCTGGCTTCGTCTCTAGCCATCTCATGTACAGTATCATGAATAGCATCAAGATTAGCAGCCTTAGCGCGCTTAGCAAGGTCAGTCTTACCAGCTGTAGCACCATTCTCAGCATCTACACGCATCTCTAGGTTCTTCTTAGTAGAATCAGTAACTACTTCACCGAGTAACTCTGCGAACTTAGCAGCATGCTCTGCCTCTTCAAATGCAGCATTCTCATAGTACATACCTATCTCAGGATAGCCTTCTCTATGAGCAACTCTTGCCATTGCAAGATACATACCAACCTCAGAGCACTCTCCCTCGAAATTAGATCTTAAGTCAGCAAGAATATCTTCGCTAACGCCTTGTGCTACACCAACAACATGCTCTGCAGCCCAAGTTAACTCGCCTTCCTGCTTCTTGAACTTCTCTGCAGGTGCGTGACATACAGGACACTCTGCTGGTGGCTCATCACCTTCATGAACATATCCACATACTGAACAAACCCATTTAGCCATAATACATTACCTCCTATTATCTTAATATTTATCCCTTTGTTACTTGTTATCCAAGTCGATAGTAACTTAATTATAACTTAGTTACTTACAAAAGGAAACTATAAAAATAAGAATCTTTGTTGTATAATAATCGTAAATGTTAGGAATTAGGTAATATGCGACGAAATGCAACTAGCAAATAGAGAGGTATAAACTATGAGAAAGAAAGCCATAATTACAGGTGGAGAATCAGGAATAGGGAGAGGTATTTCCCTTGCGTTAGCTAAGGAAGGGTATGACATTGCGTTTTCGTATTATAGTGGCGCCATTAATAGCGAGTATTTTGTCGAGAAGACAACTAAGGATATAGAAGCACTAGGAGCAAAATGTTATAGCTACGATGTAGACTTATCTGTTCCTAACGCAACAGATTCATTCTTCAAAGAAGCTGTTGAGGCCCTGGGTTCATTAGACTTATGTATAAGTAATGCAGGTGTTAACAAGCCTCGTGCCATTCAGGATTTTAGTGATGACAATCTCGACTTTCTATTGAATCTGGACTTTCGTTCATATATTAAGATGATGCATTTATCAGCCCGCTATATGATTGATAATAATATTAAGGGTAATATTATCAATATAACCTCATCAAGAGGTGAACGTTCATATCCTAATTGCGGACTATATTGTGGTATGAAGGCAGGCCTTAACAAGATGATTGAGGCCTATGCACTTGACGTAGCGGAGTATGGTATTCGCATTAATAATGTGGCACCTGGAGCAGTAAGAATTAGAACCAAGGAAGAGATTGCTGCAATCAAAGAACCTACTGATATGGAGTATTATTGGGACAAAAAAATTGTAGAGAATCCCAATGGAGAGGTGTCCGATTTTTGGGACAACCTATCAGACACTGTGCCTTTAGGCAGAGCAGGCACACCAGAAGATATTGCCAATGCAGTAACATTTCTTGCATCTGATAAAGCATCATATATTACAGGGATTACACTTAGAATTGACGGTGGCTTAATCCTTCCTGGCATCCCGGAAGGCTCGGCTAGAACAGACGAAGGGTGGGGCTAATATGAGTACGAAGGCTAAGGTAGTTAACAAGGAACAGGTTCTCGCTGTCCTTTTATTTGCGTTTTTCTATATTCTGCAATTATGCGTAATAGGATATACTGTAACCTATTTTAAGGCTATGGGATTATCAGAGGCAGTGGCAGGAAGAGTTGTAGCCATTGCATGTATAATTGCTACCCTTCTACAACCCTTACTTGGAAATGTGGCAGACAGGAGCATAAAGCTTCATTGGAAGAATCTGCTTTATATACTTACAGTAATCCTTATTATTATATCTATTAGACTTTTATTCTTTAACGCTTCTATGCTTGACATAGTATTGTTTTGTATAGCTGTAGTAATAGTATTTTGTATGTCTCCATTTATAAATCATTGTTGCTTCTATTACAACACCGATGAGCATCCTGTTAGCTTTGGACCAGCCAGAGCAGGTGGGTCAATTTCCTATGGCATTGTATCTGTAATAATAGGTTCTCTTATGGAGAAAATAAGTCCAGTAGTTGTACCTGTTACCGTATTAATAGCAGCAGTAGGAACCATATTAATTCTATTAATAATGCCTAAGGTACAGAATAAGGATCGAAGTAGTAATACCGAAAATGTTGATTCTAAAGCCGACGTTAAGAAGAGATCAGGCGGTTCTTTTTTCAAGAAATATTACGTGTTCTTTATATTTTTCTTCGCAATGATTTTTATATTTACATTCCAAAATCTTTTCTCTGCGGATCTAATTAATATAGTTAATGGCGTGGGAGGAGACAAAAAGATTTTTGGAATAGCGACTGCAATTGCAGCTATAGTAGAACTACCTGTTATGTTCTTCTTTACTAAGATTATGAAGAAGTTTTCGCCACAATTTCTGATAGTGTTTGCTGCAGTTTTCTACATAATAAGAAGCGTCTTATTCGTAGTAGCAGGCAACATAGTAATTGTATATATAGCGCAGGTATTACAAGCCTTTACTTATGCTATACTTGTTCCGTCTATGGTATATTTATCAGATATTACAATGGAAGAAAGTGATAAGAATAAGGGTCAGACTATAATGGGAATGACAATATCAATAGGAACGATAGTAGGCTTCTTCCTCGAAGGAAGGCTATTTAAGTATGGTTCTGATTTCACCATGGGGGCAGGGATGATAATCACAGCAATTGGTGCAGTTCTTGCAATAATTGCGTACATTGTATATAGAAAGACAAGCTACTCTACGAACTCCTCTTTTAAGAGACCATAGAGATAGTGGTTTCTAGGTGTACCCTTGATTATAATCTTGTCACGAAGTAGGCCTTCCCGTTTGAATCCCAGCTTTTCAAGTATAGTTATTGAGGCGATATTTTCAGGAAGTACGAAGGCTTCCATTCTGTGAATTTCAAGATTAGAGAATATGATATTAATTCCAGCACGAAGAGCTTCTGTACAATAGCCCTGGCCAGTGTAGGCCTTGTCTATCTTGTAACCAACCTGACAGGCAGAATATATTGGCTTAACTATGTTACGGAAGCTTACTGTACCTATAATAGTATTAGGATCTTCCTTACGATATATCCAGAATCGTACAACGGATAAACGTAGCATCTGCTTATATTCGTAGTTAAGGAATTTGCGATGATGATCAAGATTGTAGAAGTTATCTACATCTATTGGCTCAACTGCCTCGAATTCTTTAGCATTATGTAAGTCGAATACCAGTACATCTTCTGCAATTTCCTCGCCACATATTTTAAGAATTAATCGATCTGTTTCATATGTAAAATTCATATTAATCTAACGCCCTAACTCCAACATTTTCAATATTATAATTATTTAGAATATTAATAATCTCATCAAATTCCTCGGAAGAATAAGTAGAGAATATCTTGCTAATTACCTGTTCTGATTCCTTGTATGGCTGCAGGTAGTAGGCTTTTGCACCAGCTATCCACTCACCAATCTTAGCAAAGTCATTAATATCATGAAGCTCCCTTGTAACTGTTGTTCTAAATTCATAATCGATATCGGAATTCATTATGATATTAACTGATTCTTCTATCGGCTTAATGTTGTAATTCTTCATACAGGCAACTTCATTATATCGTTCTTTGCAATGCTTAATATCCATTGCAATATAATCAAGCAATTTATCATCAAGAAGCCTTCGTATCATATCTGGATTGGTTCCATTAGAATCAAGCTTAACAAGTAAGCCTAAGTCCTTTACCTTCTTAATGAATTCAGGAAGGTCGGCCTGCAATGTAGGCTCACCACCTGTAATACATACGCCATTAAGAGTATTCTTTCTCTTGTTCAAATGTTCAAATATCTCTTCCTCAGAGTATGGCTCCATATTAGCGAAATCCAGTACCAAATCGCCATTATGACAATATGGACAGCGGAAGTTACATCCACCTGTAAATATAGTTGAGGCAACCTTGTCAGGATAGTCTAGCAAGGTTGTCTTCATAAGTCCTACAATTCTCATATCTTAATGCTTCTTTCTTGAAATTTTATTCAAAATGTGTAATGCTTATTATGTTGCGTATTAAACAACGCATATTATATCAGATTATAAGGGGGAAATCTATATGGCGTTATTAGATGGGTTCAGAGAAAGCCATGCTAATAGTAAGGCCGAGAAGGTTGCGGCGAGAGAAGAAGAAAGTAAAATCAAGTTCATGAACATGGCATATAAGGAGGCTGAGAAAGCCTACGAAGAGGGAGATGTTCCTATAGGATGTGTAATTGTTAATGAAGATGGTAAAGTAATAGGCCGCGCTTACAATAGAAGAAATAAGGACGGAAGCACAACCTCTCATGCAGAGATTCTTGCTATACAACAGGCATGTAAGAAAGTGGGAGACTGGCGACTAGAAGACTGTGATATGTATGTAACACTTGAGCCTTGTCCTATGTGTGCAGGTGCAATATTGCAGGCAAGAATGAGGAAGGTCTATATAGGAGCCATGAACTCGAAGGCAGGCTGTGTTGGTTCTGTAATTAACCTGCTTCAAATGGAAGGATTTAATCATAGTGTAGAAGTTGAAAGAGGAGTTCTCGGAGATGAATGTTCTTCCATAATAAGAGACTTCTTCGAGGAGCTTCGTTCAGGGAATGATTTTTAGATGGAGGAAATGTAATATGACACATCATGAATACAAGCCATCAGGCGTGTGCGCAAGACTAATTGAATATGACTTGGATGGTGACAAAGTACACAATGTTAAGTTTACTGGAGGATGTAACGGTAACCTTAAGGCAATAGGTATTCTTGTTGAGGGAATGAGCGTGGACGAGATTGAAGGAAAGCTTACAGGCAATACTTGTGCAATGAAACCAACATCTTGTGCTGACCAGCTAGCCAAGGCAGTAAGAGCAGGATTAGAGGCATAATATGGATAACTTGTATGTAAGAGAACTGTATCTTGAGAAGATAAGAGAATATTATGATTCTACCGGGATAATTAAGATTTTAACCGGTGTTAAGGGCTGTGGCAAGTCATGTATCTTGGAAATGATAATCGATGAACTTCGCTTCCAATCCGTACCAAATGAGAATATTATCGAAATTAATCTGGATAAGAGACCATATAAGGGTATAAGAAATTCAGAGCAGCTACTCAAAGCTATTGCAGATAAGACAAGGGGATTAGAGGGAACGAGATATCTGTTTATTGATAACATTTCCCATGTTAAGGACTATGAGGATGCAATGAACATCTGTTATGAGGATGGAAGATATTCTGTATTCATTACAGCAAGTAACAGATATATCCTTCGACCTGAGCATGTTAAGAAGCTAATTGCTCATTATATTGAATATGAGATTTATACATTAACATTTTCTGAATATCTTGACATGAAGAAGTTCTATGATAAGAAGATTTCAAGAAACCATCAGGAAGAATTCATCAAGTATATGATGGAAGGAAGCTTTCCTAAGGTTGTAAGATATGACCTATTAGACGGAAAGCATTCTTATTCCAAGGGAGTTCTAGAGGATATTTATGAGCAGGAAGTAAGGCATAATAAGCGAATCAAGAATAAAGAGATGTTCGATGCAATTAAGGAATATATAGTTCGTAATTTTGCAACTACGATTTCCATTAAGGATATGCAGGAAAGCCTGCATAGAAGGCTTGGCATCTCTATCAGAAAAGAGACGCTGTATAATTACTTAGGGGTTCTTGAAGACGTATATATTGTTAATAAATGCAGCAGAGTTGATATAGGGGACAAGAGATTCCTCAAGGGTAAGGAGAGATATTATCTATCAGATCTAAGCTTCTATTATGCAATAGATATGTATAACACTCTTGACTACGAGACATCACTTCAGAATGTGGTTTATAACTATGCCAAGGCCAATGATTATACAGTTGGAGTTGGTAAGATTGGTAGCCTGCAGGTGGACTTTATCATGCAGGATGTGAACATGGACTATCTCTATGTTCAGGTGGTTCGATATATTAACAATAAAGTAGATGAGAATTGGGAGCATCCTGAGGAGGATATAGAATACGAGCCACTTGAGAAGATTCACGACTATTATCCTAAGTACATTATGAGTCTTGACAAGCTTCTTCGCAAGCGAAGCGGAATAAAGCACAGGAATGTATTTGAGTTTATGGAGAATGGACAGATGTTCTAATGTAATAGACAAATCCTTGATTTCGTGCTATAGTCTAGTCAGAGGAAAAAATTAAGAAGGGAGATATTAGTAATGGGTTGGTTTTCAGATAATGAAGATAAGATGATGCAGAAAGCAAAAGATGCTGTTAGAGCAGAAGTTCTTGGCAAAATCGAGCTTGAAAGAAGAGAAAAGAAGAAGAAAAAGAGAAAAAGATTCTTCAAGTTTCTCGGCAGCTTAATTGTTATTTGCTTCTGGGTAAGTGTAGGATTTATGATTGGCGTTCACCGTAACGCAATTAAGGAATTCTTTGAGACTGGCAAATGCCCTAAGTTGCCAAAGAATCATCCTTGTCCATTTATTAAGTAATAATATGAACTTATGTAAGGATCAAGCAATACGTTTGGTCCTTTTTCATTTTGGATGTTGCCTGATTGCCCCCAAGTCTTACAAGCATTGACAATTCCGCTATTATACCATAAAATAAAGGTCTAGCCGGGGCGTTAGCAGCGTCTTGTAACCAGTTGCTATAGCTGGGGTGATATCCTTCTGAGGCCTTGCGGCAGTGGGAGCTGCCCTTGGAAAGTGGCGTTGATACTTGGGTCCTATGCATCGGATGCTTACGAATCGTGTCAGGTTGGGAACAAAGCAGCACTAAGTTTGATTTTCCGAGTGACATGGGGTCGCCTGGGTTGAGTTAACTACCAAGGTAACGTCTTTTCTTCCCGGGGTCGAGGTTGGATAGCTTTTTACAAATTAATATAATGGAGTCTGATTTGAAAGGAATACCTGACAGAGAAGATTATGTGTATTTTGATTAAGGATTGGACTCTACATTTTTGTAGAGTTTTTTGTATGTTAGGAGGGTTTGTATGGAAGAAACAAGAGTGGCAATTCTGGCAGTTGTAGTGGAAGACAGAGATAAGGTGCCGGAGCTTAACAAGCTGCTAACTGAGTTCGGGGAGTATATTATTGGAAGAATGGGCCTGCCTTATGACAAGAAGAACATCTCGCTAATAAGCGTTGCGTTAGACGGACCAGCGGATGTTATTAATTCATTATCAGGCAAGGTTGGAAGTATAGAAGGGATAACGGCTAAGGCTATTTATTCCAAGGTATAAAGTAGCATTTACGAGAACAATCAGGAGGATAGAAGTATGTATAATGTAATGAGCCCGAAAGCGGAAGAATTCATATCTGATGAAGAGATTAGAGAATGTCTAGAGTACGCTGAAGAGAATAAGAACAATAGAGAGCTTATAGAATCAATTCTAGAGAAGGCAAAAGAGATGAAAGGGGTGTCCCATAAAGAGGCCATCGTTTTACTTGATTGTGAGTTAGAGGATTTGAATGAGAAGATATATCAGCTGGCAAGAGATATCAAGCAGGAATTCTATGGTAACAGAATAGTTATGTTCGCACCGCTTTATTTGTCTAATTATTGTATAAATGGATGCGAGTATTGTCCATATCATGCCAAGAATAAGCATATCAAGCGTAAGAAGCTTACACAGGAAGAGATTAAGCAGGAGGTAATTGCACTTCAGGATATGGGTCATAAGAGACTCGCCCTAGAAGCAGGTGAGGACCCTAAGAACAACCCAATAGAATATATCTTAGAGAGTATTAAGACAATCTATAGTATCCATCATAAGAACGGTGATATTCGCCGTGTAAATGTTAATATTGCGGCTACGACTGTTGAAGAATATAAGATGCTCAAGGATGCTGGAATTGGAACTTACATCCTGTTCCAGGAGACATATAATAAAGAGTCATACGAGAAGCTTCATCCAACAGGACCTAAGTCTGATTATGCTTATCATACAGAAGCAATGGACAGAGCCATGGAGGGTGGAATTGATGATGTTGGACTAGGTGTGTTATTTGGTCTTAACAACTATCGATATGACTTTACAGGAATCATCATGCACGCTGAGCATTTAGAGGCATACAAGGGTGTTGGACCACATACAATCTCTGTTCCAAGACTTCGTCGTGCCGAAGATATTGACCCAGATGCATTTGACAATGGAATTACAGATGAATTGTTCGAGAAGATTGTTGCATGTATAAGAATTGCAGTTCCTTATACAGGAATGATTATCTCTACAAGAGAGTCTAAGGAGTGTAGAGAGAAGGTGCTTGAGATGGGTGTATCTCAGATATCAGGTGGTTCTCGTACTTCTGTTGGAGGCTATTGTGAGCCAGAGCCAGAAGATGAGAACACAGCACAATTCGATGTTAGCGACAACCGAACCCTTGACGAGGTTGTAAAATGGCTTATGGATTCAGGCTATGTACCATCCTTCTGTACTGCCTGCTATCGCGCAGGAAGAACAGGAGACCGCTTTATGAGCCTTCTTAAGAGCAAGCAAATCGTTAACTGCTGTCACCCTAACGCACTTATGACGCTGAAGGAGTACTTAGAGGATTACGCGTCTCCTGAGACAAAGAAGGTTGGAGAAGAGTTAATCAAGAAGGAATTAGAGGTTATTACCAACCCAACGGTTAAGGAGAAGGCTAAGGAATATATTGAGAATATCCATGAAGGAAAACGTGATTTTAGATTCTAGGAGGTTACTATGTCACTTAATGCCACACCGTCTTCTGAGAGGATACATATAGGAATATTCGGTAACCGTAACGCTGGCAAATCCACTTTGATTAATGCAATTACTAACCAGGATCTTGCCATCGTGTCCGATGTTGCCGGTACAACCACAGATCCAGTTAAGAAAGCCATGGAGCTTCTGCCCTTAGGTCCTGTTGTGTTAATTGATACACCAGGTCTTGATGATGAGGGAGAGCTTGGTGCTCTTCGTGTGGAGAAATCCCTTCAGGCTCTTAACACATGTGATATAGCAATACTCGTACTTGACTGCGAGAATGCTTTCTTGGAAATGAGCAATCCTAATATCAAGTCTTTGTTAGAGCGAATCAAGGGGAAATCAATTCCATATATTGTTGTGGTGAACAAAATTGACGAACCAACTATTGTCCCATTAAAGGGACACCTATCCTCTGGCTTGGGAATAGAAGAAGACAAGCTCTTCATGGTATCTGCCATTAATAAGGAAGGTGTTGAAGAGCTTAAGGAAGGTATTGCACATATTATTCCTAAGAAGAAGGAGAAGCCTCTGGTATCTGACCTTGTAGGTTTAGGTGATGATATTATTCTTGTAATCCCAATAGATGAATCGGCACCTAAGGGAAGAATAATTCTGCCGCAGCAGCAGGTTATAAGAGATGCGTTAGATGTGGGAGCCATGATTCACATTTGCAAGGATACGGAGTATGCCGATATGCTTGCTTCGCTTAGCAACGCCCGGAATCTTCTTGTTGTTACGGACAGTCAGGCATTCAAGAAGATAGCCGCACTTACGTCGGAAGATATTAGGCTTACGTCATTTTCGATTCTTATGGCACGCTACAAGGGTGATTTGAACTGGCAGGTAGAAGGTGCCAAAGAGCTGGGCAAACTTCAGGACGGTGACAAGGTACTTATATCCGAGGGGTGCACACATCATAGACAGTGCAAAGATATCGGAACCGTCAAGCTCCCGGGATGGATAGAAGATTATAGCGGAGCCAAGTTAGAATACACATTTACAAGCGGAGGGCAGTTCCCGTCAGACCTATCAGGCTATCGACTTGTGGTTCATTGTGGCGCTTGCACTCTTAATGGCGAAGAGATGAAGCATAGAATTGCACTTGCAAAAGAAGCTGGTGTTCCTATTACCAATTATGGAACAGCAATAGCTTATATGAATAACATACTTGATAGATGTATGAAAGTCTTTGACTAGACTTAATATGATGACATATAATTAATAGACAGGTTGAAGATATGGAGGAATGATTATGTCGGCTAAGGATAATACAGAGAAAGTATTACGAGATATACATGTGCTTTTTTCTAAGGCAGAGCCTTTTGAAGGAAGCGCTATCAATGTTGTTGTTAATAAGAATGATGTAATGGAGCTTCTCAAGGAACTTAATTCCTGCATGTATGACATGATGGATGAATACGAGCTTACTTCTCAGTCTCAGGCCAAGGCTAAGCGTGAGATGAAGAAGGAAGGAGATGACATTATTTTCGAGTCAACTCGCAAGGCTGAGGATATATACGCAGCGTCTGTAATGTATACTGACAATACCTTGAATCAGATTCAGGATATCATGAAGGATGCCATTGTCAAGTTCGATAAGATATATGAGGAGACTAAGGATAAGGTTGATAAAGAGGTTAGAGAGGTTAAGAAGAATCAGTCTGACCTTAAGGCGAGCCTGTCTGATTTAATTGATACACAGAAATATTTGCACCTTATTGAAGATGAGAACAGGCGCCTTGCCAAGGAAAAGGAATCAGGACAATATAACGCAAGCGCTGATGATAATCTCTATGCAAATGTTCAGCCAGAGATCAGGGTTAATGAGGATTACTTTAGAGCCCAGGGCATGAATCCAGATGGCACACCTCTTGGTGATTCTCTTGATGAGAACGCTATGGCGTCAGTGTCAGAAGACCTAGATGCAGAGTATTTTAATTGGAAGGAAGAAGAGGGGGAGGCAGCCGACGCTCCTAAGGATGATAAGAAGAAAAAAGGAAGATTTGGTTCTTTCTTTAGCAAATAACTCGTCTGTCTTGCTTTTTATGTCAATAATCAATATAATTATAGTGATACTTTGTGCAAGTGTCGCCTAATATAGATTTAGGTGACGCTACACAGGATTATATTGAGGAGGACATTTATGAAGCTATATGAATCGGGAGCATACCTTATTAATGGTAACGAGATTATTGCCGAGGATGCTAATGCTATAAGCGAGATTAAGAGTAAGACAGGAAAAGATACAACTAAGAATGAAGCAAGTGAGAATACAATGGCTTACAGTATTCTTAAGAACCATAATACATCTGGTAATATGGATAAGCTTCAGATTCGTTTCGATAAATTAACAAGTCATGATATTACATATGTAGGAATTATTCAGACAGCGAGAGCATCAGGTCTGGAGAGATTCCCTATCCCATATGTACTCACTAACTGTCATAATTCACTGTGCGCTGTAGGTGGAACTATCAACGAAGATGACCACATGTTCGGACTTACATGTGCTAAGAAATATGGCGGAATCTATGTACCACCACATCAGGCTGTAATCCATCAATTTGCAAGAGAAATGCTTGCAGGATGCGGCAAGATGATTCTTGGTTCAGACTCTCATACAAGATACGGAGCACTTGGTACCATGGCAATGGGCGAAGGTGGTCCAGAATTAGTAAAACAATTATTAGAGAAGACTTATGATATTAATATGCCAGGAGTAGTTGGTGTCTATATGACAGGTGCGCCTATGCCAGGTGTAGGACCTCAGGATATAGCACTTGCTATTATTGGTGAAGTATTCGACAAGGGATATGTTAAGAATAAGGTTATGGAATTCGTAGGTCCTGGTGTTGATAACCTAAGCGTTGATTACAGAATTGGCGTTGACGTTATGACAACAGAGACAACATGCCTATCTTCTATCTGGAAGACTGATAATAAGGTTAAGGAGTTCTATGATATTCATGGAAGAAGTGAAGAATATAAGGAATTAAATCCTGGTGAAGTAGCATATTATGATGGTTTAATTGAGATTGATTTAAGCAAGATTAAGCCTATGATTGCTATGCCTTTCCATCCAAGTAATACATATACTATAGAAGAGCTTAACAGGAACCTAATGGATATATTAGATGACTGTGAGAAGAGAGCTAAGGTTAGCTTAGATGGACAGGTTGAATATACTTTGAAGGACAAGGTTCGTGACGGCAGATTATATGTAGATCAGGGAATCATCGCCGGCTGTGCAGGTGGTGGTTATGAGAATATAACAGATGCTGCTGACATTCTTAGAGGTGCATCAATTGGACCTGATGAATTCACATTGTCTGTATATCCAGCAAGTACTCCAATCTATATGGAGCTTGTTAAGAATGGAAGTGTTGCAGATCTTATGGCAACAGGAGCTATTGTTAAGACAGCTTTCTGTGGACCATGCTTTGGAGCTGGAGACACTCCTAGCAACAATGGATTCTCAATTCGTCATTCAACACGTAACTTCCCTAACAGAGAGGGTTCTAAGCTACAGAGTGGACAGATATCATCCGTTGCTCTTATGGATGCAAGATCAATTGCTGCAACAGCTGCTAATAAGGGTTATCTTACAGCAGCGACTGATATGGATGTTAATTACACTAAGCCGAAGTATTTCTTCGACAAGAGTATATATGAGAATAGAGTATTTGACTCTAAGGGCAAGGCAGATCCTAACCAGGAGATCCAGTTTGGTCCTAACATTAAGGATTGGCCTAAGATGAGTCCGTTGCCACAGAATCTATTCTTAAAGGTTGTATCAGAGATACATGATCCTGTAACAACAACTGATGAATTAATTCCATCAGGTGAGACATCATCATACAGATCTAACCCACTTGGACTTGCAGAATTTACATTGTCTCGTAAGGACCCAGAGTATGTGGGTAGAGCCAAGGAGATTCAGAAGGCTCAGAAGGCCCTTGAAGCAGGAGAATGTGCAGGAGAAGCTGTTCCTGAGCTTAAGGAAATTGTTCATACAGTTAAGAAGACATATCCTGACGTTAACCATGACAACTTCGGTGTGGGAAGCACAATATTTGCAGTAAAGCCAGGAGACGGTTCTGCAAGAGAGCAAGCTGCATCATGCCAGAAGGTACTTGGTGGATGGGCTAATATTGCTAATGACTACGCAACTAAGAGATATAGATCTAACCTTATTAACTGGGGTATGGTTCCATTCATTATTGATGAAGGAGAATTACCATTTACAGTAAATGACTATATCTTTATTCCTGATATTAAGGATGCCATTGCTAATGCAGCATCATCAGTTGATGCATACGTTGTAAAGGATGGTAGCCTTAACAAGTTCACTCTTAAGATAGGTGAACTTACTGATGATGAGAGAGACATAATTCTAAAAGGATGCCTGATTAATTATTACAAAGGATAACAATGTAAGATAAGAAATAGTTCCAGGCATTATGAAGAGGTAGAGATAGTTGGATAAGAATGATTGCAAAAATTTGATTAATGAAGCCAAGGCTTTAATTAAATCAGGTGGTGAAGAGGACGCGCTAGACCTTCTAGATAGCGTCAACTGGCGTAAGATTCGTAATGTTAATGTGTTAATAGAGATTAGTAATCTCTATGAGCAGCTAGGTCATATAGAAGACAGTAAGACATTACTTATGTTTGCTCATGAAAAGTCACCAATTGGAAGGATGATATTATATCATCTTACTTTGGTGTGCATAAAAATGGGTGAGATAGATGAGGCTGAACAGTACACAGAAGAGTTTGTTCAGATTGCTCCGTATGACAGTAAGAAGTTTATATTAAGATATCATATAGCCAAGGCGAAGAATGCTGATATCAAGGAACAGATTAAGATTCTTGAAGAGATGAAGGAATCTGACTTTATAGAAGAGTGGGCATTCGAATTGGCATATCTGTATCACAGGGCAGGAGAGACTGAGAAATGTACTGCACTATGTGATGAGATTATTATCTGGTTTGGTGATGGTCCTTATGTTGCCAAGGCATTAGAGCTTAAGATGCTATATAGTCCACTTGAGGATGAGCAGGCAGAGAAGTATCAGGAGCTTCAGAACCAGAGAAGAGGTGTTACACATTTCAAAGCTAACGAGATGTTAGAGTCTGGAGAGGTTGTGCGTCACGATATTGATATTGCAACTGTTCAGGAAGCACCAGAGCATTTTAACACCGTTAATCTTCAAGCTGAAATCAAGCGCAATATTGAAGAGATAATGGAGGCAACAAAAGAAGGAGATGTCAACGACAACCTTGAGAATATTAAGGAATTGATAGAAGACATTCCATACCTTCAGGTTCAGGAAACTCTTGATGAGGTTGCTGACAAGCAGAAGAAGGAAGGCAAGGAGCTTGACGACTCGATAAAAGACAGATTCCAGAAATTCTTAGACGAAGAAAATGATGGACAGATTAGCCTGATGGTTGACAAAGACAGCGAAGAGGATGAGCAGATAGAAGGCCAGATAACTATTCAGGACGTAATGGATAATTGGGCCAAGATGCAGCGTGCAGCGGAAGAGACATTAGAGAGCGCTGAAGATATTAAGCTCAAGCAGGCTAAGGAAAATGCTATTGAAGAAGCCAACCAGATAATGGATAAGCTAGAGGATGTTATGCCGAAGCTTGAAGCTGGTGTAACAACTTCAGAGATAATGAAAGAAGAAGTTCTTAACCAGGCAGAAGAGTCCAAAGCACATGCTGCAGAAGATGCCAAGGCTAAGGCCGAGGAAGAGGCGAAAGCCAAGGCCGAGGAAGAAGCCAGAATTAAGGCTTTAGAAGAAGCTAGGAAGGCCGCAGAGGATAAGAAGGCATTAGAGGCGAAGACTAAGGCTGAAGAAGATGCCAGAGCCATGGCGGCAGAATTAGCCAAGGCTAGAAATAAAGATTTAGATCAGATTATAGAAGAGACAAAAGAAAACAAACCAGCAGCCAAAGCGGAAGAGAAAGCTGAACCTAAGAGCTATAGTGTTCCCAAGTTCTCTGCAGATGGAAAACAGATTGGAACAGGAATAGAAATTCCAGTTGTGGAAAGTGACAAGGCTCATGTAATAGGTGAAGCCAAGGTAGAAGGTGAGTCAGTAGTTCCTGCAGCAGAGGGAACATCTCAGTGGAAGCCACCTGTTCTTAGCGACGAGGAGATTAAGAGCAGTAAGCTACTTCGCAATGAAGATGAACATGAAACAACTAAGCTTGAAGAAGCTAGTAAGATAGTAGAAGATATTAACAAGTCAATGCAGAATCAGATTGATGAAGAGATTCGTAAGCAAAAGACTTTGGAGAAACCACAGGCACCAACACCAAAGCCAGTGGCAACCGTAGAAGAGCAAGTGGTACCAACGCCTAAGCCAGTGGCAACCGTAGAAGAGCAAGTAGCACCAACGCCTAAGCCAATTGCTCCAGCAGCTCCAATTGAAGACCCTGACATCAGACCAATAGATGATGATTTAGAAGAAGCAGAGGTTGAGTTCTCTACAGAGGTTGATGAGCCAGAGGTACAACGAATGCCATCTGCCTGGGAGAATTCCAAGACACGTGTACTGCCAGTTATTGAAGAGGAGAATATTGATGATACTCAACGCTTGGCTGGTGTTGCATTAGGTGAATCATTACAAGACGATTTCTTCAAGCCTGAGGTAGATGAGGAAGAGGATGAAGATTTACCAGAGATAGAAGAAGTTGAAGAAGAGCAAGAAGATGGTGATGCTTTAATTCATCTTACGAAGGAAGAGAGGGAGACATTCTCCTACTTTATGCCTATCGACGGAATGGAGCTTGCTTTGTGTAAAGCAATTAGTGGCACCAAGAAGCATTTGCAAGGAAAACGACAAAAGGGTGGCCATATAATCGTACAGGGTATACAAGGAACAGGTAAGACTAAGCTTGCCACTTCTCTTGTTAAGGTACTACAAGGTCAGGTTGGAATGCCATCAGGAAATATCGGTAAAGTCGATGGTGACAAGCTCAATGGAAAAGATATAGGAGCGCTATTTGCCAAGATTCTAGGAGGCTGTCTGATTATTGAGAAGGCAGGCCAGATGAATCGAGAGACCATCCTTCGCTTATCAATTATGATAGAGAATGACCAGAGTGGAATACTGATTATTCTTGAGGATACTAAGACTGGAATTGACAGGATAATGAAGACATCTCCAGAACTTAGCAAAGAGTTCACAGAGCTAATCAACATACCACCATTTACAATCGATGAGCTCGTGGAATTTGCCAAGGCATACGCTGATGATTGCGAATGTGTAATTGATGAGATGGGAATTCTTGCAATATATGATAGAATTAATATAATACAATCGCTAGACCATCCGACTGCGCTTTCTGAAGTAAAGGAGATTATGGATGAAGCCATGGAGAATGCAGACAAGGGTGGATTCAAGAAAGCATTTGAAAGGTTCAGCTTCGGCAATAAGAAATACGACGAGAATGGATACATGATTTTAAGAGAGAAGGACTTTCAAAAATATATTTAACGGGGGACTAATACTATGAAGAATTTTACAGAACTGGATTGCTATCTATTTGGTCAATCTACACATTATGACATCTACAAGAAGATGGGAGCACATGTGAAGACTCGCAACAAGAAGAAAGGGGTAATCTTCGATGTGTGGGCACCTCATGCTGCGGCTGTGTCTGTTATTGGTGAATTTAATGACTGGAATGAGACAGCAACAATGATGACTCGTGTTGACCCAACGGAAATGGGTGTATGGGAAGTGTTCTCGCCTGATGCAAAGGAAGGACAGCTTTATAAGTATGTCATCTATACTGCTGAAGGTAAGAAGATATATAAGTCAGACCCATATGCAACTACTTGTGAGTTAAGACCAGGCACAGCGTCTATCATTTACAATGCAGACAAATATAAATGGAAGGATGCCGAGTGGATTAAGAATAGAGAGAAGATAGGTGACCAGTATTTTGAGCAGCCTATGTCAATCTATGAGGTTCACCTTGGTTCTTGGATGAGACATCCAGGTCGAGAGGATGATGGCTTCTATACATATAGAGAGTTGGCGGATAAGCTTTCGAAATATGTTGTTGATATGGGATATACTCATGTGGAATTGATGGGTGTATCTGAGTATCCATTTGATGGTTCATGGGGATATCAGGTAACAGGCTATTATGCACCTACTTCAAGATATGGAACGCCTGATGACTTTATGTATTTAATAGATACATTCCATAAGAATAATATTGGAGTAATCCTTGACTGGGTTCCTGCACATTTCCCTAAGGATGCCCATGGTCTTGCTGATTTTGATGGCGAGCCACTATACGAGTATCCAGATCCTAAGATGGGAGAGCACCCTGACTGGGGAACTAAGATATTTAATTATGGCAAGAGCGAGGTTAAGAATTTCTTAATCGGTAGTGCATTGATGTGGGTTGAGAAATATCATATTGATGGTCTTAGAGTTGATGCGGTTGCTTCAATGCTTTATCTTGACTACGGTAAGGAAGATGGTCAGTGGATTGCTAACAAGTATGGCAGTAACCAGAACCTTGATGCTATAGAATTCTTTAAGCATATTAACACTTTAATTACAGGACGTAACAAGGGTGTTGTTATGATTGCGGAGGAGTCAACAGCATGGCCTAAGGTTACAGGAAGTGTTAAGGAGAATGGTCTCAACTTCTCTTACAAATGGAATATGGGATGGATGCATGATTTCCTAGATTACATGAAGTTAGATCCATATTTCCGTAAGGATAATCACAACAAGATGACATTTGCCATGAGTTATAACCAGTACGAGAAGTACATTCTTGTATTATCTCATGATGAGGTTGTTCATCTAAAATGTTCAATGATAAATAAGATGCCTGGATTCGAGATTGACAAGTTCAAGAACCTTAAGGCTGGATACGCATTTATGATGTGTCACCCTGGTAAGAAGCTTCTGTTCATGGGACAGGATTTCGCACAGTATCAGGAGTGGTCTGAGGAGAGAGAATTAGACTGGTATCTATTAGATAATCCTAACAACAAGTCTGTTAACGACTTTATGAAGGACCTTCTTCATATGTATAAGGAAAATCCAGCTCTCTACGAATTAGATTGTAGTTGGGAAGGCTTTGAGTGGATTAACGCTAACGATTCATATCGTGGAATATTTAGTTTTGTTCGTAAGTCTAAGGATGGCAAGAATAATATTCTATGCGTAGTTAACTTTACACCTATCGCATATGATGATTATAGAGTTGGTGTTCCTAAGGATGGAACGTACAAGCTGCTTATTAATAGCGAGTCGTCTAAGTACGGCGGAGAGTCAACTTCACGCAAAGCCAATTTCAAGGCTGAGGCACAGGAGTGCGACGGAAGAGAATATTCGTTAGGATATCCTCTTGCACCTTATGGAGTTGGAATATTTAAGTACTAAGGAATAACAATGCAGGACAAGTTAGTAAATGCAGCGGACAAAACATGGGCCTTTGTCCTTAAGCATAAGAAGGTGTCAATAGGCGTAGTTGTTGCTTTGATAATTGTACTTATATGGTACACAATCGATAACTTTAGAACCTACACCGATTTTACAATTAAAAATGACGTTGCAATGGAGGATTCAGATGGCACTGCCTATGAATCCTTCCATGGTAATATCGTAAAATATAATTCTGATGGCGCATTTTACGTAAGCAAAGAAGGCGACCTTATATGGAATGAGGCGTATAATATGTCGTCGCCATGTATCAGTATATGCAGCGAATATGTTGCGCTGTACGATCGTGGCGGAACCACGGTATATGTCATGAATACAACAGGTCGTAAAGGTTTGATAACTACATCTAAGCCAATTCTAAGAGCCTGCATTGCTGACAATGGAAGCGTTGCTGTTCTTATGAATCAACGGGATGTGAGTTACCTAGAGATAAGGGATATAGAAGGGGAGCTCGTAGCTTCAGGAGAATTGCATGTTGAGAATTCGGGTATTCCTATTGAAATCGCATTTACAAATGATGGCGAGAGACTGGCTGTATCATCCATTATCTTCAATACGGGAAATGTGCAATCTAATGTCACATTCTATGATTTTAGCTCCACTGGTCAAGGCAAAAAGGACAATATCATTGCACAATATACATTCCAGGATATGGTAATTCCTAAGCTGGTATTTATGAGTAACGATAATCTGGTTGCATTTGGTGACCACGAGATAGTGTTGTTTAACGATAGCTCCGAGCCTAAGATTAAGAAGGAGATATTCCCGACAGGCAGTATAGATAGTATTGTATATAACGATAGTAATTTTGGCTACATTGGTCCTGAGACTAATGATAAGGGCGAGACGGTTAAGAAGCTTTATGTGTTCGGCTCATTGGGATGGAAGAAGCTCAACAAGGTAATTGATGATGCTTATACAAATGTGTATATGCTAAGCAATAACGATATTGTAATGGCAACAGATAAGACGGCGGCTATACATAGTATTTCTGGCAAGAAACGTTTTGAACATGAATTTGAGAATAGCATTATTAAGATTCTGCCTAGTACAGGAAGAAAGGATTATATCTTCGTTCAAAATGGTGTCGTTCAGGATGTGCGACTAAAATAGAAATATAGGGCAGATAAGGAATAGTATGAACATTTTATTTATTGCGGTAATAATTGTATTTATTATATTTGGAATAATTGGCTATGTAAAAGGTCTCTTTGGAGTACTATTCAATTTGTTTTCATGGATATTCATTGCTTTGTTTGTTGTGGTTGTCAATCCATTTATATACAGTTTTATTGTAGATAATACGTCCTGGAAGACTTCAATAACTACTTCAGTACAGACATATGTTGATGGAACAATTGATAAGGCCACGAGTTCTTTTGGCGGCAACACCAGTCCTAATAATGGGACACCCCAGGCTTCTGATGTGGAAAATGCTATGTCGCAGTATGGGATAACACTTCCTAAAGCTATAACTAAGGATGTGGTCTCAGACGTGATGGATGGTGTGAACGGAACTGTCTCTAGCATAGGTGACCAGGCCACACAGTATAAAAACAACATTGTGTCCTCAGTTAGCAATACAATTGCTACATATATAATAAGAGGACTTGCATGTCTTATTGCTTTTGTCATAGCGAAGATTATATGTTGGATTGTGTATGCGATAATAAAGTACGTGCAGGACCTTCCGGTTGTAAAAGGTGTGACCTCCTGGTTGGGACTAATACTTGGTCTGGTTAAAGGGCTACTAGTAACATGGCTGTTTATGTTTATCGTATCTATTACCACAGCCACGTCATTTGGTCAGTACTTTATACCTATGATTGAGGAGAATGCTTTCCTTCGATTCTTGTATGAGAACAATATGTTGATAACAGCATTTCATTATTTCTTTGGATAAATAATAGTATTAAATTATAGATATTGTGGTTTGTTTTTGTAACAAATACAATATCTATTTTTTTGCGCAAAACCTTGAAAATATAAGGAAAAAAGCAGTTGACACCACCTATATAAGTTGGTAAAATTACACTTGCACACACGAGTTTTTGGGAGCAAAAATTTATGTGTGAATTTTTTGCAAATTGTTGTTGACAAGCAATGGTTCAAAGTGATATTATATCAGAGTTGCGTGTCAACGCAGCGGAACTTTGAAAACTAAATAGTGAAACAAAGCATAACCAAATTGGTAAGATGCAAACCTAACAATTCCTTAAATGGAAGAAACGTCTAATTTTAGACACAGTAAAGAGAATGAAGCCTGGCTTTATTCTGACGAGGATTTTAACACAAGGAGCGTCGCCCATTTTAATCGACTTCGTCGATGGGGGCTCCGCGTGTAGCATTTTGGCTAACATGAGAGTTTGATCCTGGCTCAGGATGAACGCTGGCGGCGTGCTTAACACATGCAAGTCGAACGAAGCACCTCTAATCGAAGATTGAGAAAGCTTGCTTTTGATTGATTCACCTTGAGGTGACTGAGTGGCGGACGGGTGAGTAACGCGTGGGTAACCTACCCTATACAGGGGGATAACAGTTGGAAACGACTGCTAATACCGCATAAGCGCACAGGACCGCATGGTCTAGTGTGAAAAACTCCGGTGGTATAGGATGGACCCGCGTCTGATTAGCTAGTTGGTGAGGTAACGGCTCACCAAGGCGACGATCAGTAGCCGACCTGAGAGGGTGACCGGCCACATTGGGACTGAGACACGGCCCAAACTCCTACGGGAGGCAGCAGTGGGGAATAT
>ONCT01000004.1 GCA_900316395.1 uncultured Lachnospiraceae bacterium | reverse complement strand
ACTTTTCCCCGAAGTGCTATTTCTATTATTATTTCCTGTGCTTGCCATCTTACATTTCTCTAATATATTTTCTAAACAAAAGTATCTGTCTTGGCTGAACTGAGATTCCCTTGATTCCCGCATCAAGAATCCATCTTATAGTCTTAGGCTTGTTACTAATGTCTCCGCAAAGGCCTATCGGCACACCCTTTTCTTCACCAACACTTACGATGTGCTTAATAACTCGCTTGATTGCCTCATCATCATAATCTTCTAAGCTAACATTCTGGCTCATTCTGTCAATTGCATACAGAAACTGTGACAAATCATTAGATCCTATACTTAGAAAATCCATTCTGTCAGCAATCTCATCCGCAAGAAGTGCCGCCGCTGGAGTCTCTATAACAACACCCTGATCTGGAACCTTGTAATGAATGCTGTCTTTCTCCAGTTCCTCTACAACTTCCTTGGTAATCCCTTCAATCCAGTCTATCTCATCCATCCTGCTTATCATAGGGTACATAATGTTGACATTACCATTACCATGATAAGCTGCTCTATATATCGCCTTAAGCTGATCCTTGAAAATGTTCTTAAAGCTCATAGAGAACCTTATTCCACGACTACCCATTGAAGGATTAATGCTTGGATTAAAATCAAGATAAGGAGCCTGCTTGTCGCCACCTATGTCGGCTGTACGAAATACGATTATCTTACCGTCAACCTTTTTTACAGCCTCTCTGTATATCCTATATTGCTCTTCCTGCGTTGGAAGCTTATTCTGTGACAAATATATATACTCTGTACGAAACAGTCCAATGCCCTCGGCATCGTTCTTCATTGCAGTATCCACTTCTTCTAAAGAGGACACATTAGCGTACAATATAATTCTTTCGCCGGCATGAGTTAAGGTATCATGCCCCTTGAATTCCTGAAGCTTAGCCTTCTCTAATTCCTCACGCTTAATGGCTTCTTCGATTTCTTCAATCTTCTCATCAGTTGGGTCAATAATAAGCTCATCTTCAGTAGCATATAATGCTCCATTTTGTCCATCCTCAACCTTAGACCTGGCGTCCTTGGCATTGAATATAATTGGTATACCATAGGAGCGGGCAAGAATTGCAAAATGTGAATTGTATGAGCCTTCCTCTAAGACATAGCCTAACACCTTAGACCTGTCAACCGAGAAGAAATGAGTTGCGGTCAAATCCTTGGCCACAATAATACTAGGCTCAGTAGGATTTAGGACACTAAGCTCATCCCCCTGCAAGCACAAAAGCAAACGATTCTGTAATTCCATAAGGTCTATTGCCCTTGCCTGAATTCTAGGATTATCCTCTAAACCAGCAACAAAGTCTATATACTTCTGTCCCGTTAATTGGACAGCATATTCTGCACTCATACCGTCATTGATAATCATGCTTTCAATGTCGTTTTTTAATCTTATGTCATCAAGATATACAAGATATGCCTCAAAAATGCTAGCTCCAAATGAGCCAGCATCATCGTTGGACAAACTAAGAAGCTCTGTAATCTGCTCCTTAGCCTTCTCCTTTGCATTCCAAAACCTCTGTATCTCACTACGAGGGTTCTTAGACATCTTATTCTCTATCTCGATTATTTGGTCGTCAAAGACATATATGGGGCCACGGGCGACACCTTCGCAACCACATATTCCTTCTATCTGTATCATATGTTTCCTCTACTGACCAGCGAAGACCTTAGCAACCTCCGTCTTAATGTAGGTTGTATTGTAAGGTCTTAAAAGATAACCTCTTGCCTTGTATTCTGCAATGGCAAATGTAGTTCTCTCATCAATCTCATCTGCAACAAACATAACAGGAATGCCGTAACTTGTCATCTCATTGACCTCTTCAATAGTCTCTTCTCCTGTCATAATCGGCATCTCTAAATCGCAGATAATTAAGTCTGGTTTGTTCTTCTCTAAAATGTAATTAATAGCATCTCTACCATTTCTAAATGCTACTATCATATATTGCTCTTCTAGTATTAATCCAAGTATGTTAAGATGACTCATCTCGTCATCAATAAGCATAATAAGCTTCTTGTGTACGCTATCTACCATAGCCTTACGCTTCTGTTCGTCAGCAACTAGGCTTTTGCCTGAGATTTCGTTAGAATTGATAATGGTAAGACTTAAGTTACGCTTAAGAGTTAAGTCAATTGTAGAACCATTAAGAAGTCTGACAACAGGTCTTAGATTATTAAAGCCCGAATTCTCAACAATAATACCTGTCCTGCCATCAGAGAGCGTCACCTCTGTTCCCTTAGGATAAAGTGATACGAAGTCAAGTAGCGCTTCAACCATTCTCTGATTAAATAATATGCCACAGCCACCCATCATATACTCTGCTGCCTCATAAGAAGAATATGGCTTCTTATATGGGCGCTCAGACACAAGTGCATCATACACATCTGCCACATGTAATATCTTAGTGAAATCAGACTGGCTCTCACCTCTTGCACCATTAGGATAGCCTGTTCCATCCTCATTCTCATGATGAGATAGAACCGCTTCCTTAACATCCTTAGGAATCTTAGGGTCATCCTTAATTAACTCATAAGAAAGCACAGGATGCTTCCTCATAAGGTTGTATTCATCCTTAGTTAATCTTCCTGGCTTATTGATTATATCCTCTGGAATTGACAGCTTGCCTAAGTCATGAAGTAAGGCTGCAGTAACAAGCATTTTCAAGGAGGACTCATCATAATGAAGTCCTATTCCAATGACGCAGGCATATACTGCAACATTTACAGAATGAGAATATGTAAAATTATCATAGGTTCTAAGGTCTGTTACATCAAGGGACACTTCACTTCTAGACGCAATCTGATCAACGATGCGCTGCGCCACCTTCTTGCAACCATCGATATCCCTCGCTCTAACACATGATAAGCCCTCTGCTCTAAGAGTAGGCGATATTACATCCTCTACATCTATGTCCTCAGATAACCTGTCATTAATATATATACCATGATATCCGAATTCCTTGATTCGCTGGATATCTTCCTCGGTCAATTTTGTCTTGGGAGAAATAATGACAGAACCATAGTAATCATATAGGCTGCCAGTTGACTCCATCCCTGGTTGAACCTGCTCGATTAATACATATCTCATACGCTTTTCCTCTGCAATACACTCAACTAGTAAATATACGTTACTTGCTCTTATCCTCTATGGCAGCCGAGCCTCTCATTGTAATAGACGGGCCACCATTGCCACTTATGTATTCTTCAGTAATCTCTACTGCACCTATATTGTCATCCTTCGGAATCTCATACATAATATCAAGCATAAATTCCTCAATAATAGCTCTTAAGGCTCTAGCACCTAAGTCTCTGTCCATAGCCTTCTTCGCAATTGCACGAAGGGCACCATCAGTAAATCTTAGGTCCACTTCATCAAGTGCTAACAGCTTCTGATATTGCTTAAGGATTGCATTCTTAGGCTCCTTCAATATACGAACAAGCATATCCTCATCTAATGCCTGTGTGGCAAATAGAATTGGAAGACGTCCTAAGAATTCAGGAATCATACCAAATGTTTTAAGGTCCTCTGTAGTTGTCTTCATAAGGATGTCCTTATCCTTATCGTATTTGTCCCTAAGCTCTCCTGTAAATCCCATTGCGCTTGACTTATTAAGCCTCTCAGCAACAATCTTGTCAAGATCAGGGAAGGCTCCACCACAGATAAACAATATATTCTTCGTATCGATTGTTGTCATTGGAACCATTGCATTCTTACTGCTTGCCCCAACAGGAACCTCTACCTCAGCTCCTTCTAGAAGCTTTAGCATTCCCTGCTGAACTGACTCACCACTAACATCTCTTTGATTAGCATTTTTCTTCTTGGCAAGCTTATCTATCTCATCGATAAATATTATTCCGCACTCTGCCTTCTCCACATCATTGTCAGCAGCTGACAACAGCTTAGACACAACAGATTCAATATCATCACCGATATACCCAGCCTCTGTAAGTGATGTAGCATCAGTAATTGCAAGAGGCACATCAAGAAGTCTTGCAAGGGTCTTAACAAGATATGTCTTACCAGAACCAGTAGGTCCAATCATAAGCATATTAGACTTCTCAATTTCTATATCATCATCCTGGTCCTTGGCAACTCTCTTATAGTGATTATATACAGCAACAGACATAACCTTCTTAGCATGCTCCTGTCCCACAACATATTCATCTAAACGAGCCTTAATCTCATGTGGTGGAAGAATATTCTTGATATCGATAACTGGTCCTTCATCTTCGCCTTCTTTATTCTCATCGCCCTCTGCCTTGGTCTTAGTCTTAGGCTTTTTCTTCTTAATCTTCTGAGAATTAGGCATGCCAAAATCAGCAAGATTAATCATGCCAATATTAGGCATCTTGCTGAAGTCAAATGCACCACCTGTATTCTCGGTAGTATTGTTGAAGTTATTCATAGAGTCAAATGTGCGTTGCATACATTCATTACAAATGTGTACACCACTTCCAATATTAATCATTGGGCCTGCCTGACTTTCAGTTCTATGACATATAAAGCATAGATTCTCATAGCCATCTTCCTTATCGCCCTTGTTCTCTTCATTAGTATTGTCCTTAGGCTCTACCTCGGAAGTATCAGTCTCTACAACATCTCCTGTGACAACCTCTTTGCCGTCGTCATCTACTTCCCTAAAATCGTTATTAGACATTTTGTAACCCTTTCTTTCTCCAAGTCTTGTCCTTATTTTAGGACAGAATCAATATAGTCAAATACTACATTGAGGTATTCCTCTCTAATCTCAGGAGTCGCATTGAATATCTCATGCTTACTCTCCGGAAATGCTCTAAGCGTAGTATTATCAGTGGCCGCCACAAATGAAGTATGGCCATCATTATCAACCAAAGTGTCAAGACCTGCTTCACACAGTAACACTGGTATCTTAATCTTGCCTGCGTTGGCAAGGCACTTATTAGCCGCCTTAAGAGATGCCCTGGTCCAAGCGTGTGTTCCAGCATAAGTAGTATATTCTGGAACAGCTAATCTCTTGTCGAATTGGTAATCATATCTGGCTTTAGATATGGAAGAGCTCTTCTCCCACACATTTACCCCATCAAATTCTCGCTGGCCTGGCACAACATCATTACCCTTACCAAATGTGGTAGCAAGGCCACATATAATCTTAACTTGCCAAGGCTTGAACTGACCAAGATTCATCTTGTGCATTGGAGAATTAAGAATAGCCGCCTTGAAATACTCAGGATATTCCTCTAAGAATAGTGTACCAATACAACCACCCATGGAATGAGCGAAAAGTATGTAATTCTTAGTGTTAGACTCCTTCGTTACAATCTTATCCATATATTCACGAAAGTCGTCAACGTATTCTGAATAATCCTTTACATATATATGGTCAAGCTGCTCAACCGCCCTGTCAGAGAAGCCAAATCCTCTGTGCTCAATAAAGAACACAGAGTATCCCATGTTATAGAAATAATATGCCATCTCATAGTATTTCGGGAAGAACTCTCCCATTCCATGGCACATAACAATTGATGCCTTCTCATCAGGATTTATATTGTAATAATATGCTAATTTTGTACCATCGTAGCTTGTGAATTTGCCCTTAGTAAAATCCTTCTCAACCCAAGGCTCAATTGTATTCTCAGCCACATCCCTAAAATCTTCTTCGTTAATTATAATAGATGCAATGTCATCACGCATATACTACCCCCAATAATCAACTGCTTTTTTCACAAGGAGGCTCGCTTAGTCCATATCCTCGAAAGCTTCTAAGCCCTTCTTAACTTCGATGTTCTTGCTGTCACCATGCTTAACGAATAGCATTGTAACAAATGCTAATCCCATGAATACAAACGCATATGGGAAGAATACATCGTAAGATATATATCTAAGTAATGCACCACAGATAATAGGTGTTACAATCTGTGCAGCCATACTGAATGTATAGTAGTATCCTGTGAACTTACCAACATCACTTCCCTTACACATTTCAATAACCATAGGCAAGCTGTTAACGTTAATGAATCCCCAGCCTGCTCCGATTAGTGCAAGTAAAACATAGAAGAATATCTTCTCTGCCATCTGGAATTCTCCAGAGAATGAAAGTGTGAATATAAATGCAGTTACGAAGCATATGGTCATCAGTGCAACGCCAATAAGAATTGTCTTCTTTCTACCAATCTTACCGGCGATAATTCCTGATGGAATATAACATACAATAGCACCGACTGTTGCAATTGTAAGGAATAGGTTAGCATCACCAAGTGCCATATCCCATTTTACACTTGCAAATGTTGTAAACCATGTCTCTAAAGCGTTATAAGCAATAAACCATAGAGCAACTGAGATAAGAACGAATGCAAGAGACTTCTTAACCTCTGGTGGCAGCTTGGCATTACCAGAGCCATCATCTACTGTAAGGTCCCACTCAGGATGTTCCTTCTCAAGCTCCTTGACTTCATTAGACAACTTAACCTCGTTAACTGTAATCATTACAATCAACATACCAACAAGCATGATTCCTGCAACTATTGCAAATAGCAAGAAATAGTCTACATGCTCGAGTCCAGCAACTCTCTTAGAGTTATATAGTACTGTAGAAATTCCAAGATAAAGCACACCACCAATAGCACCCATCAGGTTAATAATAGCATTTCCCTGACTTCTAAGTGGCTTAGGTGTTACATCTGGCATTAATGCTACTGCAGGTGAACGATATGTTCCCATTGCAACAAGTAACGCACCTAAGATAGCTACGAATAGAATCTCTTTACCAAGCGATGGATTGTCGAAATAACTATTGTCTACTAATGGTAATAAGAGCATTAATCCAATAGCAGCAATTGTACCGAATAGAATAAATGGTTTTCTTCGACCCATCTTAGATTTACATTTATCAGAGATGCCACCAAATAATGGAAGTAAGAATAATGCCAACACATTATCCGCTGCCATGATAACACCAGTGATTGTCTCATTCATGTTAAATGTATTCTTCAGAATCAATGGAATGATTCCGTTATACATTTGCCAGAATGCACAAATTGACAGAAATGCAAATCCAACTCTAATAGTTTGCCCAATCTTAAGTTTCATATTATTTTCCCCCAAACATAAAACATATTATTTGTATGAAACAGGCATAATCAAAATTGCCTTTTCATACAGAATAATTGTATCATTTATTAAAATATAAGGCAATAAAATATACTTGTATCTATCCAATATCTAAAGTACAATTACAATGTCAAAGCACCAAAGACCTGCACTCTCATAAAGAAAATCGAGTCGCAGGCCTTTGGCTGCTTCGACATTGTAAGTTACAAATATTACCGGAGGGATGCTGTATGTATATCCAATTAGATGGACAGGTGTTATATTATGAGGTGACAGGCGAGGGCAGGCCTCTTATTATGCTTCATGGTAATGGGGAAAGTCATGAGATTTTTGATGAGGCGATAGAGCTTCTTAAGGAGCATTATACGGTTTATGCTATTGATTCAAGAGGTCAGGGAGAATCTGCCAAGCCTTCAGAATATCACTATGTTGACATGGCTTATGATGTAATTAACTTTATATTGAGTCTCCACATTAAGATGCCTATCTTATATGGATTTAGCGATGGCGGAATAATTGGATTATATGTTGCAATTCTTAGAGGTAATTTGATTTCTAAATTGATTATTAGCGGAACTAACATCTCGCCTAAGGGACTTAAGCATTCTGCCATATCTGAGATTAAGAGAGATTATAAGAAAAGCGGATTCGACCCGTTAATTGGAATGATGCTTAAGGAGCCGAATATACAAACAAGTGAGCTAGAGCAAATAACTGTGCCAACTCATATTCTTGTGGGCTCTAATGATATGATTAAGCCATCAGATACCAAGAAGCTTAGTAAATATATAATGGGCTCCTCCATGAAGGAACTTCCTGGTGAAACCCATAGTAGTTACGTTGTTCATTCAACTAAAATTGCCAACCTTATAATGGAATATGACAACCAATAATAGAATATGACAACTCATAATGTAGCATGACAGCTCGTACTCACTACGGACATTCATGCATTGCTATGCCATCTGTTTTCTTACAAGCTCTGCAAAATATCCATCCTGCTCCATCAAATCAGAGTATGTACCCTCTTCAACTATAGTGCCATCTCTTAGCACTATAATTCTGTCAAAATCTACAACAGTAGATAGTCTGTGAGCAACCATAATCATGAGAATATGAATGTAACGCAACAATATGAGATCGTCTTGATATTTCTGCAATCAAATACTATATTGTTCATTTTCCGTATGTAAAATGCTATAATCTATACAATTAGTTCATACAAATCGCGAGGTAGTAACATGAAACTAACAAAAGATAGAATTGCTATAACTATAAAAGAGCTTGATGCTTTTCTTAAGACAAATGAAGTAGATAAGGAGCGACTGCTAATGCACCGTCTACTCATTGAGGACTTAATGAACGCATACAATAGAGAAGAGGGAGAGACTGATTTCACAATAAAAACAAAACGCAAATGGAACAAAGTTGAGATTGTTCTTAAGGTCAAGGGTGCAAAATGCGATTATATAGAGAAAAACAGTGATTTCTTCAAATACAGCAACATTGAAATATTCGATAAACATCCAGAGTATAAATATGTTAATGGTTATAACATATATATTTTCACCTCAATAATTATACAAGACAACAAGGAAGCTCTTGTCTTTGTAAAAAAGCATCTTATGAAAGAAAAGGTGGCGCTTATCAGCGGTATTGTGCTTCGATTTGTCAATATGGCTTTGGCAGTTGTTGAGCCTCTTCTTTCTGCAGCAATAATTGTTGCTTATTCTGGCTCACAGATTGAGAAGATTATTATAATTGCTGCCCTCATTATGGGAAATGCTCTTCTGTCAGCCTTCGTAACCTGGGGAGCTTCTCGTCTCTTAAGAAAATCATTCGCAACCATGATTAAAGAGATTCAATATGAGACAACCAAGAATGTACTTAGAATCAAAACAGGCTTCATGACAGACAAGGGGCACGGAGTGTTCACTCAAAGACTAACATCCGATACAGACCAGTTAGCAGATCACTTTGATTCTCTCCTTGCGTCCTCCACCGAGTTATTTCGTGTTATAAGTCTGCTAATTGCATTCTTCGTAATATCTCCTATAATGTTCGTATTCGAAGCGATTGTATTCGGTATATATTGCATTATCCAAATCTCCCAGTCTAAGACTCTTACTAACGAGGCCAGAATTGTCAAGGCCACAGCAGAAACTCAGGCTGGATTTGTAGGCGAAATGGTAAAAGGTCACCGGGACATTAAGCTCCTCCATAGCGAAGGAAGTTTTCTTAAAAACATCAGACTTAGCATTAACAACAATGTAGACGCTAATACCAATATGCGCAATAAGTCAATGAAATATATTATGCTTCGAAGCTCATTTGTAGGTATTACTGACTTTTTATATATGGGAATCCTGGCGCTTCTTATGGTGTTCTTCGGAATGCAGCCAGCAACTGCACTAACACTCTTTAACTACAATGGCCGAGTATATGTAAGCGCTAATGCTATAACAAAGATAACCGATACCATATACAATATTCACTTATCAGCAGAAAGAATATATCAGCTTGTAGGCGGTAAAGATTATGGCAAGGAAGAGTTCGGTTCAACTCATCTGGATAATGTAACAGGCGATATCAAGATACAGTCAGTTTCCTTTGCTTATCAACGAATTGGAGAGCGTTCTGTTCCTGTTCTTGACGATGTAAGCCTTCACATTCACCCTGGAGAAAGCGTAGCGTTTGTTGGAGAGAGCGGATGTGGCAAGAGTACTCTATTGTCGCTAATAACAAAACTATATGACCCTGACTCTGGTTCAATTCTAATTGATGATAATGATATAACGCAACTAGATCAGGACTCTATCAGAAGCAATATTGCTATGGTAAGTCAGACTCCTTATATATTCAATATGAGTATTAGGGATAACTTAGCAATCGTTAAGCACGATGTTACTGAAGAAGAGATTGTCAAGGTATGCAAGCTAGCCTGCATTCATGATGATATCAAGATTCTTCCTAATGGATATGATACAGTTGTTGGAGAAGGCGGCGTAACACTGTCCGGTGGCCAGAGGCAACGACTTGCCCTTGCAAGAAGTATGCTTAAAGACTTCCCTATTCTAATGCTAGACGAAGCTACTTCGGCTCTTGACAATGTAACGCAAGCCAAGGTACAGTCTGCTATTGAGAATCTACGTGGTAAGCAAACACTTATAATGATAGCACACAGATTATCAACAGTTATTAATTGTAACAAGTTATTCTTAATGTCTGGTGGAAAGGTAATAGCAGAAGGTTCACACGAAGAACTCCTTAAGAATTCAGAAGAATATAGAAGGCTTTATCAGGAAGGATAAACATCACGCAACACATAAAATACCTTAGTGCAGTGCACTAAGGTATTGTTACTTTACTATAATCTCTATGGAGTCCAAATCTATAATTATATAAAGGAATATCTCGAGAAAAGCTGGCAGAAAAATCATCATTATCCCGAAGCTTCTCATCAATAATATCTTCATGACCTGAGATTATATTATCATAATCTTCTATGTTAATCTTCCCTGCTTCACGCAACTGCTCTAGTTTTGTATCCCTTATTCTAATGAATACATCGGGATAAGTAAGGGGATTACCATTAGTAGGCGCAGACAGCATACATAGTATTACGAACATCTGATTAGTACTCAAATCTTCTAAGCCTGCATTAAAGTAGAATAACGCAGCATGAGCCACTCCATATATTCCCATTCCAAAGTAAGATGTATTAATATATATGGATAAGATGTCATTCTTACTTAGATGCTTCTCAATATATAATGAAATCACTAATTCCGTAATCTTTCTGGTATAGCTCCTCTTGAAGCTTAGATACAAATTCTTAGCAACCTGCTGAGAAATAGTACTTCCACCATACATATTCTTCTTAGCACGAAGATTCCTCTCAAAGGCTCTCTTGATTGCCGACATGTCATAACCTCTATGCTCATAGAAGTTCTCATCTTCCATCTGAACAATAAAATGTGTAAGCTTCCTTGGAATCATATCTAAGCTGACATAGTCTTCTTCCTTGGCAATCTCTTTAAACACAGCATCTATCGGATAATTCCTGACTAGTGTTAGCCCATAGATTACAACACCTAATATATATCCTATAAAAACTAGTAGGATAATTAGCAATACTATTAATAAATACATACTACTTAGCAGCAATTACATCCTTCATATCATAGAAGCCTGGTCCCTTGCCTGCTAAGAACTTAGCAGCTTCAACAGCACCCTTGGCAAATACGCTCTTAGAGTATGCACTGTGAGAAAATGTTATTACTTCGTCAGTTCCTGCGAATATAACATCATGGTCACCTACAATTGTTCCTCCACGAACTGCACTAATTCCGATTTCTTTATTAGTTCTCTTCTCTCTCTTAGTGCTTCTGTCATAAACATACTCAAATGAATTATCATATTCTTCATTAATTGAATCTGCTAGAGCAAGAGCTGTTCCTGATGGAGCATCAAGCTTCTGATTGTGATGCTTCTCAACAATCTCAATATCATATCCTGCTTCAACAAATACATTGGCAGCCTTCTTAAGAAGGTCCATCATTGTATTAATACCAAGAGACATATTAGCTGACTTTAGAATTGCAACCTTAGAGCTTGCTTTCTTAATGTTGTCAATCTGCTCATCACTAAGGCCTGTTGTGCAAAGTACTGCAGGAATCTGCTTGTTGATACAATAATCAACAAGAGCATCTTCGGCCTTGGCATTTGAAAAATCAATAATTACATCTGCCTTGACATCACATTTATCAATAGATGTAAATACTGGATAATCGTTAGGTACGCCGTCATATGGGTCAATACCCGCTACAATTTCAATATTATCGTCCTTACTGCAGATGCCAGTAATTACTCTTCCCATATGGCCATTACAGCCATGCATTATTGCTTTAACCATAATATAACTCCTTAATAAAATACGCAATATGGGACAAAACATCCGACCTCCTCATAAAGAAAATCGTCGGTTCGGATTTTTGCTCCCATATTGCTTAGTCTTATGAAACATAATAAGGGACAAAATACCCACTCTCCTCATACAGAAAATCGTCGAGCTGGGTATTTTGCTCCCTTATTAAAAATCTTACAACAATCCGTAATCCTTCATAGCCTGTGCTAAGACCTTTGCATTCTCGTCGGACATCTCACATAGAGGTGGGCGGAGTGGGCCGACATTCTTGCCCATAAGGTTAAGTGCCTTCTTAACTGGGATTGGATTAACCTCTGAGAATAATGCATCCACAAGATTAAGTGATTCGAATTGAGTCTTAAGAGCCTCATCACATTTGCCATTCAAGTAGTTAGTTACCATCTCATGAGTCTTCTTAGGGGCGATGTTGGCAATTACTGAGATAACACCAATTGCTCCAATTGACATAAGAGGAACTACAAGTCCGTCTTCACCTGAATATAGCTCTAGCTTGCCATCGCAAAGTGCCATTGTCTTAGAAGCCTGAGCCATATTGCCTGTAGCCTCCTTAAGACCAACAATGTTGCTCTTAGTCTTGAAGAGAGTAGCTACTGTCTTAGGTGCAATGTTAGTACCTGTTCTGCTTGGTACGTTGTATAGAATAATAGGAAGCTTAGTCTCGTCAGCAATCATACTATAATGATTAATAAGACCAGCCTGAGTTGCCTTGTTATAGTAAGGTGTAACAATAAGTGCAGCATCAGCTCCATCTTCCTCAGCTTCCTTAACATGACGAATAGCAATTCTTGTATTGTTAGAGCCTGTTCCTGCAACTACAGGAATTCTACCCTTGGCAAATTCTACACATGACTTAATTGTCTTGCGGTGCTCCTCCATTGATAAAGTAGCACTCTCGCCTGTTGTACCACAGATAATAATCGCATCTGTTCCATTGTCGATATGGAAATTAACAAGCTCTTCTAATTTATCATAATTAACATCTAAGTTGTCTTTCATTGGTGTAACAATCGCAACACCTGATCCTTTGAATATAGCCATAATTATCCCTCCACTTATTATTACTTCTCTTTAGAAATGTTATATACTGTATCACATTTATCCCTGATCTCAGGCGTAATATTAATACCTGTCAGGATAATTCCTGTGAACATTGACTTACTTCTAATTACGTCTAATACCTCTTCTTCTGTGGCAATCTTCTCTTCTATAACCCCAAGAATCTCGTCAAGTATTAGAAGGTCGCATTCACCTGTTGCCAGCGCTTTCTTAGCGAAGTTAAGAGCATTAGTATAATTCTTGCGCTCTTCTTCTCTTTCCTTATCAGTCATCTCGTCAAATGAGCCTACCGACTGCTCAAAACGAAATATCTTAATCTCTGGCTCTAATTTGTCAAGGAACTCATTACTGAGCTGTCCCTTCATAAATTGGATAACGTATACCTGCTTGCCTTCCCCAGCAGCCTTCATACCGTTACCTAATGCAGCACTTGTCTTGCCTACGCCAGTTCCACAATATGCCACAACGCTACCTTTTTCCATAGCTTCCTCCCTGTCATGACAGTATCCATCTTGACACCATCTCTATCTAGCCATATAGGTATAAACGCACATCCCATAGAATTATATAACATATTTGATTATTTTACAATATTAGGAGGTTTTGAAGGTATTTTTTTACTAATTTTACATATAGTATTTTGTATACGAAATCTATATAATTGCAAAGGTATGTAAAGGAGACGAATATGATAAGCACAAGAATTGATATTAGAAATGTTGCAATAATTGCCCATGTTGACCATGGTAAAACTACCTTAGTAGATGAGCTGCTTAAGCAAAGCGGTGTGTTCCGCGCTGGGCAGGAGGTTCAGGAGCGCGTAATGGACTCTAACGATATTGAGAAGGAAAGAGGCATTACAATTCTGTCTAAGAACACTGCTGTTACATATAAGGATACCAAGATTAATATTATTGATACACCAGGCCATGCTGATTTCGGCGGAGAGGTTGAGCGTGTTCTTAAGATGGTAAATGGCGTAATTCTTGTGGTTGATGCATTTGAAGGAGCAATGCCTCAGACAAAGTTCGTACTTATGAAGGCACTTGAGCTTAACCTTCCTGTTATATGCTGCGTCAACAAGATTGACAGACCAGAGGCCAGGGAGGAAGAGGTTATTGACGAGGTGCTAGAGCTTCTTATGGATCTTGATGCATCAGACGAGCAGCTTGATCTTCCATTCATCTATGCATCCGCCAAGCAGGGCTTCGCAAGATATAATGTGGATGATACTAATATGGATATGATTCCACTCTTCGAGACAATTCTTGAGTACATTCCTGCACCAACAGGTGACAGCGAGGCTCCTACTCAGGTTCTAATCAGTACAATCGATTACAATGAATATGTTGGGCGAATTGGAATCGGCAAGGTGGACAACGGTTCTATCAAGATTAATCAGGAAGCTGTTGTAGTTAACGCACATAATCCTGACAAATGTGAAAAGGTTAAGATATCTAAATTATATGAATTCGATGGTCTTAACAAGGTAGATGTTGACAAGGCAGATATCGGTTCTATTGTTGCAATCTCAGGAATATCAGACATTCATATTGGTGATACTATATGTGATGTGGACGCTCCTAATGCAATTGAATTCCAGAAGATTTCTGAGCCTACAATCTCTATGAATTTCGTAGTTAACGATTCACCTTTTGCAGGTCAGGAGGGAAAATACGTAACAAGTCGTCACATCAGAGACAGACTATTCAAGGAGCTTAATACGGATGTGTCTCTTCGTGTTGAGGAGACAGAATCACCTGATAGCTACAAGGTGTCAGGAAGAGGCGAGCTTCA
This sequence comes from uncultured Lachnospiraceae bacterium, assembly GCA_900316395.1. Taxonomy (GTDB): domain Bacteria; phylum Bacillota; class Clostridia; order Lachnospirales; family Lachnospiraceae; genus RUG191. The sequence goes on along the minus strand of ONCT01000004.1, from coordinate 48,382 downwards.
CTTATCTGTTCTTATTGAAAATATGCGTCGTGAAGGATATGAATTCGCTGTATCCAAGGCTGAGGTATTATATAAAGAAGACGAAGAAGGTCACAAGCTAGAGCCAATGGAAATAGCATATATCGATGTTCCAGAGGAATTTACTGGTGCTGTAATTGAGAAGCTGTCACTACGAAAGGGCGAGCTTCGCAACATGTCACAAATTGCTGGTGGATATACAAGAATCGAATTCAAGATTCCATCTCGCGGACTTATTGGATATCGTGGTGACTTCTTAACTGATACTAAGGGAAATGGAATTATCAACACTATATTCGACGGATATGAGCCTTACAAGGGTGATATTGAATACAGACAGCTTGGTTCACTTATAGCATTTGAGACAGGAGAATCAGTTACATACGGACTCTTCTCAGCACAAGACAGAGGAAGCTTATTCATCGGTCCTGGTGAAAAGGTGTATTCCGGAATGGTTATCGGTTCCTGCTCAAGAGCTGAGGATATCGAAATCAATGTGTGCAAGAAAAAGCACCTTACCAACACAAGATCATCTTCTGCTGATGAGGCACTTACACTTACACCACCTAGAATCTTATCATTAGAGCAAGCAATTGACTTTATTGATACTGACGAGCTTCTTGAGGTAACACCAGAGTCTCTTAGAATCAGAAAGCGAATCCTTGACCCAACTGAGAGAAAGCGTGCTTATATTAGAAGCAAGTCGTAATTTGATTATATGGGAAATATTATTCCCGGCTATTTATATAATAATTGTAAAAAAATATTAAAGCAAAAAACAATCCCAGCTAATGCTGGGATTGTTTTCGTATCGGAAGTTTTCAATTTCTAATATAAACTCTCATAACTTCTTAAAACTTTCTTTAAAACTAATACCTATAAATTACTTTGTAATGATGATAGGTGATGAGAAGAACTGAGTTGTGCCGAAGTCTACTGTTAATGTAGCATTTCCGCCCTTCTTACCAGTTACATCATATCCACCCCATACATCATCTCTTTGATAACTCTGGCAGTGTGCTGTGATAAATCTTCCGAAGTATCCGCCGTCCTCTTTGTTAAGTCCAGCTACTTGCCAAATAATGTTCTTAAATGTGTTAACACTTAAGTATGGTACAACGTCTGATGTATCACCAAGTCTTGAAACTTCGCCTTCTCTATTAACACCGTTAAGCATTGGTGAACCAAATGCAACTACGTTAACAACTTCATACTTATCCTTAACTTCTTTGTCTGCAGCGAGCTGCTGTGAAACCATTCCACCAAGTGAGTGACCTGAGATGATAAGCTTAGATCCTTCTGGAATGTTCTCGAACATAACCTTCTTGATGTTTCTTACATATAAGTTATCCTGCTCAAAGCCTGATAGTAAGTCTGTAATAACACCTGTTGTAGAGTTAAGTGCGATTGGGTCTGTACCTGACATACCTACTACATATACATCATCAGTAGATGTCTCTGTTACAGTCTTCTTGTTCCATAACCAACCAGTTGTGTATGTGTTAGTCTTAGTAAGAACACCCTTAGATACTGAGATTGGTCCAACATTGTTGTGCCAAGAATATCCAAGATTGACAATTCTTGCAAGCTCTGAAGCCTTGTCATATGTTACTGTGTTCTTGTTAACTACGTCACCGATCATCTGTGAGAAGATCTTGTTGTTGTAGTCTGTGCCTAATGCATAGAGATTAAAATCCTGTGCTAAAGCTTCCTCAACTTCTGCTGTAACATTATTTCCATCAGTAGCAGCGTCTTCATTTACATTTATGTTACCCTGCTTATCTACTGCAGCATCTTGTGTCGTGCTGTTGTTGTTAACTGATGCAGCGTTTACATCAGGAGCCATAAAGAATGCGCTACCTGAAATAGCTAGTGTCAAACATAGTGCTACCGAAAGAAATCTTGTTCTGTTTTTCATTTTTTTCTAAACCCTCCAATTAAATACCTAATACTTGTCTCCGAAAACTCCCAATACTCGTTCAGAAACTATTTCGTTGCTTCATAAACTCATTGTACGCCCAAAAGTTTCCATTGTAAATAGCAAAAATAAGGTTTGTGACATTTTGCATAAAAGATATGTTTCCGAAACTATTTTTTGGTCAAAAAAACTAAATACACCACAAAAGAAACTAAACAAAAAATAAGACTCGCACCTTTAATTGACGCGAGTCCATAAAACCCCATAAAATCGTTAAATTTTTAACCGCAACAGCCTCCACATCCGGCTGAAGATCCACAGCATGAAGTACCATCTTCATGAGCAGAACAGCTTGCACAACCTCCCTGTACCTGAATAATCAAACTGCCATTAAGGAAGGCTTCAACAGCATCATCACAAGTGCCCTCCACACTCGGAATAACTGATATGCTTAATTCCTGCAAACCATCTACAGCACTTTGACCAATATTGTCACATATTACAACTGCAACATTATAATCATCCATAAGCATACATGCTGCTTCATGACCGCCCTGGCCATAATTACTAACAACTGCCTGGTCCTTAATCTCTCTATCCTCTATCTCATACAACTTGAATTCCTTTGCATGTCCAAAATGCTTACCAACATTTCCATTCTCATGTGTAACTGCAATAACCATTATATATCCTCCTTATAAATGTACTAAATGTCGCCCCCTTAATGGGCGCGACATCTATATTATTTCTTAGGTATAAGTTTTTCTGTTCCACCCATATATGGTTGTAGCACCTTAGGAATGTTAACGGAACCATCTTCGTTAAGATTGTTCTCCAAGAATGCAATTAGCATTCTAGGTGGTGCAACAACTGTATTGTTGAGTGTATGTGCAAAATATTTCTTCTTATCAGCACCCTTTACTCTTATCTTAAGACGTCTTGCCTGAGCATCTCCCAAGTTAGAGCATGAGCCTACTTCGAAATACTTCTGCTGTCTTGGACTCCATGCTTCAACGTCACATGATTTAACCTTAAGGTCAGCTAAGTCTCCAGAACAGCACTCTAATGTACGAACTGGAATGTCAAGACTTCTGAATAAGTCAACTGTGTTCTTCCATAGCACATCATAATACTTCTTAGAATCCTCTGGCTTACAGATTACAACCATCTCCTGCTTCTCGAATTGGTGTATTCTATACACGCCGCGCTCCTCAATACCATGAGAGCCCTTTTCCTTTCTAAAGCATGGTGAATAGCTTGTAAGCTTATATGGAAGCTTCTCTTCTTCGTTAAGAGTGTCAATGAATTTACCAATCATTGAGTGTTCGCTTGTTCCTATAAGATAGAGGTCTTCACCTTCAATCTTATACATCATAGCTTCCATCTCATCAAAGCTCATAACTCCTGTAACAACATTTGACCTAATCATAAATGGAGGTACACAATATGTAAAACCTCTGTCAATCATAAAGTCTCTTGCATAGCTTATTACAGCAGAATGAAGTCTTGCTATATCTCCCATAAGGTAATAGAAACCGTTACCAGCAACCTTACCTGCTGAATCAAGATCGATTCCATCAAAGCTTGCCATAATATCTGCATGATATGGAATCTCGAAATCAGGAACAACTGGCTCACCGAACTTCTCGATTTCCACGTTGCAGGAATCATCCTTACCAATTGGAACAGACTCATCAATTATATTAGGAATTCTCATCATAATAGAAGTAACCTTCTCTGATAATTCCTTCTCAACTGGCTCAAGGTCCTTGATTTTCTGCTTAATCTCAGCAACTTCCTTCTTAACAGCTTCAGCCTCTTCCTTCTTGCCCTGTCCCATAAGAGCACCAATCTCTTTGGAGATTTTGTTCATCTTGGCACGAAGATCATCAGCCTCGCTTTGAGCCTCTCTTGACTTCTTATCAAGCTCAATTACTTCATCAACGAGAGAAAGCTTCTCGTCCTGAAACTTTTTCTTAATATTTTCCTTAACAATATCAGGATTCTCTCTTAAGAATTTAATGTCTATCATACGAACTCCTTAATCTTATGATATAGGATACTTAGCAGTAAGCTCATCAACAATAGCTCTTGCCTTAGGAACTCCTGCTTCACCCTCTTTAATAACAGTAGCAATTGCCTCTGCAACCTTGTCGAAATCATCACATTTTAGACCACGACTTGTAGCTGCTGGAGTACCAAGTCTGATACCAGATGTAACAAATGGCGACTTAGGATCATTAGGAATTGTATTCTTATTAGCTGTAATGTGAGCCTCATCTAAAAGAGCCTCAACAGCCTTACCTGTTAATTCAAATGGTGTAAGATCAACAAGCATTAAGTGGTTGTCTGTACCGCCTGATACAAGCTTAATGCCTCTATCCTGTAATCCCTTAGAAAGAGCCTGTGCATTATCATATACCTGCTGCATATATTCCTTGAATTCTGGCTGAAGAGCCTCCTTTAAGCATACAGCCTTAGCTGCGATTACATGCATAAGTGGTCCACCCTGAATTCCTGGGAAAACTGCCTTGTTAAAGTTGTATTTCTCATTAGCCTCTTTTGTTGCCATAATCATACCACCACGTGGTCCACGAAGAGTCTTATGAGTTGTTGTTGTAACAATATCTGCATAAGGTACTGGAGACTCGTGAAGTCCTGCTGCAACAAGACCGGCGATATGTGCCATATCTACCATAAGAACAGCTCCTACCTTATCAGCAATCTCTCTAAATCTCTTGAAATCAATAGCTCTTGCATAAGCTGAAGCACCTGCAATAATCATCTTAGGCTTGTTTTCTACTGCAAGTCTCTCAACTTCATCATAATCAATATAGCCTTCGTCATTAACACCGTATGGTACGATGTTGAAGAATCTACCTGAGAAATTAACAGGAGAACCATGTGTAAGGTGTCCGCCATGGTCAAGGTTCATTCCCATAACAGTATCACCTGGCTCAAGTACAGCAAACTGTACTGCCATATTAGCCTGAGCACCTGAATGTGGCTGAACATTAACATAGTCACAGCCGAATAATTCCTTAGCTCTTTCTCTTGCCAAATCCTCAACTATATCAACGCATTCACATCCACCATAATATCTCTTACCTGGATATCCCTCTGCGTATTTGTTAGTAAAAATAGTTCCTACTGTAGATATTACTGCGTGGCTTACCCAGTTCTCTGAAGCAATAAGTTCAATATGGCTTGATTGTCTGTCAAGCTCTGCCTGAATGGCATTTGCCACATCTATATCTGTATTCTTGATATCATCAAATGTATACATTGTTTCCTCCTAAACTACAATTCCATCATTGGCCTGCTTAGCCTTCTCGATGTCATCTTTTTTCTTCTTACCCTTATAGTTCTTGTCTCTTCTGCCAGTAGCTACATCCTTCTTGCTCTTGATATGAACTCTCATTACATACCACAATTCTGTAGCAAGACAGATTGAAGAATATGTACCAACAATTACACCAAGAAGTAGTGGAATTGCGAATTCCTTAATTGTAGATACACCGAAGATTAGAAGCATAACTACCATAAGTGCTGTTGTAAATGATGTTGAAATTGATCTTGTCAATGTCTGAGTTATACTCTCATTACATAGATTCTTATAATCTTCTGGCTCGCGCCTTGTCATCTTCTTCTCATTCTCACGAATTCTATCGAAGATAACGATTGTATCGTTGACTGAGTAACCAATTACCGTCAGCATACATGCAATAAATGTTGAACCAACAGTTAGTCTTGCTAATGCATAAAGTGTTAATACAACAAGTACGTCATGAACTAATGCAATAATAGCTGATGATGCGTAACGAAGGTCCTTGAATCTGAACCAAATGTAAATTAGCATCGCAACTGCCGCAACAATAACAGCAATTAGGGATTCTGTTCGCATTTCCGATGAAATCATTGAACTAATATTCTCAGAAGAAATGTCCTTCTCCTCTATGCCCTTACTGTCATGAAGTGCCTTGTTTAACGCCTCACGCTCTTCAAGTTCTAATGTTCTAGTCTTGATTACAACCTGATTAGCTCCATCTACAAGCTGTGTCTGAATATCATTATCACCTGTTACCTTGCTAACAAGTGGAACAATCTCGTCATCCACCTCAGCAAGAGTGTATTCCTTATCTAAGTTAACAGTTGTTGATGTACCACCTGAGAACTCTAAGCTGTAATTAAGTGCTTTATTACCCATACCAGCATTTACAGCCATTCCAATAAGTCCGGCAGCAATAATAATTGCTGATGCGCAGAAGAATATTGTCTTCTTGCCAATGAAATTAATAGGCTTTCTCTTCTTAGCCTTACCGTACATATTAGGACTAACAAGTCCAAATGCAACAGATACATTAAGAAGAATTCTTGTTACAACAAGTGCTGTAAACATTGATAGAACTACACCAATTGCAAGTGTTACAGCGAATCCCTTAACAGTACCTGAACCGATAAAGTATAGAACTGCTGCCGCAATAAGTGTTGTTACGTTACCATCTAAGATAGCCGACAAGGCCTTCTTGAAACCTGCCTGTACGGCACTGTTAGCATCATGTCCTGATGCAATTTCTTCTTTAATTCTGGCAAATATGATAACATTTGCATCCACCGCCATTCCCACGGACAGGATAATACCTGCGATACCAGGAAGTGTAAGTGTTATGTCAAATGCCCATATAATAAATATTACTAATGCTGTATAGAATACCAATGCAAGTGATGCTGTAAAGCCTGGAAGTCTATACATAATAAGCATGAAGATAATTACGGCAACTAGACCAATAAGTCCTGCAAGCAAACTACTTGATAGGGCATCAGAACCAAGCTGAGCACCTACAACCTGAGATTGTACTTCCTGAAGCTTAATGTCAAGTCCACCAATTCTAATATATGAAGCAAGCTTCTCTGCTTCTTCAATAGAAGACATTCCTTCTATAATACAGTTACCATCTGTGATAGCCGCATTTACCTTAGGAACGCTTACGAATTGTCCATCGTAATAGATACCAATTGACTCGCCAGCCTGATAAGCCTTAGTTGTTGCCTCACCAAATGCTTTGGCACCCTCTGGTGTCATTGTGATTGATACAACTGGGTCCTTGGCGTTAGTTGTCTGATTAGTATTATATCCTGCACTTGCAGAGCTTATCTGAGAACCGTTAACTACAACAGAGCCATCTGCCTGTAACGATGCCAAATCCCTGTTAAGCTTATAACCGCCTGTAGTAGAATCATAAGAATAATTCTCTTCTCCAGCGGAATTAGTCTGTGCTATAAAATACAAATCACCTGGTGTTCCTAACTGCTCTAATATTGCGTTAGCATCTGTTACACCTGGAATTTCGACAGCGATACGTCTGTCTCCTACCTTATATACACTAGCTTCTGTAGTCTGAGAACTACCTAGGTCATTCTCAATACGTTGCTGGAGCTTGTAGATAGTGTCATTCATCTGCTCCTCTGTTGGAGTATCACCCTCTACCTCGTAAGTAATACTTACACCACCGGCAAGGTCAAGACCGAGCTTGATGTTCTGATCCGCTCCTTTTCCAGTAGACGATAGAATTAAGGACGCTTCGTATATTAATATTGCTGTTAGCAATACGAATGCTATCAACCACGCTATCGCCTGTCCTTTCTTCATATTCTTCATTTCTTCTCTCCTATCTTTTATTCATCTATGTCACTAGTTATTCTTCTTAGTTATTATTATTACTTCTTATTCTGTGTCGGCGGTTGCCGCTTTAATCATAATTCTGGCAAATATTATGTGTCAGCGGTTGCTGCCTTAATCATTATGGCATTCTCAACACGCTTTCTCTGAAGCTTACAGCCTATGTCATAAGCTCCCTTGATGTCGCCTGTGAAGTTAAATGCGTTAGCAGCACAGCCACCACTGCAATAGAATTTCGCAAAGCAGTCTTTGCAGGAATCCTTGGCATATACATTGCATTCTTTGAACTCATCTCTTATATCAGTGTTGGTAATGCCTGTATCAACATTTCCCATAATGAAATCAGTATTGCCCACAAATTGATGACAAGGATAAAGCTCACCAGTTGGCGTCACAGCCAGATATTCTGTGCCGGAGCCGCAGCCGCTAAGTCTCTTGTATACACAAGGTCCTCCCTCTAAATCAATCATATAATGGAAGAAATTGAATTCTTCGTCAGTTCCATGACGCCTAACCATCTCCTTGGCCAGGTTGTCATATTCTTCATATAATTTAGGCAAATCCTCTTCCCTGATGGCGTAATCGTCTGTATCCTTAGCCACCACCGGCTCAACAGATATCTGCTTGAAGCCAAGGTTGGCAAGATTCAGCACATCCTCAGAAAAGTCCAGATTATTGTGTGTGAAGGTTCCTCTCACATAATATTTGTCCTGGCCTCTGCTATCAGCGAATTTGATGAACTTAGGAACAATCAAATCGTAGCTGCCGTCGCCACTTGGAAATGGGCGCATCATATCGTGTATACTCTTACGTCCATCAATGGAAAGGACCACATTGTCCATATTCTCATTGGCGAACTTCATTACCTCATCGTTAAGGAGCACACCATTGGTGGTCAGGGTAAATCTAAAATGCTTATCCTTAGCCTTCTCAATGCTTCTGCCATAAGCGACAAGCTCTTTAACAACCTCGAAATTAAGCAGTGGCTCGCCACCGAAGAAATCCACTTCTAGGTTGCGTCTGTTTCCTGAATTCTCTACTAGAAAATCTAAGGCTTTCTTGCCCACCTCTAAGCTCATAATCTCTTTTTCGCCCTGGTATTCGCCTTTGCCAGCGAAGCAATATCTACAGGCAAGATTACAATCATGGGCAACATGTAAACATAAGGCCTTGACAACAGTTGGTCTTGCCTTGTAATTGGCAATTGGCTCCCTATATACATCCTCAGTGAATAGCTCTTCATTATTAATAAGCTCTTCTATCTCATCTAGAGCCTCTTGAAGCTCTTCATCAGGAAGATTCTTATAATCCTCTTCGTATATATCCTTGAACTTGGATATTAGAGCAGATTTGTCAAGCTTAGACCATGCGGTGTTCTTAATGCTGTCCTTTGTATTAGACATTTCTTCATTATTATTGTCGGAAATGTCTTGTAGCATGTCGTCTGCCACCTTAATCAAATCGTATACAAAATCATCAACTACATGAATGGCACCTGAGTTCACATCCATTACAATATTGTAACCATTGTTTTTGTATTGATGTATCATTTTATCATTCTCTTTATATTTATTTTTTTACAACACAAACCGACCGTCTATTAGAACAACGGTCAGTTCATTGAAATCTAATAATCAACTTAACTTATGTATTATTTATTCTCGCACTTTTGATTACCAACAGTACAGCTTGTCTTGCAAGCAGACTGGCAAGATGTCTGGCATTCGCCACATCCACCCTTCTTAACTGTGTTAGAAAGCTTCTTAGTGTTAAGTGTCTTAACGTGTTTCATAATCATTCTCCTTACTCATTTTTCCAAAACTTTTTAGATTATATCACAAATAAACCTATTTATAAAGGTTTTCAGCAAGTATTTTTTGGGTTTTTGTAGTAAGTGTTTTTGGGGGTTTTATGGCAAGTGTTTTTGGGGATTTTGTAGTAAGTCTTTTTTGTGGTTTTCAGCAAGTTATTTTTATGCTATTATCTAGTCATGTTTACAGAAGAGCAATTAAATCATTTCAAAACAAAACAGGTATTTATACATACCCACGATTTCCCGGACCCTGACGCCTTCGCAAGCGCCTACGGTTTGTCTGAACTATTGAAGCATTATGGCATCGACTGCGTTATATGCTATGGTGGTGTTATTGAAAGGGCAAGCCTTATTCAGATGCTTAAGGTATTCAATATTAAGGCAAGCCCAAGAACAAATTATGAAAATCAGTTCTTTAACGCCATTAACATACTTGTTGACTCTCAGCTCAACAATGCCAATATTGCATTGAACTGTGGAGATGATGTGTATTGCATTGACCATCACCCAGTGTTCAATGATGTACGCTACGAGTGGAGCGATATTAGGCCTGTTGGAGCATGTGCAAGTATTATTATTTCATACTATGTTGAAGCTGGAATCACTATGTCTAAGGATGTTGCCTCAGCACTGTGTTATGGACTCAAGATGGATACTAATGACTTCAACAGAGGATGTACAAGATTCGATATTCAGATGTTTGATGCTGTATTCGAATATGCTGATTATGAGCAGGTTACTTATATTAACCAAAACCAGTTAGAGCTTGATGACTTCAAGGCATTCAAGGCAGCTATCAATAATGTTGTAACTACTGACGAGTTCGGATTCGCATACATACCTTTCCAGTGTCCTTCAACTCTTGTTGCAATTATATCCGACTTCCTGCTATCTACTAAGGAGGTTAAGATATCAGTTGTGTATTCTAAGCTTGATGATGTTGTGAAATTCTCTATTCGAAGTGAAGATAACAATGTACATGCCGGGAACCTTATTCGCCTTGCTTTACAAGACATTGGTAACGGCGGCGGCCACCCTACTATGGCTGGCGGTATCATATACAAGAAGTATTTAGACAAGATTGACAATCTTGAGGATACAGTTAAACATATATTTATAGAAGCCTATAAGAAGATGTAGGTGTTGGTGTTGCCAGTAATATTACATATTATACAGATGGACGACTTAAAGTTACCAGGAATGTAACAGATTGGAGATTATATGTCAGAACTTGTTGATACATTATGGCTTGATGAAGAAACAAACGAGGTAAAATACATAGACCAGACGAAGCTGCCCAATGAACTGCTTATCAAGAGCACAATTAATCTTGATGATATGTTCACTGCAATCGCCAAGCTTGAGGTAAGAGGCGCTCCAGCAATTGGTGTATTCGCTGCCCTTTCTATGTATGTGCTTGGAGTTAGAATCGACGGTGCTACCTTGGGCGATTATGTTAAGGAGTATATTAGATGCTCTAACCATTTAGAGTCGGCAAGGCCAACGGCAGTTAATCTGTCATGGGCACTTAATGAGATGATAAAAGAGCTTGACCGCTTCACCATGCACAGATTCCAGTGCAGTTACGACAGCAAATCATTATTCGACATCATATTAGATGACACCCTTCGCGGCAACTTAGCCTATGTCCTCAAAACAAAGGCTTTACACATTTGGGAAAATGACATTCAGGTATGTAAAACAATTGGTGAAAATGGCATCCAATTTATCCATGAAGGCGATGGTATTCTCACACATTGCAACGCAGGAAGACTTGCGACTGTACGATACGGAACAGCTACAGCACCAATCTACTTAGCTCACGAAAATGGAATGCAGTTCAAAGTGTTCTGTGACGAAACAAGACCATTGCTGCAGGGCGCGCGACTTACAGCTTATGAACTTATGGAAAGCGGCATCGACACTACTCTTCAATGCGATAACATGGTGGCTTCTCTTATGGCTTCTGGTCAGATTAATGAAGTGTTCGTGGGCTGCGACAGAGTTGCTGCTAACGGAGATGTTGCTAACAAGATAGGAACTAATGGCCTTGCAATTATCGCCAAGCACTACAATGTCCCTGTGTATATATGCGCCCCAACCTCTTCAATCGACATGAGCATCCCTAGCGGTAAGGATATTGTAATCGAGCAGCGCAATGCTTCCGAGGTTACGAAAATGTGGTATAATAATGAAATGTCACATGAAAAAGTTAAGGTATATAACCCAGCATTTGACGTGACAAGTCATGAATTAATCAGTGCAATCATTACAGAAAAAGGTGTGATTACAGGAGACTACGCAAAAGAACTTGAAAAAATTATGTAAAAAGCCACAAGAGAAAACAAACATAAAAACCAAAAGCATAAATCTTATTATCAATAAATAGATTAGGAGGAAATAATAATGAGCGAAGAAAGAGATAATTGTAGCAGCGCATCAAGCTGCGACAGAGAAAGCTGTGAGGGATGTCCATCTAAGGCAAAGGAAAGCTTCTTAGAGGATATGAACCCACTATCTAACATCAAGCATGTAATTGGTGTTGTATCTGGCAAAGGTGGCGTTGGTAAGAGCTTTGTTACATCTACTCTCGCTGCAAAGCTAAGAAAGCAGGGCAAGAAGGTTGGAATCCTAGATGCTGATATTACTGGACCATCTATCCCTAAAATGTTCGGAGTTCACGGACCTGCTGAAGCAGTTGAGGATGGAACATATCCAATTGAAGCTGAAGATGGCACTAAGATTATGTCAATCAATCTTCTTCTCGAAGATGAAGAAAAACCTGTTGTATGGCGTGGTCCTGTTATCGCTGGCGCAGTTAAGCAATTCTGGACAGATATTATCTGGGGAGAGCTTGATTATCTTCTTGTAGATATGCCTCCTGGAACAGGCGACGTACCACTAACAGTATTCCAGTCACTTCCAATTGATGGAATTGTAATTGTAACATCTCCACAAGAGCTTGTTAGAATGATTGTTAAGAAGGCTTATTATATGGCTGAAATGATGGATGTTCCTGTACTTGGAGTTGTAGAGAATTATAGCTACATAGAATGTCCTGACTGTGGTAAGAAGATGCAAGTATTTGGTGAAAGCCACATTGACGAAGTAGCCAAGGAATTAGGCATAGATGTTCTTGGCAAAATGCCACTTGACCCTGCATTTGCATCTAAAGCAGACGAGGGAAAAATATTTGAACTTGATGTTGACTACATTGACAAAGGTGTTGAAACTATCGCGAAGCTATAAGTTAATAATTATTTGTTATGACATACACAAAGCAGGCTGCCAATCGGCAGCCCTCTTTGTCTTCTTTTGTATTATTTGCTTGATGCTTGTGTTACAACCTCTTTATCTTCTTTTGTGCTGTTCTTAGTAAGGGCTTTCTTAATAACTCCCTTTGGATCTAAGATAAGAAGTCTTACAACCCATACTACAAGTGCAAATGCGATTACTGACAGTCCAAGAAATGCGTCGTTAAGCATATCTTCTGGGGCTGGTGTAAAGTATTCTGCCTGTAGTTCTACGAATTCATAAATCGCATCAACCAACCACATAATAGATGCACCCCAGAACATAAAGCATAGGATACCAAGTCTCATATCATCATTTTTTCTGTTATACCATATTGCTGTTGTAATTACTGCAGCAAATACTGTAAGTAATAAAGTCATTATCAATACCTCCTGTCTATACATTAGTGCTGCGTGACATACTGTTAGATGTTCTCTTAACAATTGCATCTGAGATAAAGCACATAGCAATCCAAACAACTGTAACTAATACTGCCATTGTCACACCAACTGTTGCCATTTCTCCAAACATTTCTGCCATATCACCTGGATTATCCATGGCGGTTAAGAATGGGAACCATGGAACAACCTCACCATGCCATACATGTTCAAACGCCAAAAGAAGAGCACCTCCCCAAAGTAAATAAGTAAGCCACTTTAGCTTTCTGCTAAAAGGCACCTTAGCTACCTGTTCCTTTGATTGAATTGTAGATTCTTCCTTTTCCTGATTCTCTTCTTTCTTCTCAACTGCTTTCTCAACAACTGTTGCAACAATTGCCTCTGCTGCAGGTACTAAAAAACAAGCCATAATGTTTCCTCCTTTTTTCTTGTCATCTGAGTAACTTCATTTAAAAAAACATACAAAAAAGCATACCCCACCTCTTTCGAGATTAAGTATGCTTCATTCACTTTGATTATTTTATTAAATAGAGATTACTCTCTGTTTTGTAGTACTGAGCTTATGCTCAACATTTATTATATCATAATATGCATTTAATGCAATAGAACAATTTATTCCTAGAAGAAAAATTGTGTTCCTATGATTTCCCCTTCCATGTTACCAATAAGACCTCTTTGCTCTGCGAGCCACAGTGCCCAGAAGAATAATCTATGGGTATTGCGGGTTCCTGCAAGCACTTCTCTTGCTGCTTCAAAGCAATCTGGGTTAGGACCTCTGTCAAGGATTAACTGAAGCCTTCCTGATCTTGCTGGTTCAAACTGGTTGTTCTGATATACAACACCTGATATTGTATTAGGGAACTTAGAGCTAAATACTCTGTTCATAACAACAGAACCAACTGCTATCTTACCTTCGTAAGGCTCACCCTCTGCCTCTGCATGAATAATTGCCGCAAGAAGATATAAGTCATCCTGGGAATATCCGCTATAAGCACCTGACGTATCCTCTGTATTATCGAAGTTACCTATCTGTCTTCTTAATGCTTCCTGACTAGCCGCATTAGTAGATGCAAGCTGTCTCTCATATTGCTTCATCTCAGCAATTCTCTTATCATAAGCATTAATCTCAGCCTGAGCATTATTAACCTCAGCATTCTTGCCACTTAATTCAGCTCCTGCACTATCAACTAATTTCTTAAGCTCCTGCTTTTGAGTGCTAAGTTCATTAGACTGGGCCTCTAACGAAGCTCTCTTCTCTGACAGCTGGGTTGTCTTAGCAGTTATATCCTGCTGAGTCTTCTTATACTCATCCATAATCTGTCGATCATATTTTACAATGATATTAAGATATTCTATCTTCTCAAAAAGTTCAGATATGGAGCCACTTTCAAGTAACATTTCAAGCATATTCATAGCATCATTCTCATACATATACTTGATATGAAGCTTCATAATCTGCTCCATCTTAGCCTGATTAACCTTAGCATCTGACAACTGTTGACTAAGATAAGCAAGCTCCTGTGACGCCTCTTCAACAGATCTGTCAAGAGCATCCACCTTAGACTTAAGGTCATTATACTGACTTGTCACATCTCTGTAATCGGAATATAGCTGGTTAGATTCCTTCTCTAACTGCTTCTTCTCATTAACAGCCTGTTGCTTCTTATTCTCTAAGTCCTGAACAGTTTCAGCATAAGAAGTAACGCCCATGCAAGCGGCAACAAGCACGATGGACAACGCTACTGATATAATTCTTGTCAAAATAGTACGTCTTCTCATATAAGTCACCTCTCACTTAATGATACGACTCCCCGTAACGAAACTACCTCTTACATATTGAAATTGATTCCATGGCAACGGCGCCACCTCTTACAATAGATACCTTCTTATACTTCTTCTTAAGAAGCTTGATTAATTCATCATTGGATTCTGTTGTAAGAAGGCACTCTAATATAAGCGAATCCTCTCCTGCATCACACACCCTAACCTTGAATACCTCTGCGAGATGGAATATCTGATACATCTCATCTGCAGTAATGTCATCAATTCTAGCATACAGAAGCTCCTTCATATGTAAAGGTGCAGTTGTAATATCAATTACCTTAATTACCTCAACCATACGATTAAGCTGTTTCTTAATTTGTTCAAATGTTATATCGTCACTTTTTACACAAATAGTCATCCTTGATACGTCTTCGTGCTCAGTTGTTCCTACTGTTAAGCTCTGTAAATTGTAGCTTTTGCCAGAGAACAAGCCTGACACCTTGGCAAGAACACCCACCTGGTTCTCGACATAAAGCGCAATCCATCTGTCCCTTATTTGAATTCTGTCACGTATTTCATACATATCATACATAGTTTATACCTCTAATATTACTTCAAAATCATCTCCGACATAGCATCTCCGCCCTTAACCATTGGAAGAACTAATTCGTCGCTGGCGATAATGAATTCAATGATTGTTGTCTTATCATTAGCCTTAGCTTCCCTAAGAGCATCTTCAATCTGTGTTGGGTCAGTAACTCTAAGTCCTAATGCACCATAGCTTTCTGCCCATTTGACAAAATCAGGCAGATACTCAGGACACTGTGGACCAGGACCCTTACATTCATCAGGACAATCTATATTGCGCTTTAAGCAAGTAATCTTGTATCTCTTGCCATAGAATAACTGCTGCATCTGCCTTACCATTCCGAGATAACCATTATTAATAATACATACAGTAATGTTGGCCTTCTCAATCATAGCTGTGGCAAGTTCCTGCATATTCATCTGCATTCCACCGTCACCAGTGATGCATACAACATCTGAATCTGGACATCCTATCTTGGCACCGATTGCTGCCGGAAAGCCAAATCCCATTGTTCCAAGACCACCAGATGTTATCATCTGCTTCTTGGAATTAATATTGATAAACTGTGTAGCCCACATCTGATGCTGACCTACATCTGTTGTAACTATTCCCTCTGGAAATACCTCATTGATTCCTTCCATAATGCTCTGAGGACACAAGCCCAAATCTTTTCTCATCTCAAGTGGATTCTCTTTCTCCCAATCGGCAATCCTCTTTAGCCAGTCAGCTGTATCCATAGGCTCAGCCCATTCATTTAGTTTCTCTAATGCTGCCTTGGCGTCACATACAATAGGAACGTCAACAATAACATTTCTAGAAATTGATGCTGTATCGATATCAATATGAATAATTGCTGCATCCTGGGCAAATTCGCTTAAAGCCCCAGTAATTCTATCGTTGAATCTTGTTCCAACCGAGAACAATACATCGCAATTAACAACTGCTTTGTTAGCTGCAAACCTTCCATGCATTCCACAGTTGCCCACATAGTACTCATTGTCATAATCCAGCGCACCCTTACCCATTATGGTTGTAACAACAGGTATCTTAGTCTTCTCTACGAATTCCTTAAGTTCATCATTGGCATGGGAAATGTTGATTCCTCCACCCACAAGTATCATTGGTCGCTTGGCTCCCTTAAGAACCTTGTATGCTTTCTTAAGCTGACCAATATGAACACTATTATTAGGCTTATATCCACGAATATCTACATAAGATGGGTATTCTGCATCGCCAGAAGCCACCTGTATATCCTTAGGCAAATCAATAAGTACAGGACCTGGCTTACCTGTTGGGGCAATCTGAAATGCCATCTTAATAGTTCTGCCAAGTAAATCCCTGTCTCTTACTGTAACACCATACTTAGTGACAGAGCGTGTCATTCCTACAATATCAACCTCCTGGAAGGCATCATTACCAATAAGGTCCTGAGGCACCTGTCCTGTGAATACCACAAGAGGAATACTGTCATAAAATGCATCAGCAATACCTGTAATTGTATTAGTTGCACCAGGACCTGATGTAACAATACATACAGCAACCTTGCCTGTTGCTCTTGCATATCCTTCCGCCTCATGAATAAGGGCCTGCTCGTGACGAGGAAGCACTACCTTAATCTCAGGAGTCTTATATAATTCATCTACTATATCTGTTACCATTCCTCCAGGATATGCAAATACTGTATCTACACCTTCCTCAAGTAATGCTTTAACGAATAATTTTCTACCTGTAATTCCCATGAAATCCACCTATCTATTACATTTAAATGTACAGAAATTGTATATAATATCAAAATACGTCTGCTCTTCTGATTCTTCTGCCAGCTCCCATCCTAGTTCCTCTAGGTTAGGGAAAAATGCGTCTGCTTCGTATTCAAAATCAATCTTCGTAATTAAAGCAGTATCGCATTCGCCTTCAAAGAGACGATATATACTTTCTCCGCCAATTATATATACATTATTAGTATCGTATTTCTCAATCTCTTCTAGTACTTCTTCCTTGGTGTGACACACTATAGCGCCATCCACCTTATAATTCTTATCTCTGGTAAGTACTATATTGATTCTATCCTTAAGAGGCTTGCCATTAGGGAAGCTATCTAATGTCTTCCTTCCCATCACAACAACATTTCCCATAGTTGTATTCCTAAAGAACTTCATGTCCTCTGGAATGCTAATAAGAAGCTTGTTGTTAAGGCCAATGCCCCAGTTTCTATCAACCGCCGCTATAAGTTTCATTGTTCCTCCTATACAGCTATCGGAATATTCCTAATCTGCTCGCCAGTCTTGTAATTCTCTAATACAATGTCATCCTCACTAAATTCATAGAAATTCTTCTTCTCAGGATTCAGTGTAAATGTTGGTGCATCATATTGCTCTCTGCTTATTAATTCCTTAATCAAGTCAACATGTCTGTCATATATGTGGGCATCTGCAATAACATGCACCAGCTCTCCCACCTGCATGTCACAGTCTCTAGCAAGCATATGAAGCAGCACGCTGTACTGACACACATTCCAATTGTTGGCCGCTAATATGTCCTGTGAACGCTGATTAAGTATTCCATTAAGCACAAGCTCTCCACTCTTAGAGGTTGTCACGTTGAAGGTCATAGAATATGCACAAGGATACAGGTGCATATCGTGAAGCTCCTCTAGGTTGTACATATTAACAATTATCCTTCTGGAAAATGGATTGTTCTTAAGGTCATATCTTGCACCATCCACCTGGTCTAAGAATACATATTTCTTAGAGACAATTCCCTTGTCAGTATCGCAATCCACATCCTTAATCTCAGCAGACGGATAATCACTCAAATCCTCTTCATCCTTATATACATGGTGGGCATAAGGCTTGCCAATCTGATAGCCATAGGCCTTACCAATTGAGCCATCTGCACTTGCCCATTCATCCCATACACTTGACTTAAGATCATTAATATTATTCGACTTCTTCTGCCATATCCAAAGCATCTCATTAGTAGCACTCTTTATCGCTGTACGTCTAAGAGTAAGAGCTGGAAATTCTTTACTTAAGTCATATCGATTAACAACTGCAAAACCTTTAATTGTATATGCGCTTTCACCTGTGTCAGTCCATATAGGACGAACCTTCTCACCCTCAGTGCTAATTCCACCATCAATGATATCCTGACACATTTTCACAAATAATTTATCTGCGTAACTCAATTAACTAATCTCCTATCTGCATCTAATGATAAGTACCATCCTCATCAACTCCAATTGTTATTAAGCCCTGCTCATTGGCCATGGCATCTGCCATCTGTCTAGCAAGACGTTCAGGCATTCCATCCTCGATACACATTTGCACGAAGTCTTCCTTGGTCATATATGAATATGTAATCTCGTTCGGAAGCTTGTATACCTCGATACCATTGTTAGCAACAACTCCCGGATTACCATTAATTGGGTCTGTTATCTGGTCTCCTGCCTTAGCCTCTGGATGATATGCTCTTCCCGTTGCGTTAGATGTTGGTGCAGGGTTATTAGGATTATTAGGGTCCTGTCCTGGTGCCGCCGCCTGTGCTTCCGCTGCCGGCTGTGGCTGAGCCTGAACTACCTCACCCTTCTCATTAATCTTAACTGACAAATGTCCTGAAATGGTATCAAGCAAGTTATAAGCCTCCTGGTACCTATTCTCACGAAATGCCGCATTATAGTCTTCAAAAAGCTTATCAACTGCAGCCTTCGAATCTGGAGTAAAGAAATTATTGGCAACATCCTCATCATATTGCTTCTTAACCTTGCCATAGAATGCTAATACATGCATCTTAGACTGTACCGATTCTTTGTCAACTGTTCTGGCAAATGTCATGAATTTGTCCTTGTCATCAACACTCATGTCGTAGTCCTGCTTCACCTTATCAGTATATGACATCAAATCAACCTTAAAGCCTTCCCTTACAGGCTCCTCCACAACAAGATTATTAATCTTACCCTCTATCTGAATGTATTTTTCCTGAAATGTAATAGGCTCTGTCACAGTCTCCGTCGTAAACGACAACACTGTAAAAAGAATTACAAAAGCAAGAATTATCAATATAATTCCGCCTAAAATTATTGATAAAAGACGATGCTGTTTTATGAACTCCATAAGCGCTTCTCCTATTATGTAAAAAATCCCTTTATGATATGGTGCATTGAAGAACGCACACACCTAAAGTAACTATAACATATTTGAAGAAATATTTATATAAAAAAATAAGTGCTTACTGTCATAATAAGCACTTTGATATAAATGAAATGTGTGATTGTTCCTATTACACTCTCTTCTATAACCTGAATGTATGATGACTCTTACTTCCCATTTTCCTATTGAAAATGTTATTATCAACCATCAGGGTGTCTTTGAGTTGCTTAGCCATACTGTTACATCGTCTATACATTATGGAATCACGACCCTCTACGGTTTTTCCATTAAGGCTAAGACTAACTTCATCGAACCATTCACTTCTAAGTCTAATTGTTGTTATGAAATCATAATAATAATTGATACGAGGAGGAAAATATCTGATTCTTCGGCCTTCCTCGTCCTTGCCAAACTGTTCCTTCTTGTATTCCTTAATTAGCGTATCTGTCTCTATTACATCATGAAGAGAAATCACATCAGGATTGTCAACGGCTATCTCCTCTAATCTGTTAGGGGTTATAACGAAAGCCGCCATATAAGGATCTATATATATCTTCTTATCATATCCGAAGCTAATTGCCGACTTGAACTCATCAAGCTTCTTCATATTGTCCTGCCTGTACTTAAGATGGCGCTTCATATCTTCAACAGTAAGGTCCTTAACGCCCTTAAGAAATGGGGATATCTTCTTATTGCAGTCCATGCACATGCTGCCGTCTGCAAGGCGCATGTAACCAAAGGACGGAAGGACGCTAGAACATATATCACAATATTGTCTATCTAGTCTTGCCATATTTTCTCCCTAGAACTGCATATACACAAACTCCGCTGGGTCGATGCCTGAGCCGTAGTAGCCAAAGAAGATTAGGATAACCAGTCCTAAGGCAATTATCCAGAATCTTGCAGCTGTCTTAGTAGATAGTATAACCTCTCTTAAGTCCTCTACCTTCTTCTTCTCCTTGTATAAGCTTATGAAGAATAGGCTTATGGCACCAATTAATATAATATAGAAATCACTTGTTTCAAGTCCACTTGCCTTCAGTAGGAAATAGAAATTACTCCATGCAAAATTCGTAATATGGAAGTCAGTTACACTTCTAAAGAGCATGTCGAATGCATCCATTGCCCCTTGTGCCACATCGAAATAATATCCCACAAGCACAAGGATAAATGTCCATATAACTGATACAACAGTTGCAAAGGCACCTTTTCTCTTAAGCTTGGTTACTCCGAAGAACTTATCTGCTATCCTCTCATTTATTGGAGCGAAAAGCTCAGCTAGCATTATTACAATTCCATTCCAAAGTCCAAAGTAAAGGTACTTAAGATTAGAGCCATGCCATACACCGATTACAATAAATGTAAGAAGACTGGCTACACATCCAGGAAATACCTTGGCAATGTGCTTTCCGAATTTTGGTTTTAACCATTTACCGAAATTAAGGAACTTCTTGGAAATTGATAATGGATAGAATATGTAATTCCTACACCAGTTACCAAGTGTAATATGCCATCTATGCCAATACTCTGTAAGGCTTGTTGAAAAATATGGTCTTCTAAAGTTCTCTGCCATATTAATTCCAAAGAGATTCGCAACACCGCGAATAATATCAATTCCTCCAGAGAAATCACAATACAGCTGCAAAGCATATAATATAACTGCAAATAATATATAGCTTCCTGTATAAGTAGCAGAATCCTTAGTTACAAGATTAACTAAAGCTAATGCTCTATCTGCAATTACCATTTTCTTGAGCATACCCCATAGAATTAGGAGTAGGCCCTTCTTAATATTTTCAATATCGAACTTGTGACCTACGTACAATTGCTTGGCTAAGTCATCATATACTGCAATAGGTCCCTGAATAATCTGCGGAAAGAAGGATACGAAGAGAGCAAACCTTGCAATGTTAGTCTCTGGCTTCGTCTTCTCCCTATATACATCAATAAGATATCCCATTGACTGGAATGTATAGAAAGAGATTCCAAGAGGAAGAAGAAGTCCAAGTAGCGAGGCATATGGAATGTATTTTAGGAATGCCAATATACCAAAATTAAGGACTAACCCTAGTATGAGTAAAGCAGCCCTTTTCTTTCTTCCCTTAGCTTTATATTGTTTTCTTGTCTGTCTGTCCCAGTCCTCTTTATGGGACTTGACTATAGCAGTCTCTTTGACTAATTGACCATCTATTATGCGGGCAATTGTATAGGTCGAAACAATAGTAAACAATATAAATCCCACGTAGAATTTGCACACATATACATAGTAGAACAAGCTTCCTGCAAGTAGAACTATCCATCTGTATTTCTTAGGGATAACATAATAGAGTACTACTGACACCAATACGAATGCCGCATATTGTAACGATATCAGCTCCACTTTCTATAATCCTTTTACATTAATCTTAGATGCTTTCACCACATCTCTAACCAGGGTATATTTATCCCCTCTCTTAGTGAAAATGCTTGGTAATTCCCTTGATAAAAACAGGGCAGGCGCCTCTGTTACAGAGTAGGCACCACAGCGTTCGAAGCATATTACATCTCCCACATTAAGCTCTGGAAGTGTTGCTTCGCGAACAAGAACATCCGCAACTGTACACAAGCTTCCACATATACAATAATCAGCCTCGAAGGAATTCTTCCTCACATTACCCTTGTGAGCTTCCATCTCTTCGATACTGTATTTATATCCATTACTAATAGTGCTAATTGGAGGAACCTCCATTGCCATCTTCTGACCAAAATAATTAAGATGATGAATGCCACCATCAACAAGAAGATAGTCAGTATCCATACTATTCTTCTTATCTACAACCTTAGTGAAGAAGGAGCCAGTTGGTGCTGCAAGGAATCTTCCCATCTCTACACCTAGAGGATACTTGTCAGAGAACTTCTTAAGCACTTCAGCTGCTTCTGACAAATGTTCCATCTCAAGCACATCATTATTGTCACCTTGGAAATATTCTACGCAAAGTCCAGGTCCGTATTCAATAAGTCGTGGCTCAAAACCAGTCTTAGACTTAAGGGAAGATAAGGCCTTGTCAATCTTCTCCAAATCCTTATTAATCTTACGAAGATTCTTCTGTGTTCCAGAATAGAAATGAAGACCAATCACATCAAGATTACTAAAATGCTCTTCTCTATTCTCAATAATATATTCTATATCTTCATAAGACATACCGAACTGATTGCCGCTTGTGAGTCGAAGAAGAGCCTTAACCTTAACATTTTCCTCCTGGATTAAGGCAGCATGACGAAGGCTCTCGCATGTAATAATATCAACGCCATATTCTAAGGCCTCATGCACATCCTCTTCGCCCTTAACAACACCAGAATAGATAATTCTGCTGCCAGGGATATTAAGCATTTTACATATCTCTAGCTCTCCTGGTGAACATACCTCCACGTGAGCAATCTCATCAGGAAGGTCGCCTAGCAAAAACGGATTCGCCTTAATGGAATATGTAAGGGGAATGTTAGGCAGTGCGCTTGTAATAGCTACCGCTCTCTCTTCGAATTTGTCAAAATCAAAAACATAACAAGGTGTATTCATAATTATTCGTCCTGTAAAGTATTAACCAAATTAACCATTGCATCAACAGAGTTGAAATTAGCAGGAACAAGGTCCTTAGGTCTAATTGTAATATCGAATTCATCAGATAATTCTGATACAAGTGATACGATATCGAATGACTCTAATACATTGCCATCAACAAGTGATGTCTCATTTTCAAAATCAACGTCAGGTCTAATCTCTTCAAGAATCTCAATAATAGTTTCTTTAGTCTCCATAATTACATCTCCTCTACTGTTCTAATATCAATCTTACCATTTGGAAGCTTAGGAAGCTCATCTAGCTTAATTATCTTACGAGGAACCATAAATCCAGGTATCAGTTCGCGAAGTGCTAAGGATAAATCCCTCTTAGTTGCATCTCCGGAGTAGTATAAGAATAAGCTTTCCTTTTCCTTCTTATATATGCAACAGCTCTCTGTAACGCTATCTACAGAATTAGCTGCACATTCCACTTCATCAAGCTCGACTCTGTGACCCATATGCTTAATCTGTCTGTCCATTCTTCCATGGAATTCGAATAATCCATTATGGATTACGCCGATGTCACCAGTCTTATATATTCTCTTCTTAGAGCCATCACTAAGCTCTCTTACAACGAAGCTGTCATTAGTTCTGTCTGGGTCATTGTAATAGCCAATTGCAAGAGATATTCCTGCAACACAGATCTGACCTTCTTTATCTTCGTTCGCAATTACCTTACTATCATCCTCTAAATCTGTCAAGAACACATCATATCCATCATAAGCATTTCCAATAGGAAGAACCTCTGATTCATCTACCTTATGATCAACCACATAATATGTACAGCTTGCTGTTGCTTCTGTTGGGCCGTACTGGTTGACGAATAATGCATCTGGCAAATTCTCCTGCCATACCTTAAGTGCTGAGCAAGGCATTACAGAACCTGAGAAGCAAATCTTCCTTAATGTATCAAGCTTTACTTCTTCAAAGGCTCCCAAGCTAAGTGGCACTGTAAGGGCCGATACGCTCCAGCCAATTGAAGTAACCTTCTTATCATTAAGATATGTAAATAGCTGATTAGGATCCATAAAATATTTCTTAGGAATAATAAATGAACTAGCACCGTATTTTAATGGAAGATATATATCACGAATGGCGGCTATATAATCAAGAGGCGACTGGTTACCGAATCTGTCACTCTCTTCAATCCCCATAACCTTACCATAGCTGTCAATGTAATTAATGAGCGATTCGTGGCTTGTAACAACACCCTTAGGTCTGCCTGATGAGCCAGATGTATGAATTATATATAAGGCATCCTCACCCTTGTGAGAAGCTCTTGCTTTAGACAGCTTATCTTCAGCAATTGATTCCTCAGTCATCTTGTTTTCCTGTGACGGAGCATCATAATTAGAATCAGAATATGTCCTAATAATGTCACACCCAAAGTCTACTACAACAACCTTCCAGGTCTTGTCAGCATATAATTCCTTCGCCAGCTTAGAGAAGCTCTCGAAGCTTTCCTTGTCAACTAAGATAACATCAGGTGACAGGTTATCAAGAATCTTGCCAATTCTTGCCTTAGGAAGCGCCATATCAATAGGAGCATAGGCTCTGTTAGAATATGCACATGCCATGAATAGAATTGGAGTTGTTGCACTTCTCATGGAGAATACTCCTACAGGAGTCTTGTCACCGTCTTCTATAATAAGTGAAGCTATGATTTTCGCTTTATTACTAACGTCCTTAAAGCTAACCTCAACATCTTCACCGC
Source organism: uncultured Lachnospiraceae bacterium (assembly GCA_900316395.1). Classification (GTDB taxonomy): domain Bacteria; phylum Bacillota; class Clostridia; order Lachnospirales; family Lachnospiraceae; genus RUG191. Next base: position 23,446 of record ONCT01000004.1, on the reverse strand, counting down.
TATCTGTTTCACTTGTAAATGCTATTTTGTCAGGTAGTCTGTTGGCCGTAGCCTCTAACCACTCAAGCACATTTTCCATCTGATAAGTCCTTTCTTAACAGCTTACACTTTAAACCACTTTGGTAAGTATACACTTAATTCATAATAATTTCTTCCCAAATTCTTATCAATATCCTGCTCTGCTCTAGTCAATATTTCCTCAGTTTTGGCTACACTATCCTCCCAGCTCTTCTTAAGCTCGTCAGAATAGTTAGCCTTAAGGTCGTAATTATTAACAAGATAATTGCCAAAATATGATGTGAATTTCCTTGCACCTCTTGCGTTAAAATGCTCATCATTATAGTAATCATAAACTGGAACAATGCCAGCCTCTTCCTTAGAATGGCTAAAATCAACGAACTTATATCCATGGGCATTAGCCATATTAGTTAATTCCTCGGCAATCTCAGGCTCAGTATCCTTATTCATATGAGGGAAGCGCACAAATAACACATTTTGAAGGCCTCTCTCATTACAATATGTCATTAAATCGTCGAATATCATTCTGCTCTTATCTGTAAAATGATTACTCTTAGTGATATCAAGATCATCAGCGGAAGCGATCTTAGCTCTTGTGGAATAACCCTTGAGATTAGACTTAGGCTCAAGGAACATTCCAATTCGTGTAAAGAGAGTTGCTATACATTTGCCAGAATCCTTCCAGCTATTATGGTACACATTAAGGAAATTGATGGTCTTGAAATCATCCTTATCCTTGTCGGCAACTGCATACTCAATGGCTTCGTCTCTGTTGTCGCCATAATTAATGTTGTCAAGATATCCATGGAGATTACCCTGACGGTCATAATAATAATCCTGCTGCAACAGACCATTCATCTCAATAACAATGAGCTTCGGATTCTGGTTATCGAGAACCTCTCTAACCATTGACTTATAGAGACTTCCTGGCACACCTGATACACCATAAGAATATGATGTATAGCCGTATTCTTCATAAGCTAAAGGCGCACAATAATTGGCGTAAGCCTCGCTTGCGCCAATTACTACTACATCTAATGTATTCTTTTCTTTGTAAATACCCTGCAGACTGGCCACGTTAACTGGCTCTGTCATCTTAAGGAACATACAAGCTACGAATAGCACAGCCACTATTCCCACAATGAATCCGCAGTAGCCTAGTACTTTCCTGGCCTTAGACTTCTTAGGCTTCACATCTGCCTTTGAAGCATTAGACTCTTCATTAGTATTAGACTCTTCATTAGTATTAGTCTCTTCAGGGTTCTTAAGGTTTTCCTTAATTTCTTCTGACATTACTATCCCTCTATCATTCTGTCAATGCATACTCTTGCACTGTCAATTATTTTATCATCGAGGACAATCTCTTCGCCGCCTACTCCTCTTAATGTATTGTAAATGTCAAATAGAGTAGTTACTCGCATATTCATACATGAAAGCTTAACAGAAAGTGGATAGAACATCTTGTCAGGACAATCAAATTGAAGATGTTCAACAATGCTATTCTCTGTACCAATAATGAATTCCTTAGCATCTGATTCCTTGGCATAATCCATAATAGCAGTTGTTGCGCCAATAAAGTCAGCTTCTGCCACAACCTCTAGACGGCACTCAGGGTGTACTAATAATAGGGCACCTGGGTGAGCCTTCTTAGCTGCAAGTACATCATCATGAGTAATAATAATATGTCTAGGACATCCACCATTGTAAAATGCGAATTCCTTCTCTGGAATCTCTTTTGCCACGTATGAACCAAGATTAGGATCTGGTATAAATAAGACCTTGTCCTCCTTAAGCTTCTTAACAAGTCTTACAGCAGAAGAGCTTGTTACGCATAAGTCACATTCGGTTTTAAGCTCCGTCGTTGTATTAATATAACATACAACAGCATATCCTGGGTACTTTTTCTTCATTTCTCTCAAATCTTCTACAGACATCTGCTCTGCCATAGGGCAGCCTGCTATTGGATTAGGAAGATATACCTTCTTCTCAGGAGACAGTACCTTGCAGGTCTCTGCCATGAAGCGAACGCCACACATCATGATGTTGGAATTGGCGGCATCGCGACCTTGGACGCTGAGACCAAAAGAGTCGCCGATGTAGTCGGCAACTTCGAAAATCGCCTGGTCCTGATAAGCGTGAGCTAAGATGCACACATCCTTTTCCTTCTTAAGTCTAATGATTTCTTCTTGTACTTCTTTTACTGTCATAGTTTTACTCCTTTTCCCAAGGTAATAGTGGTACAATGAAGCCCGCTTCATCAAGCTTCTCTTCTATCAAATCGAGGCGCTCTTCGCTTGCCGCCTCCACTAAGTGATAGTGATAACCACTTGTTACACTTCCAAGTAATGTAGATTTACTGTCTACTAATCTGTCTACAAATTCTGTTACATCCTGTCTCGAGCTTATACTCATCTCGGCACTTATTCTACCATAAGCTCTATGGCTAATGCTAACATTTCTTATAATTCCGCCATGATCTACAATCAATGTCAATTCTTCCTTAACACGATCTGGGCCATGCTTAACCTTGAATTCCCGTGTATATGCGCTTTTCTCTCCATATACATATCCTCTGTTGGTGGATATAATCTCAGGATATTGGGCGCGGATAATTGCCATATCACCCACAATAATCTGTCGGCTTACACCGAAATCAAGAGCCAACTCCTTAGCCGGAACTGCACCCTTTGCCTCTATTAACTTGTTAAGTATCTCTTTTCTTCTTTCCTTAGTTGTCATAGTGCATGTAACCCCTTAAGTGAAATGTCTAATATAGGTGCCGAATGTGTAAGCGCTCCACTTGATATATAATCAACGCCAATATCTGTAAGCTTGGCAATGTTCTCCTTAGTAACATTACCAGAGCATTCTGTCTTGGCTCTGCCATCTATTATCTTAATTGCTTCTTTCATTGTATCAACATCCATATTATCAAGCATGATGATATCAGCTCCAGCGTTGGCTGCTTCTTTAACCTGCTCTAGAGACTCAACCTCTACTTCAATCTTTCTTACAAATGGTGCATACTCCTTAGCCATTGCTACAGCCTTAGTTATGCTTCCTGCCGCTCCAATGTGATTGTCTTTAAGCATTACACCATCTGATAGATTATATCTGTGATTAGAAGCGCCACCTACTCTAACTGCATATTTTTCAAATATTCTTGCATTAGGTGTAGTCTTTCTTGTATCAAGTAGTGTGGTATTACTTCCTTCAAGAAGCTTAACAAGACTTCTTGTATAAGTAGCAATTCCACTCATTCTCTGCAGATAGTTAAGAGCAACTCTCTCACCTGATAACAGCACTCTTATATCTCCTGTTACCGTAGCCATAAGTTGTCCCTTCTTAACCTCGTCGCCGTCCTTAACCTTGTAATCGACCTCAGTAGAGGTGTCCAATAAATGGAACACCCTTCCGAACACATCAAGACCTGCAATTATTCCATCCTCTTTACAGATAAGATCAACTGTGCCCTTCTTATACTCAGGCATTACAGCATTAGTCGATACATCTTCGCTTGATATATCTTCCTCTAATGCCATAAGAAGATACTTATCTACATTTAACTTCATTGTGATATTATTCATGATTCCTCCATCCTATTTATTAATCTTCTTCAATGTACTAGTTCTATAATCATCAAAGACTTCATCTAAGTCCTTATACTCTTCAAAGTCAACGACGTAATTATCTAAGCCTTTGTCTTCCCTCTTTGTCACATTTTCTGCTGCTCTTTTGGCAAATACTAATGCTTCAAGAAGAGAATTACTTGCAAGTCTGTTACGACCATGAACTCCATTACAGCTTGCTTCTCCCACAACATATAAGCCCTTCATGGATGACTCACTATTCAAGTCAACCTTGACGCCGCCCATGTGGTAATGCTGGGCTGGCACAACAGGAATAGGGTCATGTAACACATCATATCCCTCCTGCTTGCACCTTTCGTATATATTAGGAAAATGATGTAGAATAGTCTGCTTACCTAATGGCCTCATATCCTCTAGGACATAATCAGTTCCATCCTTACGCATCTGCTCTCTAATTGCCGCCGTAACTACATCTCTCGGCTGCAATTCATCTGTGAACCTGTTACCGTATTTGTCAAGAAGAACTGCACCCTCACCACGAACAGATTCTGATATTAAGAATCGCCTTCCAGGGTTCTTGGTGTAAAGGGTGGTTGGATGAATCTGCACATAGTCAAGATTCTCAACATCCACGTTATGCTTAATTGCAATACCAATTGCGTCTCCTGTAAGATGTGGGAAATTCGTAGAGTTCTTATACAGTCCTCCGATTCCGCCGCAGGCTAATATAACATCCTTGGCTTCTATTACTGCAAGCTCTCGGTTCTTATCAACAACAACTATTCCACCACATACATTATCCTTGGCGATGACATCAATCATTGTTGTATATTCGTGAATTGTTATATTGTCTCTCTCCTTAACTCTCTTAAGCAAAGTAGATGTAATCTCGCGACCAGTCTCATCCTCGTGGAATAATATTCTGGCCTTGGAATGAGCGCCCTCCTTGGTAAATACAAGATTACCTTCCTTATCCTTCTCGAAGTCCACACCATACTCAATTAACAATTCAATAACTTCCTTAGAAGACTTAATCATTAATTCGACAGCATTCTTCTTGTTCTCGAAGTGTCCTGCCTTCATGGTGTCCTTGTAGTATTCTTCGTAGTCCTCTTTGTCGAGAAGCACAGAGATTCCCCCCTGTGCCAAGTAAGAGTCTGATTCATCTACCTTTGTCTTAGTAACCATATGGATATTAACATCTTCTGGAAATGTTAGTGCCGAGAACAGGCCTGCTGCTCCAGTTCCCACAATTACTACATCACATTTTTCGTTCATAACTTATACCTCATACGTCGCAGGTTTTGGTTACTTAGACACTAGTGTAAAGGCAAAAGCGGCATCTGTCAAGTACTATGTAAAGTTATGTGTCAAGACACAAGCAGCAAACCACATAATTACGTCATTCCTTACATTAAAAAAGCAACTACACATAAGTGTAATTGCCTATAAAGTCATTATTAGTGCTTCTATAGATTAAGAAAATTACTTAGAATCTTCTTTCCATCTGGAGTCAGTATTGACTCTGGATGGAATTGTAATCCATACACTTCGTAGTCTCTATGCTTAACACCCATAATCTCATTATCATCATTAGCACTTGCTATTATCTTCAATTCAGCTGGCATATTATTTCTAGAGACACTTAGAGAGTGATATCTTGCAACCTCTATTTCTTCATCTAGCCCTGCAAATATCTTACAAGAATTATCAATGCTTGCAACTGACTTCTTACCATGCATAAGACGGGATGCATAATCAACATTTGCCCCAAATGCTTCGCATATTGCCTGATGACCAAGGCACACTCCAAGGATAGGAATCTTGCCTGCAAATTCTCTTACCACATCCTCGCATATTCCTGCTTTATCTGGACGCCCTGGACCAGGACTTAATATTATGTGGTCTGCCATTCTTCTAATCTCAGGCAGGCTAATATCATCATTTCGTACAACCCTTATGTCAGCACTTATACTTCCCAACATCTGATAGAGATTATATGAGAAGCTGTCGTAATTATCTATTAGTAAAATCATAACTAGTCCTCCATCTTAGATGCCTTCTCAATGGAAAGCATTACAGCCTTCGCCTTGTTAATGCACTCATTATATTCGCTTACAGGGTTAGAATCTGCAACGATTCCGGCGCCTGAGCGAACGAACACCTTGTCATTCTTATTGTAGGCAATCCTAATGGCTATGGCCGTATCGAGATTCCCTGTAAAGTCAATATATCCTATGGCGCCACCGTATATGCCGCGCTTATTATTCTCTAGCTCATTAATAATCTCGCAGGCTCTAATCTTCGGCGCACCGGACAATGTGCCAGCCGGAAGAATTGCGTCAATTACATCAACAGGGCTCTTGTTATCGCTAATCTCACCTCTAACTGTTGAACCTATATGCATCACATGAGAGAAGCGCTGAACCTCCATATATTTCTCAACGTCAACGGAGCCGAACTTAGAGATTCTTCCGATGTCGTTCCTGCCAAGGTCAACAAGCATATTGTGCTCGCTAAGCTCCTTCTCATCCCTTAGAAGCTCTTCCTCTAGTCTCTTATCTTCACTCTCATCCTTGCCTCTTGGTCTTGTCCCTGCTAGTGGAAATGTGTGTAAAACCCCATCCTCTAGCTTAACAAGTGTCTCTGGACTTGCGCCTGCAACCTCCATATCGTCACCGCTAAAATAAAACATATAAGGTGATGGATTAAGAGTCCTTAGGATGCGATATGTATCGAATAAGCTTCCCTTAAAGTCAGCTTCTAATCTGTTAGAAAGCACAACCTGGAATATGTCTCCTTCGTAAATGTAATCCTTGGCCTTGTTAACCTTTTTGCAAAACTCCTCTTCACTAAAGAGTGCTCTGTATTCTGACAAAAGCTCTCCCTTAGGAATGTCCGCCTTCTTACCATTTCGTATAAGCTTAATAATCTCATCGATGTCAGTCAGTGCCTGCTCATAGCTTTCCTTGAAATTATCAGTTGATGCATTAGCAATTATTACTATCTTCTGCTTCAGATTGTCGAAGGCAATTACCTTGTCAAATAGCATCAAATCAAAATCCTTAAAGCCCTCTGTATCCTCTGCATCGAGGTTGAGCTTAGGCTCTGCGTATTTGATATAGTCAAATGAAAAATAACCTACAAGTCCACCTGTAAAGGAAGGATAATCCTTAAGCTTAGGGCTCTTGTATTTGTCTAATATATCATTAAGATGAGCCTTAGGTTCCCTGACTACTTCTTCAAGTACCAGGGCGCCGTTAGCGTCGTATATCTTAAGATGGTTGTTGCTGCAGGTAATGCACAGCTTAGGGTTGTATCCAAGAAATGTGTATCTGCCCCAGCTTTCCTGCTCCATGACGCTCTCTAGGATGAAAACGTGAGGGCTTACGCCTCTTAGGATTCGAAGAAGTTCAATAGGAGTTGTCACATCTGAAAGAATCTCCTTCTTAACAGGGATGTAATTATAATCTCTAGTGTATTGTTGTAATGTGTCGTAATCGTTCATGGTAGTACCTCTTATGAATTAATCTTATGTCTAATATACATCTAAGCACCAAATACCTGTCTGGTCGTAAGGCATCCTCCCACAAGTGGGTCCCTCCTTACGACATAGCTCATACAGAAAATCGCGTCGCAGGTTTTGGCTGCTTAGATGTGCTCTTCCTACGAATTAGATTCTTTAATGTATTTTTCTAACGCTTCATATGCCTTCCCTGAATCGAGAATTTCTTCAGCCATGATGACGCCCTTGGCGATGGAGTCGGCTTTGCCACCGATATATAGGGCTGCGCCTGCATTCATAAGGACAGTATTTCTCTTGCCACCCTTAATTTCACCCTTAAGTATGCCTCGGGTTATATTAGCATTTTCCTCAGGGGTGCCACCTACAAGCTCCTCCTTGTCGCATCTGTCGAAGCCGAATACCTCAGGGGAAATGTCATAAGACTTGAAGTATCCGTCATTAACCTCACATACAAAGGTTGGGCCAACAGCAGATATTTCATCTAATTTCTCACGGCCATATACAACCATTCCTCTCTTAACCCCCATATCTGACAGAACTCTCGCAAGAGGCTCCACAAGACACTCATCATATACACCAAGAAGCTGTCTTGTAGGACATCCTGGGTTAGTAAGAGGTCCTAATATGTTAAATACTGTTCGAAAACCTAATTCCTTCCTAATAGCACCAACATATTTCATTGATGTATGGTATTTCTGAGCAAAGAAGAAGCAGAAGTTAGTATCAGCAAGTAGCTTCTTACATTCCTCAGGGCTCTTGTCAATATTAGCTCCAAGGGCTTCAAGACAGTCAGCTGTACCACTAAGGGATGAGGCTGCACGATTGCCATGCTTTGCCACCTTGATTCCAGCTGCTGCTGCAATAAATGCTGTTGTTGTGGATATATTAAAGCTTCCTGCTCTGTCTCCACCTGTACCTACTATTTCCATTACATCTAGATTACCTAGATCGCATTTGATAGCATGCTCTCTCATGGCCTTAGCACATCCTAGTATTTCATCTTCAGTCTCTTTCTTCGTGCTTTTGGTTGAGAGAGCAGCTAGAAATGCCGCGTTCTGTGTCTGAGATGTCTCACCTGACATTATCTCATTCATTACTGTGTAAGCCTCATCATAAGTAAGGTCTTCCTTCATTACAATTTTCTCAATAGCTTCTTTAATCATGTTATGTCTCCTTTCAAGTACGTGTATCCTATTGCATTTCCTTCTTAAATCTAGCTACATATTCCCTTGCAATACTAGGATTATAATCTGACTCTCTCATTAGATTGATGAAATGTGAACCAACAATCGCTCCATCAATTATGTCTTTCATTGGTTCAACATCCTTCGCCTCTCTAATTCCGAATCCCATCATCACCGGAATCTTCGAATGCTTCTTAACATCTGATAGATAATCTATAACCTTACTATGAAATGTTCCTTTACCACCTGTAACTCCCATAGAAGATACACAATATACAAATCCTCTTGCATTCTCAAGAATTGCTGGTATTCTATCAGCACTTATTGGGGAAACCAGCTGAACAAGTACTGTTGTGTCGTACTTTGCAATGGCTTGTTGAAGCTCCTCTTGCTCTTCTAGTGGAAGGTCTGGAATAATGAGTCCATCTACGCCACACTCATCACATTTCTTAGCGAAGGCTTCTATTCCATAGTTAACAATTGTGTTGTAATACATCATGAATAGTATTGGCTGCTGACTCCCACCGTCTCTAATGTCCTTCATTAGTTCAAATGTCTTTCTTAAGCTGGAACCCTGCAAAATTGCGTCATAGCTTGCTTGTTGAATCACGCTTCCGTCAGCCGTCGGGTCTGAAAATGGAATTCCAAGCTCTATAACATCTGTATATCCCTTCTGGGCTTCTATGATTTGTCTTGTTGCCTCCATTCCGCCAAGTCCTGCGGTGTAATATGTAATAAATGCTTTCTCGCCCTTTTCCTGTAATTTCGATAAATGTTCTTCAATTCTATTACTCACAACAATCACCCCCTTAGTTAAGATATCCTTTACCGGCAATATAATCTGAAATTGTATTAACGTCCTTGTCGCCTCTTCCAGATAAGCATATAATCATTGACTGATTCTTATTCATATTCTTCGCATATTTAATTGCGTAGGCAACTGCGTGGGCACTTTCAATTGCAGGAATGATTCCTTCTTCTCGCGTTAATTCCATTAGCGCATCCATAGCCTCTGCGTCTGTAATTGGAACATATTCCGCTCTGCCTGAATCTCTGAGAAATGCGTGCTCTGGGCCGACTCCTGGATAATCAAGTCCTGCTGAAATGGAATGGGCTAACTGCACATTTCCGTCCTCATCACTTAGTAAATATGACTTGGTTCCGTGAAGTACACCAATATGGCCTCTTGCCATTGATGCCGCATGCTCATTAGTATCAATTCCCTTGCCTGCTGCCTCGACTCCGATTAGCTTTACATCCTTTTCATCAATAAAGTCAGCAAACATTCCAATGGAATTAGAGCCACCTCCCACACATGCCATTACTACGTCAGGAAGTCTTCCCTCCTTCTCAAAATGCTGCTTCTTGGCTTCTCTTGAGATGCATGACTGGAACTCCTTGACCATCTTAGGATATGGGTAAGGCCCTATTGCTGAACCTATTATGTAAAATGTGTCTTCCGCCGTCTTAGCCCATGTCCTAATGGCCTCATTAGTTGCGTCCTTAAGGGTGTTTGAGCCTGATTCAACTGACACAACCTTTGCCCCAAGCATCTCCATTCTCATTACATTAAGGGCCTGTCTCTTAACATCCTCGCTGCCCATAAATACGGTGCACTCCATATTGAATAGTGCGCATCCTGTTGCTGTTGCAACTCCATGCTGGCCCGCACCAGTTTCAGCTATTATCTTAGTCTTGCCCATTCTCTTAGCAAGAAGAATCTGGCCTAATACATTGTTAATCTTGTGGGCACCTGTATGATTTAGGTCTTCTCTCTTAAGGTATATCTTAGTGCCGTATTTCTTAGAGAGATTCTCGGCCAGATAAAGCGGTGTCTCTCTTCCTACATATTCCTTAAGATAGTAATTGTACTGCCTGATGAATTCTTCATCTCTTATTGCCTTTTCAAATTCTTCGTCAATCTCGTTTAGGACGTTCATTAAGGTCTCTGCAACATATTGACCTCCGAATTGTCCATAGTATGCTTTTTCGTTCATAATGCTTCCTTTCTAGTAATTTCAGCCTGCTCGCAGGCTTTGCCTTACTGATAATACAAAACTATCTATTAATATCTTGTCCTTACCTACCTTATCATGAGAGCCTTCTACGCCAGAGCTTACATCTACTATGTCTGGATGGAGGATTGATATGGCATCAGCCACGTTGTCTGAATTAAGGCCTCCTGCAAGGATAAATGTCTTGTCCTTAAAAGCCTTCCCTTCCAGCTTGTCCTTGTTGCGCTTCCAGTCAAATACTTCTCCTGAGCCAAAATTCTTAGAATCAATTACAATTCCTGTTATCTTATTGTATTGATTAGGCTCTAAGGAATTTAGCCATCGTCTCTTCTCTTCATATTCCTTATCTGAGAGATTAATGGCACACCAGACTTCCTTTCTAGTCCTATCAAGTATTGATTCCTTAAGCTCTCCATGAATCTGGATTATGTCAAATCCTGCGTCTTCAATCTTTAGAACTTCTTCTAATGTAGGCGAAACCATAACTGCCACCTTCTTTATGTTAGAATTAAGTCTGTTCATTATTAATATTGCTTTATCTATTGTAATTTTCCGTTTGCTTTTCTCGTAAAAAACAAATCCAGCGTAATCTACCTTATTATCATTTAGATAATCCGCTTCCTTCTCACTTGTAATTCCACATATCTTAATCTTCATGTCAGTCACCTGCTTTTTTGTCACATGCTCTTTCTTCTTGTTATCATACTCTATCACATTTCCTTCCATCTTCTTGCAAGTTCTCTTGGACTTTTCGATTCCATAAATGACTGACCTATTAAGAATGCATCAACACCTAAGTCCTTAAGGAATCGTACATCATCATCTGTCTTAATGCCTGATTCTGATACAACAATTATTTCCTGCGGAATGTATTTCTTAAGTCTCTTGGTTGTATCAAGACTAATTGAAAAATCATTAAGATTACGATTATTAATTCCTATTACAGGAGCCTCTATCTCAAGAGCCCTTTCTATCTCCACTTCGTCATGACATTCAACTAGCACATCTAACCCTAATTCCTGTGAAAGCTGATAGAAAGCTTTCAGCTTAGCATCATCAAGTATGGCACATATAAGAAGTATTGCATCAGCACCAATCACCTTGGCTTCATAGAATTGATATTCGTCTATCATAAAGTCTTTTCTTAGAATTGGAAGAGTTGACTTTGCTCTAATCTGTTCTAAATACTCAGTGCTTCCTTTGAAATGATCCTTCTCTGTAAGACAGGAAATTGCATCAACTGAATCATTATATTCATCTATTCTTGTGAGTAAATCAATTGATGAATTAATATCCCCTGCAGAAGGAGATGCCTTCTTAAATTCACCTATAATACTAATTCCATCCTTGGCTAGGTTATGATAGAAAAGTGTTGTATCTCTACTTTTATCCTTCAATACAGAGTATGCCTTGTCTCTCATATACTCTAATGGAAGCTTATCCTTCTCTTCTCTAAGTCTTATTTTCTTGTCTTCTACGATTGTGTCTAGTATCATATTTTTCTCCCTTTCTATGCTAACAAGGAGTCTCGCGCATTTTGGTTTTTGCTTCGCAAAAAAGCGCTCGACGTGCAGCACTTTGTCTTCGCCAAAATGCTGCATATAAAAATCCCAGCAATCTTACGATTGCTGGGACAAAATATCTAATATCTTGCGGTGCCACCCGGCTTGTCAATAGCTTTACTCTATCGACCACTCAACGCATACCATCATATGCTGACATTGTTAACGAAGTGTCTGCTCCGTCTCGCCTACTTTGTTCTTATTTCAGCTCGCCCTCGAAAGTCCATTCATCAAAATATATTCTGCCGTAATCACACCATCTACAGCTCTCTCTTAGAATAGGGAAGTTGACTACTTACTCTTTCTCATCGGTTTCAATCTTATTTAGTTATCTAGTATTTAATCATACTAATACACGTTTGTCAATAAAAATATCAAAATGTTTTTTATTCTTTAATATGGACTTTCCAGCCTATATCAATTTTCTTCTTGACTGTTTTTTTAGTGTCGGAATCCAGCTTAGGCCAATCTGTTATTCTTGTTGCTCTACGCGATACGAAGTGAGCTTTCTCGGCAAGCAGTGCAATAGGTGTATCAGAAAGCGAATCAGAATAGAAATTATCTATTTTCGGAAAACCCTGATCAATTATATATCGCGCCTTCTCCTTTGCATACATCAAATTATTAGTAAACACTCCATATTGTCTGTCAAATTCTGTTGCAACAAATCTAACTCCAAGCCTGTTAGCAATAGGCTCTATAATGCAAGTGGGAGATGCACTTATAATAAGATCGTCATCTTTTTTTTGCGAAAGATACCAAGGAGCTATCCTCTTCTCATTTTTATTCCAATAGCTTTCTATCTGCTCATCGAAATCCTCAACCAAAGTAAGAAATTGCATCAATCTTCTATGCATTAGATATTCGGGAATTATTCCCATCTTACTTTGAATCAACACTTTAATCATTTTGGGGGTAAATGTAAACCACATCTTTGGATGACGATTCATACAAAAGATACAAAATCCTATCAAACAATCTGTAGGATAAATTGTTCCGTCAAAATCATATACATTCATAAACTCTCTAATCTCCTCCTTAACCATTTAGTTTTTTGAAATTCTTTGCATTAGATTTGTACAGCTGTTTGAATACCCCAAATTGCTTATCATATATTTTCTTATTTTCAATATTAGGTTCATATATATTCTTAACCGGTACGAATTCATTCGCCTTACTTAATGAATCTATATATCCTTCTCCTAAAGCTACAAGCATAGCTGCGCCAATTGCTCCTGCATCTTGAGCATTATCTATTGTAATAATTCTCCTTCCCAATATATCTGCAAGAATCTGGCAGGTAACAGGAGATAACGCCCCACCTCCCACAAATCTTATCTCATCAGAAGCTGTAACCTTCTTAGCAGAACATTCGAGCATCCATCTTAAATGGTAACATATTCCTTCTATTACCGCACGAAGCATCTGGCTTTTACCGGTGTTAATTCCTATATTAAAGAATACGCCCTTTGCATGCGTATCTTCGAATGGACATCTGTTACCATGTATCCATGGTGTAAATATTACTCCATCGCTACCAGGATTTACTCTACTGATTACATCTGACAAGTAATCATAGAGGCTTATACGCTCCGATTCGTGAGAATCTCCAATACTCATCTTGTCAAGATAAATATTAATCTCATCAAGTGCCAAATGGTCTTTTACCCACTCAAAGCATTTGCCGGCAGTCTCCATCTCGGCAAAATAATTATACCTGCCCTTAACTACGCCTACAAGTGCGGCTATCATGAATATAACATCAACCTGTTGCTTATCTGTAACAGTTGATACCCATCCTGATGAACCGCAATATATATGTGTATCGCCTAACTTAGTAGCACCTGCTCCCACACCAATTAAGCTTGCATCTCCGCCACCGCCATATACTTTGATTCCTTCTACAAGTCCAAGTTCTTTTGCCTGCTTATCTCTAAGCGTTCCTACAACTTGATGACACTCAATTATTCTCGGAAAATGCTCGTAGCGTATGCCATACATCTTGCATAAGCTCTTAGATATTCCTTCATGACCTTTTCTTGTATCATATAAAAAAGTAGCATAAGCAGAGTCGGGAGTCATTATAAATTCTCCTGTCATACGACATATAAGATATTCCTTTACATCAAGCCACTTATAAATCCTTTTATACACATCCGGCTCATTCTTCTCAACCCATTTATATTTCCATATAGGGTCTTTCGGTGTTGTGGCCGCTGTAGAAGCAATGTGGACACTTTTCAAAAGCTTACGCACATTAACACCTGATATTGTAATGCCATGCTTTTGAACTTCTTCCATCTCCTTTACACCACGCTGATCCATATAAGTCATGGCACGCCTTATGGCATTTCCTTCAGAATCAACAAGGACGAGTCCCTGCATTTGCGAGCAAAATGATATGCCGTCAATATCTTCTGCTCTAACACCGCTCTTCTCCAAAAGTCTTTTGGTGCACCTGCATAAAACACTCCACCATTCTTCTACATCCTGCTCGGCACCACCATTATCTAAGACATAAAGCTTATATGTCTCGTACTCTCCTTCTACAAGTTTTATCTTTTCATCAATCCGGAATAGACATGCCTTTAAGCCTGACGTTCCAACGTCATAGGAAATAATGTTAAGCATATACCCCTCCTTCTACTTCCCCTCTTTGCTGGGCACCCGTAGCCTGCACCTCCTTTGTTACCTTGGAACTGTCAACTTATAATACTGGAAGCTCTATAAAGCTTGCTGAATTATCAATATTTAGAGACCACTTTGCAGGTATCTTATAATAGTCTACTGGATTGTAGGTCGGATGTACCTTATCTGCAGATGCTGATGTGGTAACATATAATTCTAATGTGTGCCCTGCTTGCAGCATGTAATAATTAGGTTGAAGATATACTACATAATCATAGTATTTTCCACTTTCTATCTTCTGTGCAGGCTTTATTGACGAAGCAGGCTCATATCCTGCGTCCTTGTTCTGTAGGTTGATTAATCCAGAAGCTATTATCTTCCTATTAGTCTTAACCTGATAGTTAGCCATAGATACATTATCATTAAATGTTGTCGGAGACACATATTCACTATTATCTTCTGGAATAATATATGTGTCAAATGGCTTATCACAACAATCTACCAGATAGACCTCTAATGGCAATTCACCGTCTTCAGCAAAATCAGACTTTATTCGAAGATGAACTGGTATTTTACCATTTATTGTTATAGAATCTGGAATGTCATAGGCATAGCAAGCTGCCATGTCTGTATTTTCTCCAGTTAACACATTTTCCATTAAATCTTCATTACTTCCTATGCCCTTGTTGCCATCAATTGTATATGTTCCATCTCCAAGCTTAAGAGGGTTTTTCTCACCACTACCCCAGTCACTTATGGAAGAATACTCTCCTGTTATATTGCTTTGCCACATAACATCCGGCAAGCTATTTGCCTTATTATTAAGGCCTAACAGATAGCGGGAGAACCATAGATTGAAAATGTCATCATATGTATGTCCATCATATAACGCATTTGAAGAGGATGTACTACTTAGAGGCATACTGTGAGCTCCCTGATGAATAATGCTTTTTACATCACAGCCTGCCTTCTTAAGATTGTCTCTTACAATATCGAACTGTTTTGGTTTGACATTCGTATCATTAAGTCCCTGAACAAGAAGAACAGAGGCGTGACAATTAGTCGCTGGGGTTACGAAGTCACGGCTTGCCCAAAAATCATCATAGCTTCCCCTTGCTTTATTAGCTCCCTGTCTTAAGAACCCTAGATACCTCTCATATACCTTAAGACTCTCAGGGGAGTCATTATTATAGAATCTGCTTGCACAATGAGAGCTTAAGGAACTCATATAATCAAAGCTTCCCCTATCTACTACCATACCCTGTGAGTTAACATAGTCATACCAGCTATATGGACCTGCCTGGGCAATAACTGTTTCTAAGCCTGCTACTCCAGTGTTAGCCACCTCGTATGCAATAGCTGCGGAATATGAGAAGCCAGTCATTCCTATCTTGCCATTAGACCAGTTAGCATCAATTCGTATATTATCAGTCTTATTAGTATATGCCGCTCTGTCTCCATGAAGCCACTCAACAATATTCTTAAATGCATCCCTCTCCATAGAAGAGCCACAGCATTCTATTCCTTCACTATCATATGTTCCAAGTCCTGCAGACAAAACTACAGCGTAGCCTCTGCTAAGACTATCATCATAGTCCTTCATTCCATCTATAAAAACTTCCTGTTCTCCACCTTCTGAAGTTTTAGGTGGAAATGTATAATTCCAGCTGTGGTAATCTGCATTTTTTGCTTGTGTTAAGCTATCACTATTACCTGTAGCTACACGAGGTGCTGGAGAACTCTTAAGGTTCTCTTCTGTAAGTCGAGAATCATTCTCTCCTTCATATTCTCTATAATCAGTACCAGCTTTGTATGGACTTCCTTCATATATTACAGGAACCTTAACCTCACCAGCTGCAGCCTTGCTTGGCACCTGCACAGCTGCCTTGACCAAATCTCTCTTACCATCTAGATCTGTATCATAATCAGTCTCAACATATACAACGAATCTGAGAATATCACTGCCTTCATTAGTATATCCTTCTGCCATAGAATCAGTCACATTATAAATTGGCTGAGGCACTCCATCACTAATTAGCATTCCTGTTGTTTTATCAACTTCTCCTTTGGAGCCAGTTACTGCTCTTATAACAACAACAGCAATGATTACTAATGCAACTATTAACACAGCAATTAATATACCTATTCCAATTTTCTTGCCAGACTTATTATTCATAGCGTATTCCTCCTCAGATTGACAGAGGGCGGTCCTTTTGTTACATATATTCAAGTTATCAATTCTTTAGGAATCAGATCATAATCGAACATTACCTGTGAATGATTGTCTCTTATTAGCTTTCTCTTAACGACTTCCTTAGTGTCTCTGTCATAAGTCACCTTATAGATCTTAGATACTCTATAATAAGTGCCATCCTCCTGTGTGAAATGATGGTCCTCTTCCTCTATCTCATACAATCTCTTAAAAGGTCTTTCGCTTCGAAGCTCTACAAAAAGTTTTTCATCACTAACCCGTGCAAGTAACTGGATTTGCTGATGAGTATTATTTCTGAATCGAAAATCAATATAATTATAGCTTACACTTGTTCCAGCACTAAATGGAACTCTTACACCACCTGGGTCTGCTGCTAATGCATCTGAATGGTAGTGAACCTCCGTAACTTGAATAGGACTATGAAGGATTACAAGGTGAAGTGAATTAGCAAGATTACATAATCCGCCACCGATACCGATTGTCAAGTCGTTACCCTTAATCACTCTACCTGCCTTAAAGCCATTTCTCTTAGTAGTCTTGCCTACAGTATTCCAAAACGAAAATTCTTCGCCGGGCTCTAATATCAATCCATTAATCTTAGAGCAGGCAATCATTATATTAGTTGCTTTATTAATCTGGGACTCCGGATCTATGCCTGGTCCTTTCTTAATAAGTCCATTACTTACACTATGTACAACATTAGGCAACTCTATTCCGCTAATATTGTCACAGAATCTCTTTCTACCTGTAACATTTTTAATATGACGTTTCGTAATCTCCTTTTTCTCAGAAATCCAATAATGGACAGGACCTCTCTCGCAAAAAAGTTTCTCCTTAGATCCAAACCTATGATTGTACTTCTTACTTCTACTATGAAATAACAAAATAGCCTTCTCTAACATTCTCTTCTTCCCAATCTTAGTTACACCAGGAATAACAATATAATGCACTAGTATACTAGCAATTCCTGCTCTGTTAGCACCTCTTATATCAGTAAATATCTGGTCTCCTATCATTACCACTTCGTTCTTATTCATATTAAGCATCTTCATGGCTTTATAGAAGCACTTTGTTCCCGGCTTGCCAGCTTCGGCAATATATAAGGCATCTATGTTCTTAAGAAATCTTAGAATTCTATCCTCATTATTATCAGAAACCATAACGCACTTAAATCCCATATCATTAAGCTTCTCGAAGAACTTATCAACCTTAGGATTAGAGTCATCACCATGGTGAACAAGAGTATTATCTATATCGAATAATAACCCTTTATATCCCATACTCTTAAGCTTATAATAATCAATATCATATACGCTATTCACATATTCATATGGCATAAGTTCACTTATTATACTCACTCTAGTGCTCCTCAATATAAGATACTACCTTATTAATCTGCTCACAAAATGTTCCATCAAACTTGTTATCAAAAAACGCACTTCCGATTGTAAAAGACTGAGGATTAGCTTCAAGAATCTCATCAAGTCTATGGTAGCTGTCAACTGACCCTGCAACACATACAGGGCCCTTGACACCTTCTGTAACTTCTTTTATTAGGGAAAATGCATCCTTAGTATATCTATAACCAAGTAGGTCTATTCCGAAGGCGCCCTTCTTAATATACTCGTTGCCTTCATTAATCATATCATAAGCATCCCCTTCTAGTACTGAAGGACGCTTCGTTACTTTGCCTACAAATGGCATATACTTGATATCATTCTCCTTGCAGAATTCTAGTATTTCTTCATTGAAGATTGTTCCCATAAGGAAATCACATCCACATTCCTTAGCAACCTTAGCCCCTGCAATCCCTTCTTCCTTCGTATAAGCAACAACCTCAAGTCCTGTTGTCTTACCTTGCCTCTTCATATACTTATAGATTCGCTTCATCTCATCTAGAGGAAGTGGCTCCTCCTTAAAGCCAAAAACAACTGCTTTAGAGTCCTTGCAGGAATCAAACACTTCATAAGCGTTCTCTACTGTCATATCATCGTATGTCAACATGACAATCAAATAAGGTTTTTCTTTCATAAATAATCTTTTCCTTTTTTATAGAATTGCGACATTTTTTACTTCATTTAAAGTATCTTACATAAATACAGGTCGTAAAAATTTCTTCTGTGGGTTGTTATTAGCACCTGTATCATATGTCTTAACACTATTAAACTTTCCATTCCATGTTAGAATTTGTTCATACCATATCCAGTCGTGGAAATTAAATACTCCTTTAGCTTCGAATCTAAACTTTGATTTCGTCCAGGCTCCTCCAAAGCCTATACCCTCACCCATATCTTTCCAATTATTTTCTTTTACAACTGCCATACATGGGAATGCTAATACTAAATCATCCCACACACTCTTACCATGTAGTTTGCTCATATACAACTTATAAGTATTAGCATCATATTTGATAGGTGATGTAATCTTTTGAGTTGGATCTCCACTCCAAGATCCAACATTTATTGTTCCACTCTGTCCTTGTTTCGAACTAATTCCATTTGCCGGCCATTCAAAGCCCCTTACGACTTTTTTGAAAGTCGAGCTATATGTTCTGTCATAAGGATAAACTACGTATTTATCATAGTAGTCAAAATTACTAATGTCGCTAGGCTCAGGTCCAGCAGGATGAGCATCTATTGTATCCATTGAAGTCTTCATCCTCATTGTAAGGTCATTATATCTATCTGCATTAGCAGGAATCTCGTAGTAGAGACTAAGTACAGCATATGCTGTAGATATTCTATACTTTACATTATTTCTATATGCCTGTCTTAGATAATAACCCTCTGAGTCATAATTAAAGTATTGTGACCATGCACTATCGTTATAGAATATAGGATTCTTATCCCAGTTCTTGGAAGTCTCAGTAGTTACAAGTATATAGTTACTCTCTATACGATTAATTAGTGCTGTATAACCTCTGAATCCGGAATTACCCTTCTTCTCTTCTTCCATCATTATCTTAATAAGGGCAGAATTATATGCTTTAAGTTCATCAATAGTTGCATTCTTACCTGGCACCTTGTTACCCTGGGATACATATATATCCTTAGCACCCTGCAACATTTTCTCGGCTCTAAGGCAATCGGTCTTAAGCGCATCAAGAGCATTCTCATAGCCTTGAGTCATCTGCTTATATTGATTCTTAATAACAGTATCAAGCTTCTGGTCCATTGCATTAAGGAGAACATTCATGTCATCTACTTTGTCATTAAGGCTCTTGTTGCTAGGGTTGTTAGGGTCAACTTCGCCATCAAATATACCCATCGCTTCAATAACGCCGATTACACCTGCTACTATATCTGCTGGATTACCAGTAGCTATACCTTTTCCAAAGTTATATACAATCTTGCCATACTTTGCAACTTCAGCTGCAGTACCACCTACATTTGTAAGCTTACTTGCTACATAATCAACCGTCTTTCCAGCTGCATTCCACTTATTATCTGTTTTTCTCTGATTCTTCAATGCTGTTTCTGCATCATTTGTCTTCTTAGCGTTATTGTTATTATTATTGTTATTGTTATTATTGTTGTTATTGTTATTATTATTATTGTTATTATTATTATTGTTGTTATTCTGTGGTTGTTGCTGCTGTTGTTGCTGTGGTTGCTGTGGTTCCTGAGCATATGCAACAGTAGTAAATAATGATGTCAAATCAAACTTGTCATTATTAAGCGCCTCATCAGTTGCCTTAGTAATCTGGAAGAAATCCTTATTATATATTGAGGTAATAGTAAATTCAGGTGCTTTATCGCCCCATTCTTCTATTAGTGCTCCTTCATTAAATACTAATGTTCCAGTAAGGTTCATATTATCAACAGTTGCTCCATTAGATGGAACCTCTACCGTAAGAAGATAGCCACCAAGATCATCCTCTTTATCTTTTTCAAGGGTTGTAATATTACCATTTGCAAAATCATCAAGTAGCGTAATCTGTGATTTGTTAAGTCCATCACTAATCTTACCTATGTATGGAAATACGTAGAATGATATTACGAAATTATCACCTGATTTCTCATAACCGGTAGGATATGCAAATGCTGCTGCATGTGTGAAGCCTGAGAGATACTCTTTGTCTCCAAACTTCATTGTACCACCAAGTTCATCTAAAGAATCAGTTTCAACCTCGGCTATAACCTGACCATCCTTCTTCTCTATATCAGTTACCTTCGTCTTATCACCAAAGCTAATATCTTCTGCTTTAATATTAGATACATCAACACCGCTTACATTAATAGGTACAGTGTACTTGCCATTACCGCCCTTGATATTGTCACCATCTATTGCAACAACAGGTGTCTTAACATCGAATGTAATCTCTTCTGGAAGTGCAGCCTTCTCGAATCCATCAACATCAATCTCAATCTCTCCTGCTGTATAAACTGTTGATATCTCTGGTATAATTACAGGCTTACCTGAAAGCTTAATTGTAAGCTTATTGCCATTAGGCTCTAGACTAACAACCTGCATATCTTTAAAGGAATAATCTAGAGTAATATTATCCTTAGTAATGTTAGGATTAAACTTTCCTTCTTTACTTTCGATAACAAGTGTATTCTCTGTTGCTTCTGATGACACATCCTTAGTCGTAGAAGACAATGTATTATCAGGAAGCTTTGGCTGAACAATAACAACTGACTTAGCCTTAGGAATAACTATTGCATAAGCACGATTAACATTATTCGCAAATACTTCGTCATCAGTAAATGAAATAGTGATTTCCTTACCATCATTTACGAAATTAGTAATCTCTGCATTCTTCCTTCCTACCTTAAGCTCGTCAGTAGCATTACCCTGTGCATCAGTTACAACTTCACCAGTAAAGTATTCAAACATTACATTAACATCATCCTTCGTAATGTCTTTGAATTCACATGCTGGCTTGGCACTGGTATCCTGTACTTCGCCATTATCAAGAATATCCAACATATCCCCCTGCTGGAATTTTACTGTATATTTACCTTCTTTACTAAAAGGCACAGTTTCCTTCTTCAGCTGGTCGTAGTTCTGCTGACATCCAGTTAATGCCATCATTGGTACCACCAGGCAGATACATAGAACCAGACATAGAATTCTACCAGGAATTCCCATCTTAGGTTTTCTAGTTTTCTTTTCCTTTACGCTTTTTTCCCAATTAATCATATAAGCCTCCTTCCTTAGCATCCAATTACGTTCATTATACCATATACAACACTTTGTTCATAAAGATTATTACATATCTTTCTTATATGTTATCTAATAATCAACTCTAAATCTCCACATTTCTATAATAAATATGTCACAAAAGTGTCATAAAACTGACCGTCCCCCTGTCAATTAACTTTTGTCAACTTAGTATTTAAATTCCATGTTCTCGAAATCTTCCTGAACTTCTTTACTTTGGGCAGCACCCTTAAGGTGTACTTCCTTAGTAACCTTGGAACTGTCAGGCTTAATGCTTGGATCCCTTTGTACATTTGGACCATCCTTAGGCTTCTTATTGATTGGCATATTATTACCTAAATCAAATGCTTCTGCCTTAATACTTAAGTCTCCAATAGTATCACCTACTGAATCCATAATTGAGCTTGGGATAAATACCTTAGTAGAATTACCATTAGCTATATCCTTCATAGCCTCAATACCCTTCATACGAAGAATCTGGTTAGAAGGCTGTGCCTTGTTGAGTCGCTCAATACCTTCAGCCTCCGCTTCATAGACCATTCTAATTGACCTTGCTTTACCTTCTGCAAGAGCAATCTGTGCATCTCTTTCAGCTTCAGCTGCAAGTACCTTGGCAGCCTTGTCACCTTCGGCTCTCTTAACTGAACTTTCCTTATGTGCTTCAGCCTCTAACACAGTCTGTCTTCTCTCACGCTCAGCCCTCATCTGCTTAGACATAACATCTAAGATATCCTTAGGTGGCTGAATTGTCTTAACCTCTACTCTGTTAATCTTAATTCCCCACTTATCAGTTGCAGCATCAAGCTCAGCCTCAAGATTCTTATTAATCTGATCTCTTCCTGACAAGGTAGTGTCAAGATCCATTGTACCTATAATATTTCTAAGTGTAGTTGCACATAAGTTTTCTACACCGGCAATAGGATTCTCAACACCGTATGTAAATAGCTTTGCATCAGTTACACACATATATACAACTGAATCAATGCTCATGGCTACATTATCCTTAGTGATAACTCCCTGTGGCGGGAAGTCTAATACCTTTTCCTTAAGAGATACCTTATTAACTACATTATCAATAATAGGAATCTTAACATGTATACCCGCATCCCAGCTTTTACGATATTTACCTAATCTCTCAATAATATAAATCTTAGTCTGTGGCACTACTCTTACACCACATGCAATAATTATAAGTAGTATTACAGCAATAATTATTAATGCAATCATTTCTTCTCTCCCCCTTCTTATATATATATTATGTAAATAATTGTACTATACATCATATGGCATTTCAATTAGGTTGACGCGGGGCCTTTTGTCAACACAAGGTTGACAAACTTGTTTTGTCAACACGACATACAATTGTGTACAGTTGATTATAATTATTAGATGTTTGCTAATACACGGCTATTGCGCGGTAAGAGCAATGATTTAGAAGCTTTGTGGGGCTTTTCATTGCTTTTTGGCTAAGAGTTTGGTGTTGAGCCCTGATAAAAGCAATGATTTAGAAGCTTTTAGCGGCTTTTCATTGCTTTTTGGCTAAGA
>ONCT01000061.1 GCA_900316395.1 uncultured Lachnospiraceae bacterium | reverse complement strand
TAATTATATCTGGTGTGCCTGTAACAATACGAGACACAGGAAGTTGCAGGGAGAAATATGCTAACATCTCATACAAATACACAATTATATGAGCTCCCCACAGAAGAATATTCCCAATACAATCAAAGAGTGTTTCAATAAGAAATACTCCAGCCAGCGCAGCACCTACAACAATCGACACTCCGCCAATTAGAGAAATACCAAGCAAGGCTCCAAGGAGAGGTATCACAAGGCAATTAAGCAACACTACATAGGTAGGAATCTCATAGTAAAAAGTGCACACTATAGGAAGTGTCACTATCTGTATTAGAATACCACTAAGTAGTGCCTTAAAAATTCTTTCCTTAACTTTAGGTTTATATCCACTAGTTTTAGAAACAACCGCCTCATATTCATTATGCTTAAAATCACCAGCCTTAAGTCCACTATTCTTAGAACCACCACTCTTAAATCTACTAATAAATCGAGACAGGAAGGCACTATTAGTAAGAACCCCCGCCTTGCTAACACGATTTCCCCCACTATATACAAACCGAAGTCTACAGAATCTGTCATATAGCGTCACTAGAGGATTAACTACAACTGCTATCCCTGTCACAGATCCAAATGAAAACACAAATCCCACAGAATCAACACTATAAGGATACATTGTTAATACATATATCATTGCCGCCCCAATAGCCGATAGAGAATCATACCCTTCCCCCATAATATCAGCCAGTATCATAACAAGGAACATTACCACAGCTCTTATTGTGGACACTCCACCAAAGGTAAGCATGCCGTACAATACTACAATAACAGAGGATATCACACCTGCTACGCCGAAGGGCGTACCCTTCTTGCGCATCATACGGTAAATACTCATTCCAACAATAGAAATATGGAGCCCTGATATCGCCAAAATATGCGCCAAACCAGAAAGCTTGAATAAGTCCTTAACCTCAGCATCAAGCTCAGACTTATCTCCCAAAGTCATGGCTGATACAATTCCACCTTCCTCTCCAGGAAGATTAGAGATAAAGGTCTGTTTAACATTTTCCCTGACACAATACAATAATTCACCTACACCAACTAGAGGTTCTTCCATAACTTCAGCAGTCCCCTTAACCTTCATAAGTGTTCCGACAGAATTATAGTATGATTTCTCGTCAAAATTCCCCTCATTACGAGCGACATTCCATTTTTCTTTTTTCCCTTCTACCAAAACGGTAGCACCAATTGGTAAATCATCTGAATCAGATTGTAATATTATGGTCTCACTAGAATCTAAGACCATATCTTCATTGATAATACTATTGAAATATAGATAATAAGAAGTGGTTTTTTTCTCTTTCTTAGCTAACTCGCCTTGAAATCTTACTATTTGCCCTTCTTCAATTTGATTATAATAATCTCTATCTCTTAGATAATGATTATATCTGACGCTTCCTATTAGGAAGCTTGATATGAAAACCAACAGACTAAGAATTATATATATAACCCTTAGCCTATTGTTAATCTCATATATTATTAGTCCTATAAGAAATGTAATTCCAACGACAATAATTATAGGACCATTCAAATTATCATTAATAAAAAGGCAACCTAGCAACATTTCTACAGCAAGAGCAAACAATAATCTCTTGTATATAATATCACCTTCTTATCCTTATTATGTATTCTTATTCAAAATACTTGTTATAAGCGTCTGTCGCCTATTCTAATCGCCCACTATTAATTTTCGTCCGACACCACTTGCACAACAAGGGACTGGTCCTCAACGTAGGTACCGGAAATATCCAGATTATTCTGCTGCGTCTTAGCATTTGCATTAGTCGTCTTGATTACAACAGATGTAACATCCGCCGAATCACACATTGAATTAACGATGGAATATATTACAGCCTTGTCAGACACATCTGACTTCTCACTAAGCTGTGACGAATCAAGTGTTATATAGCATACACCATCGGCAACTGCTGTATATAATATCTTCGTATCCTCTGGGATAGCCACCTTAGCACCTTTAGTACTTGGCTTTCTTCTAAGATTATCTATTACTACCTCTTCAATAAGTGCTCTCTCATCTACATCAACATACTTCTTTTCACAGATAAGATTCTGACCATCTTCAGTTGCATAATACAAACTCAATTCCTTCTTAGTAACAAAATTAGAGCTGTCTGAATAGTCATCAATAAATGAATCATTACTCATGGATGGCACAACATTATTGTCATCGTCAGTAAGTGGCTTATTAGACACATAAAATGTTACCTTATTAACGCCCTCAACCTGAAGCATCGTCTTGGCAATGGCAGACCTTGTCAGTACTTCCTCAGTTCCTTTGAGTCTGTAATAATCAGCACTGAAATCAATAATTAGATTTCCTTCATTAAGCTTGCAATCCTTTACCGTAATATCACCTGGAATAGGCTTAAAATAATCAGCCGAATCAGTATTAGTCGATAATGCATCTAATAATTCATCAATTATGTCATCCACCTTGTCACTTGTTACTTTATAACTAACAGGAACAAGCATAGACTTATCCTTATCTAGATAATAAACAGTATAATTGCCCTCCTGCTTGGAGCCGCATCCCACCAGACATAACAACATAAGGGCCGCTATAAGCAACAAGGTTACAATTCTAACTCTCTTCATTAGCGCTCCTCCTCAATATGATTAAGTGGAATTCTCACATCAAATGTTGTTCCTTCGCCTACTGTTGATGCCACCTTAATCTCACCACTATGCATAATAATAGCCATATGGGTAATGGCAAGGCCAAGTCCTGTACCACCAATCTCTCGCGAATGAGACTTATCAACTCTATAGAATCTCTCGAATATCATATCCAGAGAATCTTCAGGTATTCCCATTCCTGAATCCTCTACTCTAATATAAAAGTATTGGTGATCTGAATTAAGGGAAATGTGTACAAAACCTCCTGGATTATTGTACTTAATACCATTCTCAATTAAGTTAGATATGGCAAGTGACATCTTAATCTCATCAATTTCTGCATTAATTGGTCTAAAGCTCTCTAGCACAAGCTCAACATCCTGCTTCTCTGCAATAGGACGAAGGCGCTTGAGAATTGATTCTACTAACTCATTAACATTTACGGTAGTAATATTAAGGGTGACACTTGACTTGTCCATCTTAACCATTGTAAGCAAGTCATTAATAATTCCTGTCTCTCTCTCAATCTCCTGAGAAATGTCATTGATGAATTCCCTATACAATTCTACAGGTGCGTCTTCTCCCATTCCAATCAGGGAATCTGCCAGCACCTTCATAGATGTAAGAGGCGTCTTAAGCTCATGACTGACATTAGATACGAATTCCTGACGAGACTGGTCGATGTTCTCCATCTTGTTAACATAGGTGTTAAACCGAGACGCCAACTCCTCGATTTCATCATATCCCATAACATCGATACTCTTAATCTCATCGCCCATTATACCCTTATTGAACTGATTTGACGCATCCTTAATAGGAGTTGAATACTTGTTACCAACAATATATCCCACAACTATAGCGAACACAGCAACCATTATTAATATAATGAGTTCAAATGAAATCATGTATTTAAGATTATCGAAAATGTAGCTAACATTTCCAGACGCCAAGAACACACCCACAATCTTCACAGAGTTCGCAGTGTTACTATCTTTACTTTCTATAACATCCGTCATTGGAATTGTTGTTGTAAGAATGTCGCTATCCCTGTCGATACTATATAGCTGTTCGCCCTTGGCACTTCTTGTAACATTTTCCCATAAGAAAACCTTACCCTTATCAACATTATAAGAGTCATAATCAACTCGCAGGTTAGAATCTACAAGCATAACTCTCCCGTTGATTAATTGTGCCAATTCCCCAAGCTTAAGTTCCATTGTTACATCACTCTGGGAGTTCATGTAACCACTGGTAACAACCTGCCTGGTCAACACTTCCGACCTGGAATAGAGATTCTCACTTTCAGACTTGATACTTTGCCCTACATATACAAAGTCAATAATAATAGAAAATAGAATCAGAGGAACAATTGCCATAGCACATACTAATACAAATATTTTTACATTTAGTCTCGAAAAAGCCTTGTAAAGAAAATCCTTCATATGTGCTATATACTACTCCTTATAGAAATATCCCAGCCCCCACTTCGTATGAATATATCTTGGTTCACTTGCATTAGGCTCAATCTTCTCACGAAGACGTCTAATATGCACATCTACAGTTCTCGCATCACCTGGATAGTCTTCGCCCCAGATTGTTGTAAGAAGCGTATCTCTGCTGTAAACCTTGCCTGGATTATTAACAAGCAAGAGAAGCATATCGAATTCCTTAGAGGTTAGATTAATCTCCTTACCAAGAATCTTAAGTCCTCTTCCCTGTACATCCAAAGATATATCTCCACTATTAATAACGTCACTTGAAAGTGGCGACTTATTATCTGACACACTTGTCCTTCTCATGATAGCCTTAATTCTAGCCTTCACCTCAAGGATATTAAATGGCTTCGTAATATAATCATCAGCTCCATACTCAAGACCAAGAATCTTATCCATATCCTCGCCCTTGGCTGTAAGCATAACAATTGGCATATTAGAAAACTCCCTAATACTTCTACATACCTCGAAACCATCCATCTTAGGAAGCATAACGTCTAGTAAAACTATATCGTATTCAGTTTTTCTCGCAAGATTAAGTGCTTCCTCACCATCATAGGCACAGTCAACCTCCATGCTATCCTGCTCAAGTGAGAACTTAATTCCCTTAACTATTAATTTCTCGTCATCAACGACTAATACTTTCTTAGACATATTAACTCTATCCTCTCTATGCGTCCTAACATCTACTTCAAGTCTACACCTTAATAGAATCGGCTATCTTATTATATACGCCATCCTTAATTCCTGATATATTCTTAATGTCTTCTATACTATTAAAACTACCCTTGCTTTCCCTATACTTAATAATGGAATTAGCCTTGGATTCACCAATCCCCGGCAAAGTCATTAATGTCTTAGCATCCGCTGTATTAATATTAACCTTGCCATCATCAGCGCTTGTAGCAGCCTCCATAGCCGCTTCATCTCTAGTCTTAATTACAATTTTCTGCCCATCACTAATCTTCTCTGCTTGATTAAGACTGGATACATCAGCATCCTCTCTTAGACCGCCGGCCATAAGGATTGCATGGAAAATGCGTGGTTCTCCACTAAGCTCATACACACCAGGACTGTTAACTGCTCCTGACACCTGCACAACATATTTCCCAGAAGAAGGCGAATTCTTAGAAGTCGCATTCTTAGAACTGCCATCCTTACTACTATTCTTCTTATCTGAAGTCTCCGTAGTAGAATTTGAATCCTGCGACTTATCTAAATACGATGTCTTCCCACAGGAAGAAAATGTTACAAGACAAATTGAAAACATTAAAAAAATAAAACAAATATTAATTTTTCTTTTCATAAATCCTCTCCTAAAACAGAAGAAGATTCTAATGTTTGCAATAACATTTTAACGAAAATGTTACAATATTACAAGAGTGTAACATAAATATTTCGATTTATTGTCATAAATATTAGCCCCGAATTATTAGCACTCATTTTTTAAGAGTGCTAATTTTTTGTTGATTTTTGCATTTTTTAGTGTTAGTATATCTCTTAGGGTTTCGAAAACTATGAAATTAACAATAAAGGAGTGATATAAAATGGGTGAAAAACATGGAAATCTATCAATTACTAGCGAAAATATATTTCCGGTAATTAAGAAATGGTTATATTCAGACCATGACATTTTCTTCAGAGAGTTAATATCTAACGGCTGTGATGCCATTACCAAGCTAAAGAAGCTTGACCTTATGGGTGAATATGAATTGCCAGATGATTACAAGCCTAAGATGGATGTAATCGTTAATCCTGAAGAGAAGACATTAACATTTATTGATAATGGTCTTGGAATGACTGCTGACGAGGTTGACGAGTATATTAACCAGATTGCTTTCTCTGGTGCAACAGACTTCCTTGAGAAATACAAGGACAAGGCTAATGAAGACCAGATAATCGGACACTTCGGTTTAGGCTTTTATTCTGCATTTATGGTAGCAGACGCTGTTCATATTGATACTCTCTCTTATCAAAAGGGTGCAAGTGCTGTTCACTGGGAATGTGATGGCGGTACTGAGTTCGATATGAAGGATGGCATATATGAGACTGTAGGAACCAAGATTACTCTATTTCTTAATGAAGATTCTCTCGAATTCGCTAACGAATACAGAGCCAGAGAAGTTATTGAGAAGTACTGCTCTTTCATGCCAACTGAGATATATCTTAGCAAGGCAAATGCAGAGGAAGAATATGAGACTATTGATGTAGAAGATAAGCTTGATACAGATACTGTAGTCGAAGAGATTCACGAAGAAGCCAAGTTCGAAGAAAAAGAAAATGAAGATGGCACAAAGGAACAGGTTGAAGTATCTCCAGCCAAGGACAAGCTTAAGATTGTAAAAAGACCTGTCCCATTAAACGACACTAATCCATTATGGGCTAAGCATCCTAATGAATGCAGCGAGGAAGAATACAAGGAATTCTATCGCAATGTATTCATGGATTATAAGGAGCCACTATTCTGGATTCACCTTAATATGGATTATCCATTTAACCTTAAGGGAATTCTATATTTCCCTAAGATTAATACAGAATATGATTCAATCGAAGGTGTTATTAAGCTATATAACAACCAGGTATTCGTTGCCGACAATATTAAGGAAGTAATTCCTGAATACCTAATGCTTCTTAAGGGTGTAATCGACTGTCCTGATTTACCTCTTAACGTATCACGTTCTGCTCTTCAGAATGACGGTTTCGTTAAGAAGATTCAGGAATATATCTCTAAGAAGGTTGCTGATAAGCTTGGGTTGCCTTAAGGATGAGAAATTCTGCGACCGCATGAATGACTACATCTTATTCAAGGATATTGATGACAAATACGTAACTCTTCCTGAATTATTAGTTAAGGAAGAGAAGGAAGAAGCTACTGATGAGAATGGTGAAAAGGTAGATGCAGAAGTTGTAGATGATGATACATCTTCTGAGGCAGCTGATGAAAATGCTGAACCAGAAGACAAGCGCACAGTAGTATATTATGTAACAGACAAAGAGCAACAAGGACAGTATATTAAGATGTTCAAGGAACAAGGCCTAACTGCTGTTATACTTGACCACAACATTGACACTTCGTTTATCTCACAATTAGAGCAAAGAAATGAGACATATAAGTTCGCACGAATTGACGCTGATGTAACTGATTCTCTTGTTGAGGAATCAGCAGACGGTGAGCTTGATGAGACAACTAAGGAATTAACAGACATTTTCCAGAAGGCATTATCTAACGACAAGTTAGATGTCAAGGTTGCCAAGTTCAAGAATAAGGATGTTGCATCAATGCTAACAGTTAGCGAAGAAAGCAGACGTATGCAGGATATGATGAAGATGTACAATATGTACGGAATGGATCCTAATATGTTCCCAAGTTCATCTACCCTCGTGCTCAATGCTAACAACGAACTTGTTGATTACATTCTTAATAATAAGGATGGTGAAAATGTTGACTTGTTCGCGCAGCAATTATATGACCTTGCGGCAATTGCCAATGCTCCTCTAAGTCCAGAGGAAATGACAAAGTTCATTGAGCGAAGCAACAAGATTATGATGATGCTTGCAAAATAAGACTTTACAAATAATGCATTATAAAAGCCCTTCCCGTATAATTGGGAAGGGCTTATTCATTACTGTATAACTATTATTTATTAGCCTTATATATTGTAAAGCCCATCTTATATTCCTGGTCAATATCAAGTATCTTATATGATATATCAAGTGGACTTGCGTCAAACAGCTTGTAGAAGTCAAGTAATATTCTTTGTACAACTAAGTTAATACTATTAGGGTCAGCATTGAATAATACTGCCAGCATCTGTGTATTACTATATCTTACAGAAATATCTTCATCCCTAATAGACTTCTGAATAGATATCTTCATTGTATCAGTTGCTTTCTCAAGGTATTCATCTGACACATTCATATCCTCTTTCGGACGAATAGAAAATGCTATTACCATGAATTCATATTCGTATTCATCTCTAAGATTTCTGAATACGCTTGTAACCTCACCCAGCTTAACTCTCTCAACTGTTTCTAAGCTATTATCGCCTCTAATTTTATCGATTGCATCATTTAATTCAATAGCAAATTTAGACGTATCAATATTACTGCCCTGTCTTGATACAAAACTGTCGCCACCTTCATTCGTTACTAGTCTGTCTTCATCAAGAAGCTTAATAAATACATCTACCAGGAATGGATCGAATTGAGTTCCTCGCCCATTAACAATTTCTTTTCTAATTACATCCTTAGGCAACGCCTTACGATAAATACGATCAGAATTCATGGCATCATATGCATCAGCCACGCCAATAATTCTAGCGTTAATAGGAATCTCTTCTCCTATAAGATGATCTGGATATCCATTACCATCAAATCGCTCATGATGATGTCTTGCAGCCTTCTCAACACCTGGAATTGATGTAACATTTTTCAGAATATCACTTCCAACTGTTGTATGAGATTGAACAAGCTCGAACTCAATAGAATTAAGTCTTCCAGGCTTATTAAGTACCGAATCAGGGACACCAATCTTACCTATATCATGCATCATACCCTGGAACCTAAGTTCAGATATCTGCTCATCATTCCATCCAAGTTCTTCAGCAATAAGACATGCAACTTCAGCAACACGCATGGAATGACCAGATGTATATCTGTCCTTAGCATCCACTGTCTTAGCAAGTGCTTCCATTGCAGTTCTAGACAAATGCTCTACCTGTTCTATAGCTTCGTTCCTGTCAGTATTCATCTGATTAACCTTCTTAACTGCCTGTAACAGACCGAATATAACAAGGAATATAAGTCCTATTGACATAAATGTTCCCGATATTACAGAAAGGGATAACACCTGTTCCATAACCAGCTGAATTATTCCGCATAACGCCAATAGAACCAGTCCAATAGCTACAAATATATAGGACCTGTCTTTCCGTTTGAATAAGTCATATGCCATGGTGACGACTGTCATTAGCATAGTAAGAACAATTATTACAAGGGAACCCAGCCTTGTATTAGACAGTGCTGCAACGCCTGTATAATTCAGGACAGCTATTATTCCAAGATTAATTATTGATGCTATCTCTATAATTAAATATCCAATATGATATCTCTCATCCTGTATTCTATCAAGATATACAGCGAAGCTTATTGCAATAAGTGGTAACACCAGATACGCGCAATCTCGAATCACTGATGCATTAGGGAATATAAATTGCCTTGCCCGGCAATTAGCAACTACCCAAAAAGCTAATACCAGTACACAGCATGCAAGATAGTACAGGTGTATTTCTCTCTTGGTAAACAAGGATAGTATTGCAGAAATAACAAGAGCAATTACACCAAGCAATAATGCGAATAATCCTAAGAACAACTCTAATTGATTGAGCTTAACTAACTCAAGAAGACATGCCGTCTGTTCACCAATTAGGACCTCACCTATCTTACCACCATCTCTGTCAAGAACAGCTGTAAATACGATTTTGATTTTCGCATCAGTCATGTTCTTAGGAAGTGGAACGAACAGATATAGATATGTACTATTAATACCATATCCATCAGATCTCTCTGGTGAATACTCGTACCACAATTCATCATCAATAAATAATTCTATCTTCTGACCTTTACTCCATACAAGAAGTGAATCATATACTTCAGGAACATCATCCAGCTGCTTTACCAAAGTAACTGTCTTCTGTCCAGAAAGTGTTGATGAATTAGGAAGAGTTATAGGCATAGTGGAACCATCCTCGTTAACAACAGTCCACTCTGTAAGTGTCTCAACGTTACGAAGATTAGGTTCATTATTAGGACGCTTGTTCATCTCACCAACTACGAGATATACAATCAATCCTATAATAAGAACTGTAAGAATTCCTGCCATAATATCCCTGACAAGTTTTCTATTTTTTAATCCAATTGTTTTGCTCATAAAAACCACCAATAAATAGTTATTAAAACTCTAATGTATATTATAAACTATATTGTTGATTAAGACTAGAAAAAAAGAAAAAAGATGACTGCAAAATGCAGTCATCTCGAAATACTAAAAACTAGAAATTAAAGAACAACTTTACCCTGATACTCAGTACCAGCACTCTTTACAACATAGTAAGCTGTGCTATCATCAACATTAACATATACGTTAATCTCTTCAATAGCCTTTCTCTTATTGTTCTCTTTGAAGTCCTTCTTACACATATCAATTACTTCTGTGCTTGAGAAACTCTTTCCTGCGAACTGTACATAAGCCACCTCAACTACTGCTGTCTTCTTAGCTGTTGTCTTCTTAGCTGTTGTCTTCTTAGCTGTAGTCTTCTT
>ONCT01000012.1 GCA_900316395.1 uncultured Lachnospiraceae bacterium | reverse complement strand
GCATCACTTTATAGTAGATGCTCCTCATCCTGTCTAAATGCTAAAATTAATATTATGAATTATTGTAGCAACTTTTAGTATACATAAAAACACGATGATGCATTGATTTTACTAAGTTTCTATGTTATAATACTGCCATAAATTACAAAGGAAATCCTTTGTTTATATAGATTATACATGTTAGTACAAAATTAATAAATAATTTTATGGTCAGGTACTAACTAAACCAAAAGCAAGTGATGTAGGTCAGCTCACTTGTAGCCTAAACAGTTTTAGGAGGTTAAAAATATGTTTTTTAAAGAAACAAGAGAAAACAATGCTAGATATTTAAAACCAATCTTCTCAGATTTTGAAAAAGAGTATCTATTAAGTGAAATAGATATGATTATAAAAAATGGAGGAGATAAATTTGTATTTGATAATAGTGAAACAAATCGGATATCTGTATATTTCACTGGTAGATATTGTATAGGATTTTGTTCAGGTGTATTATCAGAAGTATTGTGGACACTGATTACTACTAAATTAATAGATGACGAAACTTATTATGGTTCTTATCTTGATGATAAGACTAATATTGCAGTTGATTCAGTTATAATTGCATTATCAGATGTGTTCTGTTCAATACTTTCAAGTATTGTTATGTACACAACAATGGGTGGTGTAGGAATGCTTGATGATATGTCAACATCAGGTGTTGCAACAGCATTTAAGATATATCCACAGGCTATTGTGTCACTAACAGGTTCAGGTGTATTTAATGCCATATTCGGCTTCTTATTCTATCTGTGTCTTGTAACACTTGCTATTGATTCTGCCTTCTCAATTATTGAAGGTGTATCAGTAAGTCTTGCTACATATTTTGGATGGAAGCAGAAGAAGGTGACAATTATAATAAGTATAGTTGCTGCTTTAATATCATTGATTTATATGAACGGTGCAGGTCTTGCAGTACTTGATATTGTAGACCACTACACTAACCAGATTAATATGATTCTAATTGGTGTATTAGAATGTATAGCAGTTGCCTGGATGTTCGATTCTAAGAAGATACTTACAGAGGTTAACAAGAACACTGTGAAATTCAAAGCGCCTAAGTGGTGGTTTGTTACATCACTTAAGTTCGTTACTCCAATTCTGCTTGGATTATTATTCGTATTCAATATGTATGAGTTAATAATGACTGGTGGTGTATATGGAGCAGCTGATGGATATTCAGGATGGGCTAACCTCGTATTTGGCTGGGGCTTCAGCCTTCTTGTATTAGGCTCTGGAGTTATTGCAGGAATTATCCTAAAACGTCGTGACAAAAGAGTTGTAATTCCTTCATGGGATGAGTTAGATGAGATGACGCATGAAGAGAAGAACGCTCCTACACTTGTAAGCAGGTCCACAGGAGAACCTATAAAATAATGGTATCATACAACGTAATTGAAGTTAGAAAATGTATGAATGAATTGCTATTAAAAAATACATTCGACTTTTTTCTGCTTCAGGAAGCTACAATTAACACATTTGCATCCTTTAATATTGATGGCCACAGACTAGACGATTTCTTCAGCGATGTTGAATTAGATAAGATGGATGAGAGAGATTCTCTTATGCCCTACGAAATGTTTAGAGACTGGTGCTACAACATTGTTAAAGGCAAGAAGGCGCCTCTTAGCTTTCAGATTATATTCGCTTTGCCTTGTAATATTGTTGAGCAGATTGCCATGGCAAATGAGTTATCAGTAGCAGCAAGTGATATGCATCTTGTAGCAATATTTAGGTTTGTAGATGGCAATCTTACAATTACAACAGGAACAAGCATGAAGGAGTTCAGCTTGGATAAGAGCTTAGAGCACGCATTTGACAAATGGATGTTTGATTTTCTTAATTCTGCTGGAATTGTCTTCGACAAGATGTTATAAAACACTTGAATTTTATGTTGTTTTATGTTAGCATTTTTCTTGCGTGAAAGCGTAGATTTTTATTTATAATTTCGGAGGAAGTAAAGGTGAGCAAAGGTACAGTAAAATGGTTTAATAACCAGAAGGGCTATGGATTTATCTGTGATGAGGAAGGTAATGATATATTCGTACATTTCTCAGGTATCGTATCAGATGATGAGTACAAGACGCTTAAGGAAGGCGCCGAGGTAGAATATGAGGTGTCAGAGGGCGAAAAAGGGCCACAAGCAATTAACGTTAAGACAGCTTAATTATTATTAGGGGTTAATTGTTATGAATGTACCTTTTGTTATATAGTACAATGTGATACACTATGGCGATATGTTAGGCATATCGCCTTTTTTAAGTTTTATCTCATATAGACATTAATAAAGCGAGATATTTTGGAAAAAACTGTTAAGCGATTTTCTTCATGAGCGTACAGTTTTTTCAAAATATCGGTACATTATACTAGGTTAAATGATGAAAGAAAAGATTGTTATTATATTAGACCGTACTATAACTGTAATTACGGCGATAGCCTACATCGCTGTTTTGGTTATGTTTTTTATTGAGAATAAAGTAAGCTTTATAGAGGCGATATTAGTCCCTGGTATTTCCTTTGTGCTGGTTTCGGCTTTTCGCCATATATATAATGCTCCGCGACCTTATGAAGTCACTGGAATCCCGCCTATGACAGGCAAGACCACCAAGGGCAAGAGTATGCCTTCTCGTCATACATTTTCCATATTCATAATAGCTATGACGGTATTCTATTATGATTACAGGCTGGGAATTCCTATGCTAGTATTCGGGTTAGTGTTAGCTGCACTTCGGGTTATTGAGAGGGTTCATTTTGTCAAAGATGTGGTTGTAGGCGCAATACTTGGAATAGGATTCGGACTTATATACTATATGTTGCCATAATTCACAAATAAAACACTAAAATTAGCACTATTATCATTGATAATTAGTGCTATTTTTGTTATTATAAATTATTATAATTTGATGAGTAAACGCTTTGTTTGAGAGGAGAAAAAGTGAAGTTAAGCGAAGGTGCTTGCAAGGTTATAGCTAAGTTAATATCTATTGTTGGTGCTGGCTTGGCACTTTTTGTTGCAGGTTACATTTTCCTGATTAAACCGATTTATACCATATTTACTGGATTTATGCAGGATACCCTAACAAGTAAGGATTTACTTATCAATATTGTATTAATATTCTTAGCAGCTACCGTTGGCGGTGGTATATGGATTGTATTCGATATGATTGCAGGAATATTTAGAGATATGCATGGCAAAGAAGAATAGTATTTGCCCTTAATAATAATACATTTATAAGAAAGAAGGAACGATATGGGAACAATAATTGGAGATGGAATTACATTTGATGATGTGCTTTTGGTACCACAGT
Source organism: uncultured Lachnospiraceae bacterium (assembly GCA_900316395.1). Lineage (GTDB taxonomy): Bacteria > Bacillota > Clostridia > Lachnospirales > Lachnospiraceae > RUG191. The sequence goes on along the minus strand of ONCT01000012.1, from coordinate 39,699 downwards.
ACTCAGAGGTTACACCTAACATGATTAATCTTAAGACCCATCTGACTAAGAAGATAGAGCTTAATATTCCAATGATGAGTGCGGCAATGGATACTGTAACAGAACACAGAATGGCTATTGCAATGGCACGTCAGGGTGGAATTGGTATTATCCATAAGAATATGTCCATCGAGGCTCAGGCTGATGAAGTTGATAAGGTTAAGAGATCAGAGAATGGTGTTATTTCAGATCCATTTTCGCTTACACCAGAGAATACTATTAAGGATGCTGATAATCTTATGGCTAAGTTCCGTATCTCAGGAGTTCCTATTACTAAGAGCGAGACAGATAAGACATTAGTAGGTATTATTACTAATCGTGATCTTAAGTTCGAGACAGACTTCTCTAAGAAGATTAGCGAGTCTATGACAAGCGAGGGGTTAATTACTGCTCCTGTTGGCATTACATTAGAGGATGCTAAGAAGATTCTTGCCAAGGCTAGAAAAGAGAAGCTGCCTATCGTTGATGATAATAATATTCTTCGTGGACTTATTACTATTAAGGATATTGAGAAGCAGATTAAGTATCCTGATTCTGCTAAGGATGAGCAGGGTAGGCTACTTTGTGGTGCAGGAGTTGGTATTACAGGCAATATGATGGAGCGTGTTGATGCTCTTGTTAAGGCTAAGGTAGACGTTATCGTACTTGACTCTGCACATGGTCATTCTAAGAATATTATTGAGGCTGTAAGCAAGGTTAAGAAGGCTTATCCGGACTTACAGGTTATTGCAGGTAATATAGCGACAGCTGAGGCTGCAGAGGCTCTAATTGACGCTGGTGCAGATGCTGTTAAGGTTGGTATTGGACCAGGTTCTATCTGTACTACACGTGTTGTAGCAGGTATTGGTGTACCACAGATATCTGCAATTATGGAAGTATATGAAGTTGCTAAGAAGAGAGATATCCCTATTGTAGCTGATGGTGGTATCAAGTATTCAGGTGATATGACTAAGGCCCTTGCAGCAGGTGGCTCTGTATGTATGATGGGTTCAATGTTCGCAGGCTGTGATGAGTCTCCAGGAACATTCGAGTTGTTCCAGGGAAGAAAATACAAAGTATATCGTGGAATGGGTTCTATTGCTGCTATGGAGAATGGTTCTAAGGACAGATATTTCCAAGAGGGTGCTAAGAAGCTTGTACCAGAGGGAGTAGAAGGTCGTGTGGCTTATAAGGGCTCGTTAGAGGACGTTGTATTCCAGCTTATTGGTGGAATTAGATCAGGTATGGGATATTGTGGATGCCCAACTATTCCTGAATTGCAGGATAGAGCCAGATTCGTTAAGATTTCTGCTGCATCACTTAAGGAATCTCATCCTCATGATATTCATATTACGAAGGAAGCGCCGAATTATAGCGTGGATGAATAATGCAGCATTATGACGAAGTCAGAGTGCTGCACGTTGAGCCCCTTTTCGCGAAGCGAAAACTAAAATGGGCGAAACTCCTTGTAAGCGCTGTAATGTATTAAAGAAGGAGAACTATGGAATTTAGACCTTGTATTGATATACATAATGGTAAAGTAAAACAAATTGTTGGCGGGTCTTTAAATGATGATGTTGACACCGCTAACGAGAATTTTGTCTCTAAGAAGGATGCAACATTTTTTGCGTCCTTTTATGCTAAGGAAGGACTAAGAGGTGGTCATGTAATAATGCTTAACCATCCTGACAGCCCTTACTATGAAGAGACAAGGAACCAGGCATTAGCGGCAATTAAGACATATCCTAACAACCTTCAGATTGGCGGAGGTGTTAATGCTGACAATGCCAAGGGATATATAGAGGCTGGCGCTAGCCATGTCATTGTTACATCCTATGTGTTCAAGGATGGTAAGATTAATTATGATAATCTTAATAAGCTTGTTGATGCTGTAGGTAAGGAGCATATAGTATTAGATCTTAGCTGCCGAAGGAAGGGTGATGACTACTTTGTAGTTACTGACAGATGGCAGAAGTTCACTCGTGAAGAGGTTACACTAGAGCTTTTAAGCTCTCTTTCAGCCTATTGTGACGAGTTCCTTATTCACGCAGCTGATGTGGAAGGCAAGCAGTGTGGAATAGAAGTGGAGCTTGTTAAGCTACTTGGTAAGTGGGAAGGCATTCCTATTACTTATGCTGGTGGCGTAGGTGACTATGATGACGTTATGGCCATCAAAGAAATCGGAAATGATAAGCTTAATGTAACAGTTGGCTCCGCCCTGGACCTATTCGGCGGCCCGCTTAATTACGAAACTGTATTGTCCTGTGTTAAAGGTGTATAAGCTAAGTGTAGGATATGCACCTGAAGAGCGACAATGTGTGTTATGGATATAAGTGATATATACCTGTAGAGCGATTTTCTGTATGAGCGAACAGGTATATATCACTTATATGAATATGAATTGTATGAGTGAACAGGTGCATATCCGTCATTGAAAGTATGACCTGTAGTGCTTAAGTAATACAAGGAGATAGATTATGAAATTTACTAAAATGCAAGGCTGTGGTAACGATTATGTATATGTTGACTGCACTAAGGAAATGATAAAGGATGCTGATAAAGTTGCTATTAAGGTTAGTGACCGCCATTTCGGAATCGGCTCAGACGGCCTAATTCTGGTTGCTGCTTCTGATGTAGCAGATTTTCAGATGATAATGTATAACGCTGACGGTTCTCGTGGCGAGATGTGCGGCAACGGAATCAGATGTGTTGGTAAGTTCGTACATGACAAGGGACTAACTAATAAGACTACTGTTACAATAGAGACCTTAGCAGGAATCAAGACACTAGAGCTTAATGTGGTAGATGGCAAGGTTAAGTCAGTTCGAGTTGATATGGGAAGTCCTGAATTTATTGCCGAGAAGGTTCCAGTTATTAGTAATAATGAGAAGATGCTAGGTGAAACCATTGAGGTTGACGGCGAAGAATATGTGGTTGACTGTATATCAATGGGTAATCCTCACTGTGTAATAAGAATGGATGAAGATGTTCGTAAGCTAGACCTTGAGAAAATGGGGCCACATTTTGAGAATTACAAGGCTTTCCCTAACAAAATTAATACGGAATTTATCAATATCATAGATGACAACAGAGTTCGTATGAGAGTATGGGAGCGTGGCTCAGGTGAGACGCTTGCATGTGGAACAGGTGCATGCGCCACTGCAGTATCCTGCATTATTAACGGAGTTGCTAAGTCGCCTGTTGATGTTGAACTTCTTGGAGGTTTTCTTACAATTGAATATGATAAGAAGGATAACACTGTATTTATGAGTGGCCCAGCTGAAATTGTTTTTGAAGGGGAGATAGATGTGTAACTTTACTATAATTAGCGATTTGACCCCTGACGAAGAGGAGCTGCTTTACAGTGAATTTCCGCCAAATGATTATGAATATGTCAAGGTTGCTGATATTATAAATGATAATTGGCAACCTTTTTTTAATAACAGAAGATGTGTTGGAATTGCTAAGTCCAATGATACAATCGCCTTGCTAGAGGCTCACGATATTGGCGTGTTGGGTTATGAATCAACTACCCTTGAACCCTTAACCTGTGCGTATATCGTTACTGACCTTGCTGCTATAGAGAAGATGGACTTAGAGACTGTTGATTGCAGATTCCATAATAGACCACTTACCATATTAGAGACAAATAGATGCATAATCAGGGAACATTCCCTAGATGACTTTGATGCTATATGTGATATATATAGTCATGAGTCTATGACAGAGTTCATGGAGCCATTGTTTGAACCTGATGAAGAGAGAGAGTATCAGAAGCAGTATATTGAGAGAATATATAAATTCTTCGGCTATGGTCTGTGGCTTATAGTTAATAAGGCTGATGGCAAGGTAATTGGAAGAGCCGGAGTTGAGACTAAGGAAAGCTGCAAGGATTACAGCCAGGTGGAATTGTCATATCAGGTATCAGTGCCATATCAGAATCAGGTTATTGCTACAGAGGTTTGCTTAGCAATTATTGATTACACATTTAACACCTTAGGGAAAAAATCCATAATCGTAAGAGTTGATAAAGAGAATATACCAAGTATAAAGCTTATTAAGAAGCTAGGATTTCGACACCAAAAGGATGACAAATATATATTAAGTGTTTAAGGGAGTTTGTAATGGATTCAAATAAGAAAAAAGGATATAAATCTAGTACCATAGTATTGTTTATTGTTGTGTGCATAGTATTTGTAAGTGCCATATGCTTTACATTTCTTTATGTTAGGGATTATAGGGTGAATGACGCTATTGACATTTCGCGTATCAATGAGGATAAGCACATTAACATATATTTTGTACGACACGGTAAGACGGATGCTAATGCCAATAATATCTATGCAGGAAGTGGTACAGATGCAAAGCTTACCACGGAAGGCATTAATTCCACTAAGAAGACAGGTAATGCTCTTAAAAGCATTAGTTTTGATAAGGTGTATACATCAGAACTAAGCAGAACTATAGATACAGCCAATATAATACTTGAAGAAAACATTAATGGGCTACCAAGGCTTGAAGCTATGAATCTTCTCAATGATATAAATTGGGGCGACATTGAGGGAAAGCCTCAGGCGGAAGTTGCTAAGATGTTTCCGCAATATGACGAAGAATTCCTTGTTGGAAATGTGAATGATAAGTCGTTCAATTCTCCTGTATACGCACCAAATAAAAATAAGATGGTCAATCAATTCTACAAGGCTCTGAAGGAAATATGTAAGAATTCTCCGGATGGCGCAAATGTGCTTGTTGTAGGCCATTCTTCCTTTGTGTGGCTCTTAGATTCTCTGTTTCCAGAACAGATGAAGGGAATAGAAGGACTTAATAATTCCTCAATTACATTACTTGAGTATGACAAGGGCAACTTGACCTTAAAACAAGTAAATATGGATGCCGATAATTATAGTGTGAATTAAGCATACAATTATAGTGTGAATTAAGTCAGAATAATTGATATATGGGGCAAAATCTGATATAATATTATGCAAATTTTTGTGGAAAGGAGCGAGCTTATGACTAGTACCATGACAGAAGAAGAAGTTAATAAAGTAGCAGGGCAGATTAATCGTGAGCAGAGCAATCTTATTTCCACAAAAGACTTTGTTGAGAAGGAAGAATTATACAATTCTTTAATTGAATGTATAAGGAAATATCATCCTAGCGCCAACACAGATATTATTGAGAAGGCTTATAGGATTGCAGATGAAGCCCATAATGGTCAGAAGCGTAAGTCAGGGGAGGATTACATCATTCATCCTCTTAGTGTAGCACTTATTCTTGCTGATCTTGAGATGGATAAGGAGACAATAGTTGCTGGTATGCTTCACGATGTTGTTGAAGATACATTTATGACTATTGATGAGATAGAGGATTTATTCGGGGAAGAGGTAGCATTACTTGTTGACGGTGTTACCAAGTTAGGACAATTAAGCTATTCTTCGGACAAGGTTGAGATTCAGGCAGAGAATCTTCGTAAGATGTTCTTAGCAATGGCTAAGGATATTCGTGTAATTATTATTAAGCTTGCCGACAGACTTCACAATATGAGAACGTTGCAGTTTATGAAGCCTGAGAAGCAGAAGGAGAAGGCTAAGGAGACTATGGAGATCTACGCTCCTTTGGCTCAGCGACTTGGTATTGCCAAGGTCAAGATTGAGCTAGATGACCTTTCCTTAAAGTATTATAATCCAGAGGCTTACAGAAGCATTGTTGAGACTGTGGCACAGCGTAAGGCTGAAAGAGATGCCTATGTTGATAATCTTGTATTAGAGGTGCAAGGTCATATTGATGCTGCAGGAATCAAGGCTGAGATTTATGGAAGAGCTAAGCACTTATTCTCTATTTATCGTAAGATGGTTAGTCAGAATAAGGAATTTGACGAGATATATGACCTATTTGCAATTAGAATTATTGTAGATAATCTTCCTGATTGCTATGCCGCTCTTGGTGTTATTCACGAGCGCTATACTCCGATTCCAGGCAGGTTCAAGGACTATATTGCAATGCCTAAGCCTAATATGTATCAGTCCTTGCATACAACCCTTATTGGTCCTAATGGTGTGCCTTTCGAGATACAGATTCGTACCTGGGAGATGCACAGAATAAGTGAATACGGTATCGCTGCCCATTGGAAATATAAAGAATCAGGGGAAGGTGCTACTGTAAAGGGCGAGGAAGAGAAGATTTCCTGGCTTAGAGATATCCTTGACTGGCAAAAGGATATGGATGACAATAAGGAATTCGTTAATCTCCTTAAGAACGATTTGGATTTGTTCTCTGATACAGTATTTTGCTTTACACCTGAAGGTGATGTTAAGAATTTCCCAAGTGGTTCTACACCAATTGACTTCGCATACAGCGTTCATTCTGCCGTTGGTAACAGAATGATTGGTGCCAAGGTTAATGGTAAATTAGTGCCTATTGAGTATGAATTACAAAACGGTGACAGAGTTGAGATATTAACCTCTGCTAATTCTCGTGGACCAAGTCGTGACTGGCTTAATATAGTTAAGTCAACTCAGGCTCGTAACAAGATTAATCAGTGGTTCAAGAACGAATTCAAGGTTGAGAATATTGTAAGAGGTAAAGAGCTTCTTATAGATGCTGCAAAGCAGAAGAATATTAACTTTAATGATATTAACAGACCAGAATATCAGGACAGTGTAATGATGCGCTACGGCTTCCACGATTGGGAGTCCTGCTTAGCTGCTGTAGGTCACGGCGGCCTTAATGAAGGACAGGTTGTAAGCCGTATGTACGATCAGTACCTTAAGGATTTCAAGGAAGAGGTTACTGACGAAAGCGTTATAGAAGATACTGAGAAGAAGTCTAATAATGATATACGGGGTAAAGTCGTTAGCAGTGGTAATGGCGTTGTTGTTCGTGGTATGACAGGCTTCCAGGCCAGATTCTCCAAGTGCTGTAATCCTGTGCCGGGAGACGAGATTGTAGGCTTTGTAACCAGAGGAAGAGGCTTGTCTATTCACAGAACTGATTGTGTTAACGTTATTAATATGCCTGAGAATGACAGGTCAAGGCTTATTGAAGCAGGCTGGTCTAGGGAATATCTTGCAGGTGACAAGGATGCGAAGTACTTAGCTACTGTTAACATTTACGTTAGGAGCCGTGTGGGCGTGTTAGTTGACGTCTCTAAGACATTCTCTGAAGCGAACATTGACATTGTGACCATTCATTCGAACACCAATAAGAAGGAGATTGCTACAATTACAGTAGGCTTCGAGGTTAATAATAAGGCTAGTCTGGAAAATGTGTGTTCAAAGCTTAAGAATATTGAAGGCGTAATAGATATAGAAAGAACAACAGGTGGTTGATAATGAGTAAGATGGAACTAATACAATATGTGGTTGGTCCAATAAGTACCAATTGTTATTTTATAGTTAATAAGGATACAAAGGAGACGGTTATCGTTGACCCAGGTGATGAGGCGGAGCTTCTAATTGACAGAATTGACCTTCAGAACCTTAAGCCTGTTGCAATTCTTCTTACACATGGACATTTTGACCATGTAGGTGGAGCCGCAAGGATTGAAGAGGAATACAAGATTCCTATATATGCTTCCCGTGCGGAGGAGGAGACATTAAAAGATCCTCATATTAATAGAACTGAAGTCTTCGACAGAACACCTACGGTATATCATGCCACAGATTTTCTAGATGATGAGCAGATAATAGAGCTGGCTGGCTTTAAGATTAAGGTGCTTTATACACCTGGTCATACACCTGGTGGAGTGTGCTACTATCTTCCTGATGAGGGATGCGTATTCTCCGGGGACACCTTATTCTATAATTCTGTTGGAAGAACTGATTTTCCTAAGAGCTCAACAGAGAGCCTTATTAATGGTATCAGGGAGAAGCTAATGGCTCTTGATGATAGCGTGCTTGTATTAACTGGTCATGATGCCAGAACTACAATCGGTGAGGAGAGAATGCACAATCCTTACATATAGGAAATGTGTATCTGTGCAATGATTTTAGTAAAGCTTAATGATGATAATTTTGAATACGATATTTATTCTTTGGTTAAGGCTTTTTATCCTAAGGAGGATATTACATTTGTAGATGAGATTAAGCCTGATGAGAGGAATAATTTATCGTATTTTCTTGTGATTAATTATATAGAGAAAGCAATAGAATTAGAGCTTTATAAACCAGAGGATAATGATTTTATACTTATTTATGAAGGCGATATTGAAACAGACCATTCCGACAGGAAGGAGACGAAGAATCGCCTGAAACGACTTATATATTATTGCTTTAATAAGATAACAGACAAGACTCTTCCCTGGGGAACCTTAAGTGGCATCAGGCCAACGAAGATTCCTTTGTCCATGGTGGAAAGGGGCATGTCTAATGAGGATATTCATGATTACATGAATAAGACATATCTTGCAAGTGATGAGAAAATAAGCCTTTCTATTGATATTGCAAGACATGAGCATGAGCTAATTGGGGACATTAATGATGAGTCCTATAGCCTTTATATTGGAATTCCATTTTGCCCGACCACATGCCTGTATTGTTCCTTCTCATCCTATACCTATGGGATGTGGCTAAATCGCATAGACGAGTACCTTAAGGCGCTTAAGAAGGAGATTGACTTTATTAGTAACAGCCTGCCATTAAGGAAGCTTAAGACCATATATATTGGTGGCGGTACCCCTACCTCTTTAAAATGTGAAGAGCTAGACAAGCTGCTTTCAATAATTGATGAAGCATTTCCAGTAGAGGAGCTTCTTGAATATACAGTAGAAGCGGGAAGGCCTGATTCTATTACAAGGGACAAGCTTAAGGTTATAAGAAAGCATGGGGTAAGCAGAATATCCATTAATCCCCAGACTATGAATGATAAGACTCTTAAGCTAATTGGAAGGGCCCATACAACTAAGGATATTATATCAAGCTACGAAATGGCGAGAGAAGAAGGCTTTGATAATATTAATATGGATATTATTGTGGGGCTTCCAGGTGAGGATATTGATGATTTAAAGAATACCTTATCTGAGATTGAGAAGCTAAGTCCTGATAGCCTTACAGTGCATTCCCTTGCTATTAAGAGAAGCGCTAGGCTTAACATTTACAAGGAAGAATATGAGGATATGCTTATGTACAATTCGGCTAAGCATATGGAACTGGCGGCTGCTACAGCGAACAAGCTTGGCATGGAGCCCTATTATCTGTACAGGCAGAAGAATATGGCTGGCAATCTTGAGAATATCGGATTCGCAAGGCCAAAAAGGGAAGGCTTATATAATGTCTTGATTATGGAAGAAAAACAATCTATAATTGCACTTGGTGCAGGGGCAGCGTGCAAATATGTATCTAACAGAGGAAAGAGCGTTACCCGCTCAGAGAACGTGAAGGACCCTGGACTATATATAGACAGAATAGATGAAATGATTGATAGAAAGAAAGAGAAGCTGGAGGAATTAGGATGGCTGACAAGTTAAATAAAAAGCCTGTTAATGGTATGAAGGATATTATGCCACAGGAAATGGAGATTCGTGACTATGTCACAAGCGTCATTAAGGATACTTATAGAAGCTATGGCTTTACCCCAATTGATACTCCTGCCATGGAGAATATTGGCAATCTTAGTGGTAAGCTTGGTGGCGAAAATGAGAAGCTAATCTTCAAGGTTATGAAGAGAGGAGAGAAGCTTAAGATTAAGGAAGCTGAAACTGAAGAAGAGGTTGTGGATTATGGACTAAGATATGATCTTACTGTTCCACTATGCCGATTCTACGCTAATCATGCAAACGACCTGTCTAAGCCATTTAAGGCGCTTCAGATTGGCTCAGTATGGCGTGCTGACAGACCACAGCGTGGTCGCTACAGACAGTTCACACAATGCGATATTGATATCATTGGTGATGCAAGCAACATGGCAGAGATTGAGTTGATACTTGCTACAACTACTACTTTGGGCAAGCTTGGATTTGAGAATTTTGAGATAAGAATTAATGAAAGAAGGATTCTCAAGTCCATGGCGTTGAAAGCTGGATTCACTGAGAATAGTTTCGATGAAGTCTTTATAATACTTGATAAAATGGATAAGATTGGCATCGATGGTGTCCATGATGAACTTGTGGATAAGGGCTTTGATGAGAAAGTTGTTAACTCATATATCAACTTATTCACAATTTTAGAGGGAAAAAGTGATGTGACACAAGCAATTGACTGCCTTAGAGAGGAGTTAAGCGACACTTTAGACGAAGATGTGGCTAAAAGCATGAAAGAAATTGCTCTGGCCGTTGATAACTCTAAGGTCGCAAAATTCGACCTTGTATTTGATCCAACCTTAGTAAGAGGAATGAGCTATTATACAGGCACAATTTTTGAGATTGCTATTCCAGAATTTGGAGGAAGCTGTGGTGGCGGCGGAAGATATGATGAGATGATAGGAAGATTTACAGGTGGAAGCGTTCCTGCCTGTGGATTCTCAATAGGCTTTGAGAGAATCATACTTCTCCTATTAGAACAGGACTTTAAGATTCCAACACAAAGTAAGAAAATAGCATATCTTATTGATAAGAAGCTTCCTTACGAGAAGTATGTAGAGGTTATAAAAGAGGCTAATGAATTAAGAGCTAAGGGAGAGAATATCTTAGTTGTTAAGATGAATAAGAATAAGAAGTTCCAAAAGGAGCAGTTGACTCAAGAGGGCTACGAGGAATTCAAAGAGTTCTTCGCTGATTAATAGAGTTTGGCTAATATTTAACATTTTATATATTATGGAGGAAAATAATGGCAGAGACAATGAAAGGCTTACATCGAACACATAGATGTACAGAGGTTAGTAACAAGTTAATTGACGAAAATGTTACTGTTATGGGCTGGGTACAAAAGCGCCGTAACTTAGGTAGCTTAATATTTATTGACTTAAGAGATAGAAGTGGATTGCTTCAGGTTGTATTTGACGAGCCTCAGATTGGAACAGAGGGCTTTGATAAGGCAGGTGAGCTTAGAAGTGAATTCGTAATTGCAGTGGAAGGCGTTGTTAAGAAGCGTGAGGCTGCAATTAATGAGAATCTTAAGACTGGTGATATTGAGATAATTGCCAAGTCCCTTCGAATTTTATCTGAAGCTGAGACACCTCCATTTCCAATTGAGGAAGGAATCAATACTAAGGATGAGCTTCGCTTAAAGCACAGATATCTTGATTTAAGAAGACCTGATTTACAGAGTAACCTTATATTAAGAAGTAAGGTGTGCAATATTGTAAGAAGCTTCCTGTGTGACGAGGGCTTTATAGAGATTGAGACACCAATCTTACAGAAGTCAACACCTGAAGGTGCAAGAGATTATCTTGTGCCAAGTAGAATTCACCCAGGAGAGTTCTATGCCCTCCCACAGTCACCACAGCTATTTAAGCAGCTTCTTATGTGCAGTGGCTTTGACAGATATTTTCAGATTGCAAAATGCTTTAGAGATGAGGACTTAAGAGCAGACAGACAGCCTGAATTTACACAGATTGATATGGAATTATCATTTGTAGATATGGAGGATGTCCTTGATGTTAATGAGAGATTAATCGCCAAGGTGTTTAAGGAGGCATTAAATGTTGATGTTAAGCTTCCACTTAAGAGAATGCCATGGCAGGAGGCCATGGACAGATTCGGTTCTGACAAGCCTGATATCAGATTCGGCATGGAACTTACAGATGTAACAGATGTTGTTAAGGGATGTGGCTTTGGCGTATTTACAGGAGCTATTGAAAATTGTGGTTCTGTTCGCGGTATTAATGTATCAGGACAGGGCAGCATGTCGAGAAAGAAGATTGATAAATTGGTAGAATATGCAAAGGGCTGTGGTGCTAAGGGATTAGCATACCTATGCGTTAATGAGGATGGCACATACAAATCAAGCTTTGCTAAGTTCATGAAAGAGAAAGAGCTTGATAATCTTGTAAATGCTATGGATGGAAAGCCAGGAGATTTACTATTATTCGCTGCAGATTCTAACAAAATAGTATGGGAAGTGCTTGGTTCTCTTAGATGCGAGCTTGGTAAAGAATTAGGATTAATTCCTGAGGATGAATTTGCATTCCTTTGGATTACAGATTTCCCATTATTCGAGTATTCCGAGGAGCAGGGGAGATACGTGGCTATGCACCATCCATTTACCATGCCTTATGAAGAAGATATTGATTATATTGTATCTGACCCAGGTAAAGTTAGAGCCCAGGCTTATGATATTGTCCTTAATGGATGCGAGCTTGGAGGCGGAAGTATAAGAATTCATAGAGAAGATGTTCAGGAGAAAATGTTCGAAGCACTTGGATTTACTAATGAAGAGGCTCACGACAGATTCGGCTTCCTTCTTGATGCATTTAGCTTCGGTGTTCCACCACATGCAGGCTTGGCATATGGATTAGACAGAATGATTATGCTTATGACTAAAGCAGATTCTATTCGTGATGTAATTGCATTCCCTAAGGTTAAGGATGCATCCTGCTTAATGACTAATGCACCAAGTAGTGTTGACGATACTCAGTTAGAAGAATTGTGCCTTGCTATAAAAGAGCAATAAGACATTTTTCTTCTTGCCAATGTATGAACACTTTAGGTATAATAGATTTAACTATATTTAATAAATAGGGGAAGGAAGGGGAAACTATGCATACATTTCAACCGTATCCAATTGAGTTGTATGAGGCTAATCCATTTACACTTATTGGGGAACAATGGTATACCATTACAGCTGAGAAGGATGGCAAAGTTAATACAATGACTGCTAACTGGGGAACACTAGGAAGCCTCTGGGGTAAATACGTAGCAGTTATTTATGTAAGAGAGTCAAGACTGACACATGAATTCTTAGATTCCTGTGAGTATTTTTCTATAACTAATTATCATAAGAATAATAGAAGTGCTCTTAAGTATCTTGGAAGTGTATCAGGACGTGACGAAGACAAGATTGCTGGAGCGAGGTTCCATGTCAATTATGATAGTGGCGTGCCATTTATTGATGAAGGAACATTTAGCCTGATTTGTAAGAAGATTTCTCGAACAGAGCTGACACCTGATCAGTTCATTGACCCAGGTATCGAGAAGGAATGGTACAAGGAAGGTGATTACCACACAATGTATGTGGGCGAGATTATCAAAGCTTTAGCCAGATAATAGTGAAATTATAAGGAGAGGCTTTTGCTTCTCCTTTTTTGGCAAATGCTAAGAAATAAGATGAATGTTGAGGGCAGTTAGACAAAATGATATTTGACGGCGATAATTATGTGACAATTGTACCCCGAGCAGAAGCTGGGATAAGCTTAGACCTTTTGCAGCAGATTAATGGATTACAGACAGATATGTGTAAGGCTTGTAACACATATTGCATCTCTATTAAGAAGAACGTTGGAGTCTTCGCTTCATATCTCGGTTCTGTTGAAGAGAAGGAAGAGATAGCGAAGATTATTACTGTTGATATGGTTCGTGAACTGTGTCTGCAATTCAATGATAATGTGCTTGAGAAGGTTATTCATTTTGATACAGGAATGGACTATGTCAAAATGACTGGCTGTGCTATATGTAGTAATGACAGACAGCTCCTTGGTGTATATATAATGATTGCCTTTGTTGATGATGGCGAGGATTATGATTTGCCAAAATGTATCAAGAAGGTTCCGCTAGATAAGTTCGATGCCATTGCGCTATTTAACGCTAATCTTAGTGACCGCTTCTTCAGTGACAAGTTCTACGAGGCGAAGTTGGAAGAAGATTTGAGTCATGTTGAGGCCATAGGGCACAAATTAGAACATCAATTATCTAAGAATGAGATAATTACTAATATATTGAAGCTGTTAGAGTCTGACAATGATTTTGCCCAAATCTCTGAGGACATTTTTGCAGAAGCAGGCAGATATCTTAATGTGGATGATTGTCTTCTTATTAAGAAGAACACAGATGAGAAGACTGTTACATGTATTGCTGAGTGGACTAACGATGACAAGACTAAGTTAGGTGATAGGTTCGAAGCTTATGCAATAGAGGATATGCCTTTCTTTAATGGCAGGTCATATACACCATCCTCTGATAGCATTATGCCTGATAATTTCCGGGAGTTCTTTGATGAGCTTGGAATTGATGCAGGTGTTTTTCTGCCATTAGATGTTAATGATACTGATGAATTATATTGTATCTTCATTAGTGAAGAATATAGGAAATGGACAGTAGAAGAGCTCAAATTCTTCCAGGATGTAAGGCGTGTTCTTCAGACTATTCTAATTAAGAGAATTACCAAGAATTCCTTGGCAAGCTCATATACAGCCTTAGAAGCTATCTTAGAGAATGCAGGCTGTGGAATATGTGTTGATGATGTTAAGAAGAAGACTAACCTATATGCTAATGAGACATACAAGAGCTTATTAGATGATGAAAGTGACAGAAAATCATTGGAAATGGTTATTGAAGATGAAGATTTTGCATCTAACAATCTTCATACATATTATGCTAAGAATAGTGATAAATGGTTTGATATCACATTTGCCACAACCCATTGGGTAGACGGCAGGGAAGCAAGACTTGCAACTGTATATGATGTAACAGATGTTAAGAGATATCAGCGTGAGATAGAAAAGCAGGCTAGAACTGACTATCTTACAGGATTATATAATCGTAAGCAATGTGAAGAGGACCTTCTCGTTGAGATTCGTAAAGCCAACGTAACTGGAGATATGGGAGCCCTTCTATATCTTGACCTTGATGATTTCAAGAATATCAATGATGGTCTTGGTCATCAGGTGGGAGATCAGCTTTTAATTGAGATTGCACACAGACTTGATGATGTTACAGGTAAGGTCAATAAGACTTATCGTGTAGCAGGAGATGAATTCATAGTTTTAATTCCATCAGGCGGATATAAGGAGCTTGATGAAGTATGCAATAATATTGGAAGACTCTTTGCTAGAAGCTGGAAGATATCTGATAAGAAGTATTATTGTACCATGTCAATGGGATACGTTGTATTCCCAACACATGGTTCAGATGTTCAGTCCATTATTCAAAGGGCTGACATAGCATTAAGTTGCGCTAAAGCTCGTGGTAAGAATCGAATTGAAGCATATAGCGAAGAGGAAGCATCTAACAGCGTTAAGCGACTTGACTTAGAGAAACAATTAAGGGACGCTGTGGCTGATGGCTGTAAGGAGTTCGAGGTGTATTATCAGCCTGTAGTTAATATTACGGGTGATGATGCAGTATGCTGTGGTGCAGAGGCCCTTGTTAGATGGCGCTCTAAAGAGTTTGGATTTATGAATCCTGCTGACTTCATTCCGCTATCTGAATACCTTGGTTTAATTGTTCCAATTGGTGAGCATGTTCTAATCGAGGCCTGCAAGCGCTGTAAGTACTGGAATGACTTCGGTCATCCTGAATATAAGGTCAATGTCAATCTGTCAGTAGTTCAGCTTCTTCAGAAGGACATTGTTGATACTGTGGAAAATGCGTTGATTGTATCAGGTATCACACCTGAGAATCTGACTCTTGAGGTAACGGAAGGTCTGGCTATTAACGATATGGAAGCCATGAAGAAGATTCTTAATGGTATCAAAGAGCTGGGAGTTCGAGTTGCTCTTGATGATTTTGGAACAGGCTACTCATCACTGAATCATATTAAGTCAATGCCGCTTGATGTTATTAAGATTGACAGATGCTTTGTTAATGGCGTAGGTACAGATGCATTCTCTGATGCATTTGTTAAGACAGTATCTAAGCTAGCTGACGCCATTGATGTTAATGTGTGTGTGGAAGGTGTCGAAGAAGAGAGACAAAGGGAAGCTTTAGATGATATGAATATTCAGATGATTCAGGGATTCTTATATGACAGACCTTTGACACAGGACGAATTCGAGAGGAAGTATCTTGTATGAGTGCAGATATATGTGAAGAGTGCAATAATTATATGTACGATGATGAAGAAGAGTGCTATGTGTGTGATATGAACTTAGACGAGGATGATATGTACAAATTTCTTACTGGTAACAATAAGGACTGTCCATATTATCAGTCTAATAATGAGTATGAGGTTGTTAAGCATCAAATGTAAATCCGCGTTTTTTGTTATAGTGTGTAAGTCTTAGAAAAAAGGTCTACGCGCTCATACAGAAAATCGCGCTTAAGACCTTTTTTACTAAGACTTATAGCTAGTGCAAATAATCGCGCTCAGCAACAATAATAATATAGGGGGATGGATATGTTACAAGAAAGTATTAAGAAATTAGTTCAGTATGGGATAGATACTGGACTTACACCAGAGTGTGAGAGGATTTATACAACGAATCTGTTGTTAGATGTGTTTAATGAAGACACATATACTGATCCGGAGGTTGATACATCTAATATTGTATTAGAGGATGTATTAGCAGACCTTCTTGACGAAGCAGTTAAGAAGGGGTTGATAGAAGACAGTATTGGATATAGAGATTTATTCGATACAAGAATTATGAATTGCCTTATGCCTAGACCTGCTCAGGTTCAGGCAAGATTCAAGGAGGAATATGCTAAGTCTCCAGAGGCTGCTACAGAATATTTCTTCAAATTAAGTCAGGATAGCGATTACATTCGTCGTTACAGAATAGTTAAGGATAAGAAGTGGACTGTTGACACTAAGTATGGAACACTTGATATAACTATTAATCTTTCTAAACCAGAGAAGGACCCTAAGGCTATTGCAGCAGCCAAGAATGCTACTGATGTAAAGTATCCTAAGTGCTTACTCTGCGTAGAGAATGAGGGCTACGCAGGAAGATTAGACCATCCTGCAAGAGAGAATCATAGAATTATTCCTATTACAATTAACGATTCTGCATGGGGATTTCAGTATTCTCCATACGTATATTATAATGAACATTGTATAGTATTTAATGGTGAGCATACACCTATGAAGATTGAGAAGGCAACATTTATCAAGCTATTTGATTTTGTTAAGCTGTTCCCTCATTATTTCTTAGGCTCTAACGCTGACCTTCCTATAGTTGGTGGTTCCATTCTAAGCCATGACCATTTCCAGGGCGGTCATTACACATTTGCCATGGAGAAGGCAGAGATTATTAAGAACTTCACTGTTCCTGGCTTCGAGGATGTTGCAGTAGGCATTGTAAAATGGCCATTGTCTGTTATCCGTCTTCAGTGCAAGGACGAGAAGAGAATTATTGAATTGGCAGACCATATTCTTAAGGCATGGAGAGGATATACTGACGAGGATGCTTATGTATTCGCTGAGACAGATGGCGAGAAGCATAATACAATAACTCCAATTGCCAGAAGAAGAGGAGAGCTCTTCGAGATGGACCTTGCTCTTCGTAACAATATTACGACGGATGAGTGCCCTATGGGATTATACCATCCTCATGAGGAACTTCATCATATTAAGAAGGAGAATATTGGACTTATTGAGGTTATGGGCCTTGCAGTATTACCTTCAAGACTGAAGGGAGAGATGGAAGAGCTTGCCGATTATATTATAAGTGGCAAGGATATTCGCAGTAACGATGCTCTAAGTAAGCATGCGGACTGGGTAGATGAGTTCCTTCCTAATTATTCTGATGTAAATGCTGATAATATTGCTGGAATCATTGAGCAGGAGGTAGGAAAGGTATTCTGCCGAGTGCTTGAGGATGCTGGTGTTTATAAATGTGATGATGAAGGGCTTAAAGCTTTCGAGAGATTTGTAGGCAGCTTGTAATTACTAAAAGTCTTTGGATTGTTTCTTTTAGCAAAATAAATGTTAAGAGGTTGTTGTATGAAAGATAATTATAATGAACTTGCTAAATTGTTTGACAATACACCCAGAATTTGTGAGAACTGCGGGGGCGGCTTCGATTATAACGGAGCTGGAGAGTATGTCTGCAAGAAATGCGGTCGAATTGAATATGATGATTATGGTAAGGTTAGAAAATTCGTAGAAGAAAATGGACCTGCCCCATATCATGTTGTTAAGAAAGCTACTGGAGTTGAAGGAAGGCTTGTTAGAGAGTATCTTGATACACCAAGTAGTGTTAGAAAGTTCGATATGATCTGTCAGGGCTGTGGCTGTAAGATTGCTGCAGGTAAATATTGTGCTTCTTGTGCAGCTTCTAAGGCCTCAAAGCCTTCAATTACTAAGAGTGATCCTTCGCTGGGAAGTAAGAAATCTACTAAAATTGAGAAAAAAGGTGGAATTCACTTCGTAGTTGATAGAAATGAAAAGAAGTAATACTTAGAAAAATGTAAATATAAATAAAAAAGAGCAAAAAAATAAGACCTTACTGCGGCACCCCCAAATTACGGGGGCTTCAAATAGGTCTTATTTTTATAGATTACCTAATGCATACTTTAAAGCTGATACAGGCTTCTTACCTTGACTTTCCTGCTCCTTAGCATAGTTATTGTAATCTGCATATAATGATGATATTGTACTATATTCTGTGTAATTCATAATCTTTCCTCCTTATTATATACTTAATTGATTTCCGAAAGTGCTAATTGGTTCATCTTAGTACTGACCAATAGCAAACTTAAGGAATGATACAGGCTTTTTGCCTTCGCTTGTCATTTTGTTAGAATACTTTTCATACTCATAATATGATAATGAGAAAGCATCTTGTGCTGAATGTCCAACCATTTCTTTGTCCTCCTTTCTTGTTTCTGGTGCTATAATATCACTGCCATTGTATAATGTCAACAAAAACTTTGTGTCTAATTTGTGAAAATAGCACTAAAAACTAGCAAAGTGACAGTTAAGCCTGAAATTGCGTTGTGCATATAGCACAATTTCAGAGGGTAAAGTATAGTAGTTTTTAACAAGATAACATAGGCTGTTATGTATCTTGCATATTCTATGCTATAAAAAATGTGCAATGTAAACAAAAAATCATCAAAAAAATAGAGTGATAAGAAACAGGTGTGTATTAAAGTGACAAAAGTGTGTTCGAAATGTGTCCAAATTGTGTCCTAAATATAAATAAATTATTAATTTTTATATTGATAATTTTTAGACAAGAGAGTATAATTCATATATGAAGAACATATTACTATTAAGGAGGAAATTAAGAAAATGGATGGTATGATATTTCAAATCTATGGCGATACCTCATTAACACAGATTCTTGGTTGGTGTATGGTATTTGTCGGATTGATTCTACTTAACGAGCTTGGTCGTAGAACTAAGTGGGGTGGAATTTTACTATTTGTAATTGTTCCAATTATTTTAACAATTTACTTTATTCTTATCCATGTTGGTCTATTTGGTGGAGCAGAAAACCAAGAGGCTATGTATATGGATGGTTGGTTCCATTACTTCAAGCTATATGCTGCAGACATCGGATGCGTAGGTTTCATGATGATCAAGTATGGCTGGGGTATTGGTAAGAAGCATTGGTTTAAGGCATGGCCTTTCTTCATTGTAGCAGCTAACATCTTAATCGCAGTTGTATCTGACCTTGAGTCATTCATCAAAGGTACAATGGCAGGCGGTATTCAAGGTGGTTGGTGGGCATCCAACGAAGGTGTATTCCTTTATGGTGGATGGTGGAATCTCATCAACGCATTAGCTGGTATTATCAACATTCTTTGTATGACAGGTTGGTGGGGAATTTACACATCAAAGGGTCAGAAAGATATGTTATGGCCAGACATGACATTTGCATTCATCCTTGCTTATGATGTATGGAACTTCGAGTATACATACTTGAACCTTCCTACTCACTCATGGTACTGTGGTGTTGCTTTACTTCTTGCTCCTACATTTGCAGCAGCATTTTGGAACAAGGGTGGTTGGATCCAGAACCGTGCTAACACACTTGCAATCTGGTGTATGTTCACACAAGTTTTGCCTCTATTCCAGTTAAGCAAGACATTCTCTGTAATGCCAACAGTTTATGGTGGCGCAACAGAGGCTGGTTACTCAGCTCTTGATCTTTATGATTCAGCTATTAATGTATACAACAATGGCGGAGATGCTGCTAAGGCAATCAGTGATCTTGGTATCACAGCTAACCCAACAGCTCAGGGTGTTATCGCTATGGCTGCTATCGTTATTAACGTTGTTGTATTCACAGCTATCATTAAGAGAGCTATTGAGCAGAAGAAGAATCCATATACAAACGAAATTTGGACTGGTACAAAAGATTTCGAGCTTGCTATGGCAAGAAGAGAGGATTAATTCTAGTTTAATATTTATTTGAATATGTTCTTTAGAAATTAAGGCAGGTGCTTTGGCACCTGCCTTTTTTGTGTTCTATATAAGAAATGCACTTTAATACAGCATCTCTTCATATATAATACAATAATACCAAAATAGATTGACACTTATTTTTAATGTGGGATAATATAAAGTATATGATTATGCATTAATGTATAAGGGGGTATTAGTAATGATCAAATACGAAGAGAAGACAAAATATTTTAAGTTAGATACTAAGAACACTTCATATTGTATGGCGGTTCTTGACACAGGTCATGTTGAGCATTTGTACTATGGTAAGAAGATTACAGGGGAAGATCCTGAATTTATGCTAGAGAAGAATTGCTTTACGCCAGGTAATTGCAACAATTATGACAGTGAGCATCCTATTACATTAGAAGATACATGTCTTGAAGTATCTGGAATTGGCAAAGGTGATATTAGAGAACCATTTATTGATGTTGTATACTCTAATGGCTCTTCTACAACTGATTTTGTATTTGATTATTGCATGGTTGATAAAGGAAAGAAGGAATATAAGACTTTGCCAGGCTCTTATGATGATGAGGATAGCCAGGATCATCTTATGATTTCCTTAAAAGATAGAAATAGTGGAACGACATTAGAACTTCATTATTATGTATATGAAGAAGAGGATGTTATTACAAGAAGCACCAAATTCATTAATACCAGTGACGATGATGTTAAGCTTAGAAGATTGATGTCAGCGCAGATGGATATTGATGAGGCTGGCTTCGTAATAACTTCATTTCATGGTGGCTGGACACAGGAGATGAATAAGCATGATGTAACTCTTACATCAGGCAAGTTCGTGAATAGTTCATTTACTGGTGGTTCTTCTTCAAGAAGCAATCCGTTTGTGATGATGTCCTATCCTGAGACTACTGAATATATGGGAGACTGCTATGGCTTTAATCTTATTTATTCAGGTAATCACTATGAGTCTTTCGAGGTTAACAGCTTTAACAAGACAAGGTTTGTAAGTGGTATCAATCCTCAGGGATTCGAGTTCTTCATTGAGCCAAAAGGCGTATTTGAGGCACCAGAGGCTGTTATGACATTTTCAGGAGAAGGTCATAATGGAATGAGCAAGAATATGCACGCATTTGTTAGAAAACACATTGTCAGGGGCAAATGGCGTGACAAGGTGCGTCCAATTCTTCTTAACAGCTGGGAGGCTGCTTACTTCGATATTAATGAGAGCAAGCTTCTTAATCTTGCTGCAGAGGGTGCTAAGCTGGGTGTAGAACTATTCGTAATGGATGACGGCTGGTTTGGCGAGAGGAATGACGATACCAAGGCTCTTGGAGACTGGACTGAGAATACTACTAAGCTTCCTCATGGTGTGGCTGGTCTGGCTGAACGTATTAATGATTTGGGAATGGATTTCGGAATCTGGGTTGAGCCAGAGATGGTAAATGTTGATTCTGACCTTTATAGAAATCATCCAGATTGGGCAATTTGCATTCCTGATAAGAATCACACAGAAGGTCGTAACCAGAGAATACTTGATTTCGCTAACCCAGAGGTTGTTGAATATATGACTAATGCCATGACCAAGGTGTTTAGTCTTGGCAATATTGCTTATGTAAAATGGGATATGAACAGGACCTTTACTGATTATTATTCTCAGTATCTTCCTAAGGAAAGACAAGGAGAGGTAGGTCATAGATATATCACTGGTGTATACAAGATGATGAAGACACTGACAGAGAAGTTCCCTGAGATTCTATTCGAGGGCTGCGCTGCTGGTGGCAATAGATTTGACCTTGGAATCTTATCATATTTCCCACAGATATGGGCAAGCGACTGCACTGATGCAGTTGAGAGACTTCGTATTCAGAATGGATACAGCTATGGTTATCCAATGTCTACGGTATCGGCCCATGTATCAGGCTGTCCGAACCATCAGACACTTAGAACCACGCCAATTGATACACGATTCAACGTGGCTAGCTTCGGAGTATTAGGCTATGAATGTAACCTTTGCGATGCTACCAAGGATGAGAAGGAAGCTATCAAAGAACAGATTGAGATATATAAGAAATACAGGGATACAATGCAGTTTGGTGATTTCTACAGAGTGAAGGCTGATAATGTCTATCAGTGGACAGTTGTGTCTAAGGATAAGTCTACTGCAATAGGAATGGTTGCCCAGATTCTGATGAAGGCAGGCAGAGGATATCAGAAGTTCAAGGCCTCAGGATTAGACCCAGATAAGAAATATCATTTCTTCGGAAGAGAGCTTAAGTATCATCTTAAGGAGTATGGCGATTTGATTAATACTGGAATGCCAAGTCTTCCGATATTTGGAAAACCACACATTAATCCTAATAATTCTACCTTGATGAACCTGTTCAACAAGGTGAATCCTATGAACGGCGAGAAGGAGGATTGTGAAGTATATGGTGATGCCTTAATGAATTGTGGTGTCAAGCTTAAGCAGGCTTATACTGGAGTTGGGTATAATGGAGAAGGCGAGACAAGACATTTTCCAGATTTTGGTTCAAGAATATATTTCATAGAAGAGGCGTAGAATAGGTTCCCTCTTTGTGCGATGGGGCATGAGTTATGAGTGCAGATTATTCAAATGTGCCGCTGGTAATACCGGCACTTAATCCTGATAATAGAATACATACCTTTATTCGTTCCCTTAGAGAGTTTGGATTTGACACCATTATTGTAGTAGGTGATGGAAGTGATGAACTTCACAAGGATGGCGTATTTAGAGAGCTGAACGAACAGGGTGAAGTTGTCCTTTTACGCAATTACAAAGGCAAGGGCGTGGCGCTGAAGGATGGATTATCCTATGTAAATGAGCATTTTCCAGACTGCATAGGAGTTGTTACTGCAGATTATGATGGAAGGCAAAGCGCGGCTTCTGTAAGAGATGTTGCAGCTAAGCTTCTTGAAGGCGAGAAGTTTGTGCTTGGCACAAGAGATATTGCAGGAAGTAACATATCTAAGAAGATGCGTAGAGGATACAAGCTTGTAGAGTGGACATTCAGAATTCTTTATAGTAAGAAGATAAAGGACATACAAACGGGGCTTCGCGGCATTTCGAAGGAGCTGCTTCCTAGGTTTATTGAGATAAAGGGCAATCGTTATGAATATGAGCCTCGCATGATAGTTGAGGCTGTAAGAGAGGATATACCTATATGCGAGGTGGAAGTCGGCGCGATTAATCCAATTGACGCAGGGGATGAGACTATTGAGGTTAGCGACAATTATCATCCTTTTTCTGATTCCATTAAGATAGCCCTGTCCTTGTTTTTGTATTTTATCAAATACGCGGTGACATCTATATCAGCGACAGCTATTGATTTTGCGCTGTTTTTCATATTATCTAGTTACGTATTTAACAATATGGAACTGGGAATATGCGTATTTTTATCAACGGTGCTTGCAAGGGCCGTATCTAGTACAATAAGCTTTATGGTTAACAGGAAGCTGGTATTTAAGGCAGATGGCAAGATTGCAGTAAGAAATGTGTTGTTGTATTATGCCTTAGTTACAGTAATCATGTTAAGCTCGGCTGAACTTGTAACATTGTTCGTTCGATTGTTCGGTGGAGGCAAGACATTAACGAAATTATTTGTTGATTTAATCCTGTTCTTCGTAAGCTATCAGATACAAAACAGGATAATTTTCAAGAAAGATAAGAAATAAGTCTAGTTATTGTGGTTTTGCGATTATTTTTAGTTGTAAAACCACAATTTTTAGTTGAAAACAGTGTATCTATTATAGTATAATATTCTATAGGTTTTTATGTACTATAGATGGCTTGATTGTGCGTTTTATATGCTTGTAATATACGTACAATCTGTACTGGGAAGGTTATGAAATGCAGTTATCAAAGAGAGATAAATCTTCTAAAACGCAATATGTTCGTAAGTCAATAATATCTATAGGGATTATTGCGTTTTTTATTGCCATAATAATAGCTTTTGTAATGTCTAACAAGATGTCTAGCAAGGTTAATGTTCAGAAGCTGGATTCTGGTTGGGATGTAATTATTAATGATTCCATATACGAGAATGTTACTTTGTCAACATTTCGTATACCAGAGAGCTTGAAGAAGGGTGATACAGTTATTCTTAAGACTAATCTCCCTGAACAGCTAGATAGTGATTCGGAAAGCGTTACATTTCAGGCGATTTTGACAACATTAGAGGCAAGGATAGATGGTAATTCCATTTATTCTTATGGAGAAGAAGCCTATGAGAAGGGCTTTGTGGGATCTGGATATCACTTTATTCAGTTGCCACAGGGTTCAGAGGGCAAAGAGATTACCTTTATTCTTAAGCCTGCTGAGTCAGGGGCATTTACTAATATTACTGTGCCTACTGTCACACCTGTTAAGTATACAACGACAGCCTTTGCGGATAAGAATCTTGTGAACATATTTGTTTGTATATCCTTGTTCGTGTTAGGCGTGATAATGACAATTGTTGGAGCTATAACATATTTATTTGAGAGCAATGTTAAGAGTCTTATTGTTATTGGTCTTCTAACTACTGTTGCAGGTGTATGGTCGTCTTGCAATACTAAGATAATTCAGATATTCTCTATTGATTTGGAGATGTGTACAGCAATTGAATATTTGTCATTATATGTGGCGCCTGTGCCTCTTGTTATTCTGATTATAATGGTAATGAGAGATGAAACCCCATGGAAGAAGAAGCTACTATATGGTGTTCTTGCAGTATTAGTTTTCTTTGATGTATTAAGTACTGTATTGCATTTTACAGGAATTGCACATTTCCCTACAACATTGGCTATATTCCACTTCCTTGGATTTGCAACAATTATTATTCTGGCCATTGCAGGTCATTCTAAATTCTCTAATATGGACAGAAGTGAGAGAGTTTTGACTGTGGCTATTGTTGTGCTTTGTGTATTTGCAGGATTGGATATACTAAGGTTTAACTATTCTAAGTATATGTGGCCAGAAAACGAGATGCTGACTAATTCCATATTACCACTTGGAATGCTTGTATTTGTTGTGCTGTTAGTTGGAAGTTATATATTCTACATATACGATGTGGTACAGGATTCTGCCGAAGACAGGGCATTGGCCCAGATGGCATATACAGACCCTCTTACGGGATTATATAATCGTGCCAAAGCAGAGAAGAAATTCGCTAAGCTACTCAAGAATAAGATGGATTACTTCCTAATCAACTTGGACCTTAACGGACTTAAGAAGATGAATGATAAGTTTGGCCATGCCAAGGGAGACCTTCTTATTACAACATTTGCAGATATTCTAAAGGAATGCTTCTCTGATATTGCAACTGTTGTAAGAATGGGTGGAGACGAATTCTTAGTTATCATAGATGCCAGACATGAAGATAAAATCAAACCAGCGCTTGCTAAGATGATTGAGCTAGAGGCTGAGAAATCAAAAGAGACTGGTATGAGAATAGAGGCTTCCTTTGGTATATCTTCTAATATAGAAGATAAGAGCAGAGGACCTGAGCAGGTATATTCTGTTGCTGACCAGAGAATGTACAAGATGAAACAGAACATGAAAGCTGCCAGAAGAGCTAGAGCCAAGAAGGCAGAAGAGAATAATTAATGTAGGGAGGATCATTACAATGGATCTTAAGACAAAACACCTTAAGGAAAAGAAAAGAGTTAGCTTTACTGTATCGATGGTAATATTGCTTGTGATGTTACTATTCTCAGTATATAAGTTAGTATTTTTCGGATTTGGATTGTTGAATATCATTAGAGCAGCGCTTGTTGTTCTTCCATTAATATTCATCATTATAGTAAGACTTTCAATGATGAATAAGAAGGGCTCCGAGATGTTCTTTACTTATTCTCAGGGATTAGCATATGCTGCTGTATTCCTTACATCGGTTGATGATGGATATTTATATGCATTTATGTTCCCTATAGTTATTCTTGTTCTTATCTTCCAGGAGACGAAGAAGGCTTTTATTGGTTCGGCAGCTGCCATTCTGATTAATATAGCTTATCTTGTAGAATACTTCTTATTATCAGATAAGTCTAATATGATAATGGTAATCGTACAATTTATATTCTGTATTGTAACATGCTTTGTTGCTATTCTTGTTATTAAGACACTTAACAGACAGAATATGGAGAGTATGCAGGCAATAGCTGATTCTGCTAAGGAGCAGGAAGGTACAGCAAGAGAAGTTATGGGAGTATCTGAGGATATTGCTGATAAGATTGATGGTGCACAAGGACTTGTTGAGAAGCTTAATGTGGCTATTACAGA
Organism: uncultured Lachnospiraceae bacterium; assembly: GCA_900316395.1. Classification (GTDB taxonomy): domain Bacteria; phylum Bacillota; class Clostridia; order Lachnospirales; family Lachnospiraceae; genus RUG191. Next base: position 13,230 of record ONCT01000012.1, on the reverse strand, counting down.
GAGTAATGATGCTGTTAATGGAATTGCTTCAAGTACTAAGACAACAGCAGAATCTATTGAGAATCAGACAGTTATGACAGCTGAGATTCAGGAGAACCTTGAGGCAGCTGAGACAGAGGCAGGCAATATGATGTCAGCTTCTAAGCATACACAAGAGACAGTGGAGGAAGGCGCTAAGCTATTAGAGCAGCTTAAGGTACAGGCTTCTGAGACTGCTGAAGTTAACAGATCTACAAGAGAGACAACAGAAGAACTTAATGAACGTATTAAGGAAGTTGAGAATATTGTTGGTACAATTCTTAGTATCTCAGATCAGACTAACCTACTTGCTCTTAATGCTTCAATTGAGGCGGCCAGAGCTGGTGAAGCTGGTAAGGGCTTCGCAGTAGTTGCTGATGAGATTAGAAATCTGTCAGAAGAGACTAAGGATTCAACAGAGAAGATTAGTGATATCATCAATAAGTTCACAATTGACGTTGATAAGGCTAGTCGCAATATGGAGCGTTCTGCTGAGAGCTCTGATAGACAGAACGAGATGATAGAAGTTACTGGTGATAAGTTCGAAGCAATTAAGGAAGAGATGAACGACTTGTCTAACTCAATTCAGACTATCTCTAACAAGGTTAATGAGATTGTTTCAGCTAATACTAAGATTATGGATGCTATCTCTAATCTGTCTGCTACATCAGAAGAGATTGCTGCTTCATCAGAGAGTAGTATAACAGTCAGTGACCAGAGTATGGAATACATGAGAGATATGACAGACCTTCTTAACGAAGTATTCGACGTATCTAACAGTATGAAGACTATGGTTAATGGTAATAAGTAGAAGCAAAACTTATAATAATTAAGAACTTTATAGAGGACCAATTAATAAGAAAATGTCAACCCGCTCATGAAGAAAATCGCTAAGTTGACATTTTCCTTATTAATTGGTCCTTTTAGAAAGTATTGTATATTAATAAAGGTGAAGTTCTGCAATGCGATTTTTTCTATGGGCATGCAGAGCTTCACCTTATAATTATACAGTTTGTGTTATTCCATTAATGGATGCCTTCTCGCCATCATCAATAGGAATGATAATGCATCTCTTGCCATCTAGGAAGGTAGTGGTAATTTCTTCAACCTTATCAGGTTTAACCTTAAGTACGATGTCATTATCCTTGCCATCCTTATCCACAAGACCTGATTCCTTAAGCTGGTTAGTTAAGTCAGTAACCTTTTCCTGTAGCGACTTCTTCTCAAGACGAAGCTCGTTATTCTTAAGAATCTTAGAATCTAGGATTTCTTCTGCCTGAGGTGGAGCATCCTGGAAGAATTCATCGAATTTCTTGGCAATTTTTTCTGCCTTTTCCTCTGATACAGGAGCGTCCTCAAGGATTGTGTTGATTGCATCCTTATCAAGAATTATTTCGTCCTCATCACTAACTGTTTCCTGCTTCTCTTCAATATAGTCATTTAAATTAGACTGTATATCAACGATTATATCAGGAGTATCTTCCTTATCTGGTCCAAGAGCTCCTGTTAAAATGTTAGTAAAGGCGTTCTTCTTCTCCTGTGAAGTAAGCTTGCTGGCGCAACCTAAGCCCATTTCCCATAATTCCTTATGAGGATTGTCTGCCTTCTTGGTGTACATCATGATGCTGTGGATGTCAGAGCTTCTGTCAGTAAAGCAAGGGAAGATGAAGCCACTATCAGTAGGGCCAACAACCCAGTCGCGAATCCTGGCACCGATTCTATGCTCATCTTCACGATAGCCAAGCCCTGGCTTAGACAGAATTACAGGACATATACTGCATATAATGTATTCGTATGTCTCTTCAGACTCGTCTAGGGCCCTGTTGTCGCTTGTCTTAACCATAACATCATAATTATCGTAATATAGCAATATAAGGTAATTACCGACGAAATCATAGGTCTCAATGATGTGGTCGAAGAAGGCGTTATATAAGTTCTCGTCTTCAAGCTTACTTGCCTTAAGAGCCATTAGAGCATGCTGTGGTGCGCCGATTTCTTCTGCCTCAATTGGGAATTCTAATTCCACAAGGTTATTGCCGATTGTTCCAGACATAGTCTTAGAAGCAAGCTCCAAGTATTTATGGAATTCCTCGTCTTCTAGGTTGAGGAAGCTCTCATTGAAGGTACATACCTTGTCCTTAGATGAATTAACATAGCATCCAGTCATTCTGGTAATGGTACAGCTTTCCTTTTTTAATCTTCTTTTTAATTCTGCAACTTCTTTTTTATTCAAAATAATACTCCTTAATCTAATAATATTTCCAAACCAATAATATTTTAGATTAGATAGGTGTCAAAATCAATAATAACTTGAATTTATAACGGGTTTGTAATAAACTAGATATTGGATTTTTGCGTATATGGAGGACATTATTTTGGATTTGTTGGAATTAAGAAATTTACATCATGAATTTAAAGATTATGAAGGAAAAGAAGTTACCGTTGGTGGCTGGGTAAGAAGTATTAGAGACTCTAAGACATTTGGTTTTATGGTACTTAATGATGGTACTTTTTTCGAGCCTACGCAGGTTGTATTTGCAGATAAATTAGATAATTTCGAGAAGATTGCCAAGCTCAATGTTGGCGCTGCTGTAGTTGTGACAGGCGAAGTTGTTGTCACACCAGATGCTAAGCAGCCTTTTGAGATTCAGGCAACTAACGTAGATATAGAAGGAGAGTCAACACCTGATTATCCTCTTCAGAAGAAGAGACACTCCTTCGAGTATCTAAGAACTATTTCGCACCTAAGACCTAGAACTAACACTTTCCAGGCCGTATTCCGCGTAAGGAGCCTATGCGCTTATGCCATTCACAAGTTCTTCCAGGAGAGAGACTTTGTGTATGTTCACACGCCACTTATTACAGGTTCTGACGCTGAGGGTGCAGGCGAGATGTTCCAGGTTACAACACTTGATATGAAGGACGTTCCTACAGTTGATGGAAATGTTGATTATAGCCAGGATTTCTTTGGCAAGCCAACTAATCTTACTGTATCGGGACAATTAAATGGTGAGACATTTGCAATGGCATTCAAGAACATATACACATTTGGCCCAACCTTCAGAGCAGAGAATTCTAACACCACAAGACATGCGGCTGAGTTCTGGATGATAGAGCCAGAGATCGCATTTGCAGACCTTACAGATGATATGATGCTAGCAGAGAGCATGATTAAGTACATTATCAATTATGTTCTGGAAAATGCTCCTGAGGAGATGGAATTCTTCAATAAGTTCGTTGATAAAGGACTGATTGACAGATTAAAGCATGTGGCTAATTCTGAATTCGGTCATATTACTTATACAGATGCCATTAAGGAATTAGAAAAGCATAATGATAAGTTCGATTATAAGGTATCATGGGGTGCTGATCTGCAGACTGAGCATGAGAGATATCTAACAGAAGAAATCTTCAAGCGTCCAGTATTCGTTACAGACTACCCTAAGGAGATTAAAGCCTTCTATATGAAGCTTAATGATGACGGCAAGACAGTTGCTGCTATGGACTGCCTTGTACCAGGAATTGGCGAGATTATCGGTGGTTCTGAGAGGGAAGCTAATATTGATATTCTTAAGGAAAGAATGAAGGAGTGTAACCTTAGTGAAGAGGATTACGGCTTCTACATGGACCTTCGTAAGTATGGTAGTGCAAGACATGCTGGATTCGGACTTGGCTTCGAAAGATGCGTTATGTACCTAACTGGTATGGGCAATATTAGAGATGTAATTCCATTCCCACGTACTGTTGGTAATTGCGATTTATAAAAAAGATAAAGAAAAAAGATTATTATTAGAGAGAGGACAAGAAGTAATGAGCAAAATAGTAATTCCAGAAGGTTATGAATCAACATTGAATCTTAAGGAGACACAGATTGCGATTAAGAGAGTTAAGGATTTCTTCCAGGCGCAGCTTGCGGCACAGCTTAACCTGCGACGTGTGTCTGCACCATTATTCGTAACTCCTGAGTCAGGTCTTAACGATAACCTTAATGGCGTTGAGAGACCTGTATCCTTCGGTATTAAGGAGCAGGGCGACAAAGAGGTTGAGATTGTACATTCTCTGGCTAAATGGAAGAGAATGGCCCTTGGCAGATATGGCTTTGGCGTTGGTGAAGGCCTTTATACTGATATGAATGCTATTAGAAGAGATGAGGACACTGACAATATCCACTCTATATATGTTGACCAATGGGACTGGGAGCAGGTTATTGATAAGTCCGAGAGGACTGACGCGGTATTAGAGAATCGTGTTAAGTCTGTATATGATGCTCTTAGACTTACTGAGAAATATGTATCTAACAGATATGGCTATGTTGAATGCTTCCTGCCTGAGAGCATTACATTTATCACATCTCAGGAGCTATTAGATATGTATCCTGACAAGGATGTTAAGGAGAGAGAGTACTTATTTGCCAAGGAGAAGGGTGCTATCTTCATTAAGCAAATCGGTGACAAGCTGTCTAATGGTGAGAAGCACGATGGAAGAGCACCTGACTATGATGACTGGGCTCTTAATGGAGATATTATCGTATATTATCCTGTGCTTGATATTGCTCTTGAATTGTCTTCTATGGGAATAAGAGTTGACGAGAACTCCCTGGTTTCTCAGCTTGAGAAGGCAGGCTGCAAGGAGAGATTAGAGCTTCCATTCCAGAAATCCATTATGAATAAGGAGATTCCTTACACAATCGGTGGAGGAATTGGTCAGTCCAGAATATGTATGTTCTTCCTTCGTAAATGTCATATTGGGGAAGTACAGGTATCATACTGGCCACAGGAAGACGTGGACTACGCCGCTTCTAAGGGTGTAATTATATTGTAATTAAGTGAGGGTGCTCATATGAGTAAAAATGTTAAGAACGGTGAAATGGACAATTTGATGGATGCTTTCTCAACTCTTAAGAGTAGAGAAGAAGCATACGCATTTCTAGAGGATTTGTGTACTGTTAAGGAATTGGAATCTCTTAGCCAGCGTCTTGAGGTTGCAAGACTTCTAAGAGAGAAAATCACATACCAGGATATTGCAAGTCAGACTGGTGCGTCTACTACAACTGTCAGCAGAGTCAATAGAGCACTCAATTATGGCTCTGATGGCTATGACATGGTACTAGACAGACTTGATGCTGATAAATAGATATTATTATTCATCATCTGCATCTGCATCAAGGTCTATTAGCTCCTCTATCATCATCTTCTTAACATAGATGTCGAAGGAGAGTAGGCATATAAATGAGAATCGCTGCAACAACTCCCTGTCTTCTTCAGGAGCATCCTGAAATGATTTGGTGCTAAGATTGAACTTTCTAAGCACATCCTTGGTAAGAGCTTTACCATCTGCTAATTCTATATCTACAATTTCCTTATATAAATCAGTAAATGATAAATCATCGTCACTATTAAAGAATTTGTCTGTAACTGGCTCCATAATAGCTTTCACATCCTTGATACTTAAGAAGGTCTTAAGATAATAGATGAATATAAGAGTCAGTATGTGATTCTTACTATACTTTTTCTTGTTAGGAGAGGGTAGTACATTGTTCTTGGTATAGTTATTAATCATTGTCTTAGTTAATGTCTTGTCCTCAGGATTACGCTTAACTGATTCTAAGTGAGAATCTATGAAGGTAGTTACCTGGTCAATATATAAGTCAATATCAGGGATGTCATTATATCCTACATAGTCAATCTCCGAGAAACTCTTAACTAATATAGACATAATTTCCTTCTGAGTGTACTTATATTTCTTGCCTTCAGGCTTGCGCTTCTTATCGCTTCTCTTTACATCTTCTTTATCTGACATAATCTATACCTTGTCCTTGGCAAATGCGTCGAACATACCCTTTCCACATAACGTGTAGTTGATGTTATTTGTTATAGTTTCAAAAACTATAATAACACATATTCATACTTTATGATAGCCCCTTAATATAAATAAAAAGACAAAAGAAAAGACCACATCTTTCGATGTGGCCTAAAAGTCTCTTTTTAAAAAATTAGTATGTTACGATAACTGGTGAGTGGAAGAACTGAGTTGTTCCAAAGTCAAGAGTTAATGTCTTGCTTCCATTCTTAACACCTGTTACATCATATGCGCCCCATACATCAGCTCTGTTATAACTCTCGTTATGAGCGTGGAACTGGAAGTCAAGCATTGTGTAACCACCATCTTCTTTGTTAAGACCAAGTGTCTGCCAGAATACGTTTAAGAATGTTGATACACTTAAGAATGGTACAACGTCTGATGTATCACCAAGTCTCTGAACTGTTCCTTCACGCTTGAATCCATTAATTAATGGAGAACCAAATGTTACTGTGTTAAGGAACTCATAGTTCTTCTTAAGTGTGCTATCAGATACTACCTGCTGTGCAACCATACCACCAAGTGAGTGACCTGTTACGATCACGTTAGCACCCTGTGGGATGTTCTCAGAGATAACCTTCTTTACGTTCTTTACATATAAGTTATTGAACTCAAATCCTGAAAGAAGATCTGTAATCCAACCAGTTGTCTGGTTCTTAGCATCTGTATCTGTTCCTGAAAGACATACTACATATACGTCCTTGTTCTGCTTTAACCAGTTGTTGTAATGTAACTTAGCTTTTGTGATAGAGATAGGTCCATCTTGCTGGAAACCATAGTATCCTAACATTACAAGTCTTGATAACTGTGCAGAGTTAGTATATGTAACTTGTTGACCTGAAATAACGTCCTGTGCAGCAGTTGCGATCTGCTGTGTTCTTACGTCTGCATCAGCACCAACATTTGCTGTAGCAGCAAGTCCTGTTAAGGCTTCCTGTGTTACGTTTTCACCCTCTGTTGCAGAAGCAATATCTGCATCCATAACCTGTGTTCCCTCTGTCTTAGCAAAGGCTGTTCCACCGATTAACATAGCTAATGCCATTGAAACTGCTACTACTCTTCTAAACTTTTTCATTTTGCTTATTTTCCCCCTTCCTGACTAGAAAAATACAACATGTTATTAAGAAACTTTGTAATTTAATTATAGTTTCCAAAATGGGAAAAAGCAATATATAATAACAAAAATAGCACCTTGAACAATTTGAGAAATATGAAATTGTGCAATATACAAACAACCAAATAATTAGGTAACACTTGTGGCTGAAAAGTATACAAAAGAATTAATATAACCCATTAAAAAATATACAAATTTGTTGAAGTAAAAAAATGATTGTGGCATATTATATAGAGAAAATCATGAAGGGAAAAAGATAGATGGACCTTACAATGTTAAATGAAAATCAAAAGCAGGGAGTAACTACAACTGAGGGCCCTGTTCTTATATTAGCTGGTGCAGGAAGTGGCAAGACAAGAGTACTTACTCATCGCGCTGCATATTTAATAGAAGAAAAAGGTGTGAGTCCTTATAACATAATGGCAATCACATTTACCAACAAAGCAGCAGACGAGATGAGAGGGCGAATCAACACCATCGTCGGGCATGGTGCGTCCGCCATATGGGTGGCCACATTCCACTCCACCTGCGTTCGAATTCTTAGACGCTTCATAGACAGGATAGGATACGATAAGAATTTCACAATATATGATGCTGACGATTCTAAGAAGCTTGTTAAGGAGGTGTTAGGTCTTCTTAATATTGATTCTAAGAAATATCCTGAGAGAATGTGCCTTAGCGTTATTTCATCTGCCAAGGACGAGCTTCAGACACCGGAGGAATTCGCCGCTGAATCTGCTGGAGAGTATATGGATGAAGTTGTTGCCGATGTATATAAGTTATATCAGAAGAAATTAGAGGATAACAACGCCCTTGATTTTGATGATCTTATTATGTTGACGGTTAAGCTTTTTCGAGAGTGCCCGGATGTACTTAAGAATTATCACGAGAGATTCAAGTATATAATGGTGGACGAATATCAGGACACCAATACGGCCCAGTTTCAGTTGATTAAGCTGATGGCTTCTGGAAGCAGGAATCTGTGTGTTGTTGGAGATGATGACCAGTCTATATATAAGTTTCGTGGTGCCAACATATATAACATTCTTAATTTCGAGGAGAATTATCCGGAGACTACTGTCATTAAGCTAGAAGAGAATTATCGCTCAACGCCTAACATTTTAGATGTGGCAAATGCTGTTATTAAGAATAATACTATGCGTAAAGCTAAGACCTTAAGAACAAGTAAGCCTGAAGGGGATTTGGTTAAATTCATTAGATGTGACACATCCTATGAGGAGGCAGACAGGGTTGTTAGCGATATAGATAAGATGGCTAGGCTTGGAATGTATTCCTACGGGCAGTCTGCTATATTATATAGAACAAACGCACAATCAAGAGTGCTTGAAGAGAAGCTCATTGCTGAAACAATTCCTTATAAAATAATTGGCGGAACTAACTTCTATTCCAGAAAAGAAATTAAGGATGTTGTGTCATATCTTAAGGCTATAAGTAATCCTTATGATGATATGGCTATTACGAGAATTATTAATGTGCCGACTCGTGGAATTGGAGCAACCACTGTTAAGAGAGTAAGAGATTACGCCTATGAGAAGGGCATGCCATTTCGCGAGGCTATGGGAGTAGCTGATGAGATTTCTTCCTTGTCTAAGGCTGCGGCAACTAAGGTGAAGAAGTTTGCTGCTTACCTTGATGAATTATCAAAGCTGTCCCAGGAGATATTGGTTTCAGAACTGCTTGAGAAAATAATAGAAGATACAGAATATGTAGAGAGGCTCAAGGCAGAGGGCACCCCTGAGGCGAAGGACAGAATTGATAACATTGATGAGCTTGCATCGAAAGTATATTTATATGAAGAGAAGGCGAGAGATAATGAGGAGGAGATTAGCTTAGAAGCATTTCTTGCTGAGGTGTCCTTAGTGGCGGATATTGATAATTATAAGGATGAAAATGATGTTGTGGTGCTTATGACACTTCATTCTGCTAAGGGCTTGGAGTTTCCTAATGTGTATATGTCGGGAATGGAGGAGAATCTTTTCCCAAGTAGTCGTTCAATAGGTGGGCCTGATGAGGAAAATGAGATTGAGGAAGAAAGAAGACTTTGTTATGTTGGAATCACAAGAGCCATGGATAGATTGACGCTTCTTTCATCAGCTCAGAGATTCCAGAATGGTCAGATTAACTACAATCCTATATCACGCTTTGTCAAGGAAATACCTGAAGAGATTCTTGATGGAAATGTGTGGGAGCCTAAGGCGAAGGAAATAGAGGAGCCTGTCAGAAAAACATTTGACATGACCTATACCAGTAGAAGAGCTTCTGCAAAAAGTCATCTTGAGAAGAGAAACTTCGGCAGCAAGATTAAGAAGGAACCTCTTGATTTTGTTGTGGGCGACAGAGTTAGCCATAAGAAGTTTGGAGAGGGGGTTGTAACCCTTATTAATGATGGTGGCAGAGACTATGAAGTGACGGTAGAATTCGATAAGGTTGGGGTTAAGAAGATGTTCGCAAGCTTTGCAAAGCTACTTAAAGTGTAGTGTTTAGGGGAATTTGCAGGTTGTGATAGAAATTTATTATTATAGGTTTCTTATTAAAATCAAATGTGTTATAATTGAAAAAGATTGAAAAGGACATGAAGTCAAATATAAAAAAGGAGAGGTATGTTTATGAAGTTTAATATGTTAAGTAAAGATGATTTAGCAAACTATTTTAACGTTGATAAGTTAAAGGGATTAACAGATTCTATTTCTGACTTATCTGCAATTGAGGCTCTTAGAAATCTTAAAGAGGACGATGTTGTAGTAGTTGAGAAGAAGAAAAAGGGTGGCTTCTTCAAGAAGTTCTTAATTATCACACTTGTACTCGCTGCTGTATGCGGTATTGTTTATGCTTTATTTAAGTATTTCAAGCCTGAGTATGAAGATGAGTTCATGGATGACATTGATGATGAGTTCTATGATGATGACGATGAGTTATTTGATGATGACGAGGAAGATGTAGCTCCAGCTAAGGAAGAGGCTAAGAAGGACGCTAAGTAAGATAGTCATTTAAGAATTGTAATTATAGGTGGAGTGCATCAAGCACCCCACCTTTTTTAATTTTAAAATGTTTGTTATAGTTGTTACTGAATAGAATTAAATGGTAGGTGTATATCGTGAAAAAAGGTCAACTATGTAAAGGTGTAGTGGAAAGCCTGGCATTTCCTAATAAAGGGAGTGTTAGAATTATAGAAGTAGAAGGTGATGCTTTAGCGGATGGCGTTGGTGAAACTGCCACTGTTAAGAATTGTCTTGTTGGACAACAAATAGAATTTCGAATTACCAAGAAGAGAACAGGCAAGGTTCAGGGTAATTTGTTAAATGTTATTAAGAGAGCCGACAACGAAGTGTTAGAGGGAATCTGTAAGCATTTTGAAGTGTGCGGTGGTTGCTCTTACCAGAGTCTAGACTATGATGCTCAGATTGAGCTTAAGAGTAGACAGGTTCGGTCGCTACTTAGTCCAGTTGTAGGGGAAGAAAGATTTGATGAACTCTTCGAAGGAGTTATAAGAAGTCCTAAGCAATTTGGTTATCGCAATAAGATGGAATATTCCTTTGGAGATGAGATTAAGGATGGTCCACTTACTCTTGGGATGCATAAGAGAGGAAGCTTCTATGATGTTGTAACTGTAGATGATTGCAGAATAGTTGATGAGGATTATCGACTTATTCTTAAGACTACACTTGACTTCTTCTCTAGTCGTGGAATGACCTATTATCATAAGGTAAGGCACGAAGGATACCTTCGTCATCTCCTGGTTAGGAAAGCATCTAAGAGTGGAGAGATTCTTATTTGTCTTGTGACAAGTAGTGACTATAGATGTGGTGATGCTGGGGATTCTTCTCTAAGAAGTGATGTAGATTCTGTTGGGGACGAGCAGAAAATGCTGTCTGATTATACGGACACCATTCTGTCTCTTGATTTGACGGGTAAGGTTGTAGGAATACTACATACGAGAAATGATGACGTGGCTGATGTAGTCAAGGATAAGGGTACAACGCTGCTTTATGGTCAGTCTTATATAGAGGAGGAGATTCTTGGATTAACATTTAAGATAACACCATTCTCCTTCTTCCAGACCAATTCCCTTGGGGCTGAGCTTCTGTATAGTAAGGCGCGAGAATTTATCAAGGATTCCCTTGGTGGTAGTCTAGATGGCCTGAATAGTGCAGTGCTCTACGACCTATATTCTGGAACAGGAACCATAGCACAGATTATGGCACCGGTTGCGGATAAGGTTGTTGGAGTTGAGATTGTTAAGGAAGCGGTGGACGCTGCAATAGAGAATGCTAAAGCAAATGAACTCACAAACTGTGAATTTATAGCAGGAGATGTGCTTAAGGTACTAGACGATATTGAAGACAAGCCAGATTATATTATCCTAGACCCGCCTCGTGATGGAATCAATCCTAAGGCTCTTCGCAAGATAATTGATTACGGTGTGGAGAATATGATATACATTTCCTGCAAGCCAACAAGCCTTGCAAGAGACCTTGTAACATTACAGTCTAGCGGCTATGAAGTAAGAAGAATCTGCTGCGTAGACATGTTCCCTGGAACGGGGCATGTTGAGGTTATATGTTCGATGAGCAAACAAAAGAAACCGGACGCACACATTAAGATTGAGTTAACGGCTGAGGAGTATATGAAGCGCGCCGGAGAAGAGCATAATAGAATTATGGAAGAATGGGAGAAAAACAGAAAATAGTTAACAGTTGTTATGATAATGATATATTAAGAGAAAGGATGGCGTCGCAATTTTGCGGCGTCTCTTATTCTGCGAAAAGATATTTTGGATTTGTAGTATGTGGTGTGATAAACTATTAACGGAATGTACAAATCGTAATTTGAGAGGGGGGAATCATAGTGAATGATTATAATGAATATGTATATGAGAGCTTTTCAACAAACGGTGATATTGTTATAAAACCTATGATGGGCGGATACCTTGTATATTATAACGGTAAGCTGATAGGTGACATTTGCAATAATGAGTTGTTTTTAAAAAGAACTCCGACGTCGGACAAACTGCTTACAGGGTCTGAACTGCGCTATCCATATGAAGGTTCAAAAACCTTAATGTATGTATTTGATAGTTTTGATGATAAGGCTCTTATTGTTGAACTATTGGATGGTATGTATGCTGAACTTCCAGAAAAGAAGACAAAGAAAGCCAAATAAGGCATAGGAATTTGAGTATGTAGAGGTAAAAATTACTATGGGAGAATTGATAACATTAATTATTGTATTATTTATTGCTGTGATTCTTTTGATATTCAGCATCATGTCATTTCTTGAGCGTGGTCTTTTATTGAATAATGCATTCCTTTACGCCTCAAAAGAAGAGCGAGAAAAAATGGATAAGAAGCCTTATTATAAACAGTCAGCCATTATGTTCTGCATTTTGAGTGTGGTTTTTATTGTAATTGCCCTCCAAATTTTGCTTAAAAATGACATTTTGTTTCTGCTTGAGATACCGCTGATAATGAGTGTTATCATTTATTGGATTGTATCGACTGTTCAGATTAATAAGCGGTCAAAGAAATAGCTAAATTCAAGTTTGTACCGGGGAATTGATTTGATTATACAGTTAAAAGTTTGAACAATAGGATGAAGAGTCGTTGCACCGCAACAGACTTCTTCATTTAGTTTGGCTTGTCTGCCCGGTACGAAAAAAGAGAGAGATGTCAACCCCGTAGCCGCTGAAAGCGGTGCAACGCAGGGTTTACATCTCTCTCTTTTGGAGTACAATACCTAAGGCAAAACTAAATGAATAAAAAAAGCCATTATTGTTGGGGCTTTTTGGAGGTAATGTCATCAACAATAATGGCTTTATAAAAAGAACTATTAAAAGGTATTCATATAATAGCACGATTATTTAATAGATTCAAGAGACACATTAAGGGTGATTTTATTTATAAGGATAGTATATATTCAATAACCCCGTTCTCTCTCAAGAACCTTCCATAGACCGTCACAGTAGTCAAATCTGCTATGAAGCAGCAAAAAGGGATGGGATTTTTGTCGCATTTTACATTTTAAATGTGTATATATATGTGAAAGGTTAATCCACATAAACAAATCTAATTAAAATGTGGTATATTATTAATAAGTATAATGAAGGAGGTAATTACTATGAGAAAAGAATTATTAAAGGGATTATCAGAGGAGCAAATCAAGAAGGTTGAAGCTTGCAAGAGTCCAGAAGAAATCTTAAACCTTGCTAAGGCAGAAGGTGT
>ONCT01000030.1 GCA_900316395.1 uncultured Lachnospiraceae bacterium | reverse complement strand
TCCTTAAAAGATTTTTTGTTTATCAACTTTATTATATCTTTTTTAAGAGACTCTCTCATATTTAATTTGTTATTCAACTGACAAATTCTTTACACTATTGATGTACGGGGATAGATATCCTTTTATGGCTTATACCGAGTAATGTTCTTCCAGTTTGAAGGCATTCCCATTTGTGAGAGCAATGTTTCTTTTGAGAGTCTAAAGTTCTTCTTACAATACCTGTCAATCGTTCTTGTTAAGTTTGATTTAAATGATAGAAAGTCGTCTTTGATGTTAAGATTCTTTTCTTTAAGAATGCTGATTTGCTGTTCGATTGTAAGATATGGTTTTGCCATTTAGAATAAGATGCTCCTTAGAATAATGAAGGACGGCCCGTAGGTCGTCCTCTGGTTCCAGTCCTCACGAGTATCTGGAACTCGATCACTAAAGGTAGTGTAGGTTAATTATATGTAAAAGTCAAGTCATCCGAGTGAATATTTACACTGCCTAAAGAAGATAAAAGTATGTTAGAACTCGTCTGTAGGGTGTATAATATTAACAAAGGAAAGAATAAGTCGTTGTTAGAGCATTGTAAATGGCTTTCTGATTATATGGTATTTGTCGATAAAGTAAGAGAATACCATAATGACAAGGAAGATGACAAGCTAGAAGAAGATATCAATAAGGCAATCGATTATTGTATTTCCAATGGATATTTAGAAGAATTTTTCACATCCAGACGATCGGAGGTGTTAGAAGTGACTAAGGTAGATTATACATTTGAGAGAAGAATGAAGCTTAATTATGATGAGGGCAGAGAAGATGGACTTCGCGAGGGCAAGAATACTGGACAGAGTCAGTTAGTCAAGGCTGTAGAGTTGTTGCGTCAGGGTGTAGATAAAGAGGATATACTTAAGCAGGGGATAGATATCAAGACCATTGAACTTGCAGAGGGGATAAGATAGCATTTCTCTCGATTCAAGGTAGTAATCCCCCACATACTTGTGTTATTATAGACATAAGTTTGCAAGACAAACGAGATGAAACTATATCGGTACTTACCGATTAACATTTACCAGATGAAAGGAGAAGGCATTATGAGTAAATATCGTTGTGAGACATGTGGTTATGAGTATGATCCAGCAGTAGGTGATCCAGATAATGGAATCGAGCCAGGAACACCATTCGAGGATCTTCCAGATGATTGGGTATGCCCTCTATGTGGAGTTGGGAAGGACATGTTCGAGAAGGCAGACTAGTCCTCAGATGTTACATGAAGATTGCTAGTTAAGGAGGACATGTATGATTACTAACGAAGATATGAAGGTGCTGCTTAAGTCACAGCAGGGTGAGATGGATGCATTGCTTATGTATCGTGAACTAGCCAAGGTTGTGAAGGATGAGAGGGATAAGGAAGTATTCTTGCAGCTTGCCAGTGAGGAAGGCCATCATGCCAAGGTGTTTAAGAAATACACCAACAAGGTGCTTAAGCCTAAGAGCACTAAGGCAATATTCGTTCCCCTCATGTATAAGATAATAGGCAAGAAGAAGCTGTATCCTACTATTGCTAAGGGGGAATATGACGCTGAGAAGAAGTACGAGAGCGTTGTTAAGAAGTTCTCAGAGGTAAGAAGTGTTCAGGCTGATGAGAGAAGACATGGGGACATGGTTCTTGCATTGCTTGATTAGAGAAAATAGTGTATAATGTTACAAGTGTTGAGCGGTTGTTTACACGACCGCTTAATTTATTAGTGTTTATAAGGAGATAAGATAATGGGAAAAAAGATTAAGCAACAGAAGTGGTTTCCCATGGCTGTTGCGCTATGTATAGCAATTTTATTTTTCTTTTTGCTAATTCATCTGGGAGATTTATGGGATGCACTTGGAGCAATATTCTATTTTCTATATCCTGTAATTGCTGGTGTAATAATCGCATATCTTCTTAATCCGTTGATGAAGGTTCTTGAGAATCATGTGTTTCGGTTTATTAAGAAGAAGGGACTTAAGAGAACCATATCTTTAGTTCTTTCCATGGTAATTGGTATTGCGGCAATAACAGCTATTATTATGCTGCTTGTTCCACAGCTATATGACAGTGTGATGATGCTTTATGCTAATAGAGAGTCATATATCTCAGGGCTTTCAGAGTGGCTTGAAAGTACAGGTCTTAGCAAATTAATAGACAAGTTCGGAGGTGGATTTACATTTACCCCTGAATCTGTTATGAGCTATCTAATGGACTTCCTTGCTAGCAACGTAGATAACATTAAGTCAGCACTATCTAATGTTGGTGGACATCTATGGGCATGGATTCTTGGACTTATATTCTCAGTCTATTTCCTTGCATCTAAGGAAAGCATAGCTGAGTCTTGTAAGAACATTCTTAGAGGAATGATTAAGAATGAAGAGAAGTACAATGAAGCGCTAACTCATATTAAGAAGATTGATAACATCTTAATTAAGTACATTCTGTTCTCGCTATTTGATGGTGTATTAATTGGTACTATTACTGCAATATTTATGCTCATCACAGGAATGGATTACATCGGATTGATTGCTATTATTATCGGTGTTACTGACCTTATCCCAACATTTGGTCCAATTATCGGTACAGTTATAGCTGCATTAATCCTGTTACTAGTTAATCCAACGCATGCTATTATCTTCGTTATATTCTATCTCGTACTACAGCAGATAGACGGTTATGTAATAAGACCGAAGTTGTATGGTAATACATTCGGTGTGTCAGGACTATGGATACTTGTTGCTATCATCGTAGGTGGCAGAATGTTCGGAGTACTTGGAATTCTACTTGGTGTTCCTGTAATTGCTATTCTTGACTACCTCTTCAAGCAGGTAATTATACCTAAGGTAAGAGCTAGAAGAGAGAAGGCGATTCGCAAAGCCAATGGCCTTGAAGAAGTAGAAGAGGCTATAGAAGAGGCTGTAGAAGGCGAATCTAAGCTAGAAGAATCTAAGGCAGACGACAAGAAGGACGACAAGTCAGAAGGTAAATAAAATGTATAATAATAGGGCTATCACATTATGTGATAGCCCTTCTTATTTTATATAGATTATATAAAAGGAAGATTATTCATCTGGGATTATTTATTATCCTCAGGCTGTCCGTATTTTTCTACATAATCAGCAATCTCATCAGCGGCATCAAGGAATGCAGCCTCTGTCTCAAGTGCCATTGCAAGTGTTAAAGCCTGGCAGCTTTCTGCATAGTCAAGAAGTTCATCGATACGCTTCTCTTGTGAAGCCTTATCCATAGCTTCCTTCTTCTCAGTAATTCTCTTCTTCTTCTCTTCCATATTCATCTGAGTTTTAAGACGAATAGTATTAAGCTTAATGTCTCTCTCTTCTTTATTAAGACGAGCATTCTCTTTAGCTGCATTAACATTTCCCTGAGCAGTAGCAATGTTGTCGTTAACATCAGCTTCTACATCATCGGCAAAGTCTTCAATTGCAGCGCCGCTCTTAGCAAGACCATCGTTGACCTTAACTTCTACGATATCAGCGAAATCCTCAATAGCTTCAGCGCTTTCAGTAAGACCATCATTAACAACCTTCTCTACTCTGTCAGCAAACTTTTCGATAGAAGCGTTAACATCTGCCATGTCAGCCTTAATTTCTTCTTTCTTAAGTGCACGAGCCTTCTTAGAAGATTCTGCGGAAGCGGCCATTTTTTTCTTGATGTCTTCCATTCTCTTCTGAGAGAGTTCCATTCTTTCATTCCAATTCATAATTAAACCTCCTCGCTTATCTAATAATAGAAACTAGATACATTATACCTAAAGCGATATTAAAAATCAAATAATTGCGTTTACTTGAGAATTTGTAAGGAATTGTCAGACAATTTAGACAACAAAAAGTTGATTTTTTTGTGTAAGTTGATAATCATTTAGTATATAATAGATTTGTTGTACTATATCAATTTAGAAGTTGGTTCTCGTAAAGGAGATATATATAGTGAGTATTAAGGATTCTATTAATAATGAATATATTCAATACATTAAGGACCATATGAGTGAGTGCGAAGAGGGTGCTAATAAGATGAAATTCAATCTCGAGCACTCTCCTTTGTGGTGGAATGATATGGTGGATAAGACTGTTATGATTCCGAAGATATTTGACGAAGAGGACATGGCAGATTTTCGAAGAATTGCTGATATGACCTACAGGATATTTGGCAAGGTGATTAATGAGTACAGAACTCATGAAGATTACAGGAAGCTGTTCCCATTTTCCAAGGAGCTAGAGGAACTCATTCTTCTTCCTAAGCAGTACGATGGATTCCTTCCAATGGCACGATTCGACCTATTCTATAATGAGAAGACCAGGGACTTCAAGTTCTGCGAGATTAACACTGACGGTACAGCCGCCATGCTTAGAAATGTTGAGATTGAGAAGGCTCTTATTAACAATCCTGCTCATCAGCATGTTATTAGAAAGTACAGTCTAAAGCCCTTCGAATTATTCGATTCTTGGGTTGAAGAGTTCATGAAGCTATATAAGACATATCCAAAATGCAAGGACAACCCTAACGTTGCAATTGTTGATCTTCTTGATAATGCCACAATGGGCGACTTTGAAGAATATGCAAGACGCTTCCAGGCGGCCGGCATTAACTGTGAAATCTGTGATATCAGGGAGTTAGAATACCGTGATGGCAAGCTTTATTCTAAGGCTGGCAATCCTATTGATGCAATATACAGGCGAGCTGTAACTGCAGATATAATGAATGTCTATGATGAAGTGGCGCCATTTATTCAGGCCATTAAGGATGATGCAGTATTTTTTGCAGGGGCATTTGAAACTCAGATTATTCATTCAAAATGGGTGTTCTACGTATTACATTTGCCACGAACAATGGAATTTCTAACTGAAGAAGAGGCTAACTTCGTTAAGGAGCATGTGCCTGAGACAACAGAGTTTGCCCCAGAATTCATTACAATGGAAGAGGTTAGAGACAGCAAATATAAATATATGCTCAAACCTATGGATGCCTATGCGTCTAAGGGAGTATATGCTTCGGGCCGTGAGTTCAACCAGGAGGACTGGGAAGAGTTACTGCCTAAGCTATATGGCCAGGGTTATATTGTGCAGGAATATTGTGAGCAATATCTTACAGATAATATTGATTTTGCATGGGGAGATGGAAAGTGGCATAAGTTCATTAATATGCCAGGACTTTATATGTATAACGGCAATCTCTGCGGATTTCTTATGAGAATGGCGTGTGGTGAGAACATAATATATGCCCACGACAATGAGAGAACTGCAGCGGTTTTCGTTGGAAGTAATAGATAGTTGGAGGATAGATAGTGGATACTTTCTCGAATAGAAGAAGGCGACAACAATTAATAATACTTCAGCCTGTATTGGTGGGAATTGGTGTAAATGTGTTATTGGCATTTATAACCAATTACTTTAAGCTGCCCGTTTATTGGGACACCATTGGAACAATGTTCGTATCCTCCCTTGTAGGCTTTTTCCCAGGAATATTAGTTGCTGTTTTAACTAACTTAATATGCTCCATATTTAATGATAACGCAGCCTTTTTTAGCATAATCAATGTGCTAATAGCCATGGTTACTGTATGGTACAACAGGAGGGGACTATTTAAGGACATTAAGAAGTCTGCTATATTCGTTGCTATTATTGGTGTTGGAAGTGGAATTATTAGCGCATTTATTCAGTGGATTATTCTAGGAGAGCCAGAGAATGAGTCCATAAGAGCAATAATAGATGCAATGAGTATTTCTGAAGGCGTTACTGGTTTTATGGCATTTACTGGGCTTAATATCATTCTTAATCTTCTTGATAAGGGAATGTGTTTTGTTGTTGTGGCAGTAGTGCTTCATTTTATGCCTGAATATGTTAAGGAGAAAATTCATAACAGCACATGGATGCAGTCTCCTCTTACTAAGTCTCAAGAAGAGTCCATAGAATCCTGGAACTCTAATACTCGAAGGTCAGCAAGGAAGAGAATGACTGTTGTTGTTACGGTTATTGCCCTTATGGCCACCTTGATTACAGCATATCTCGGATTGCATCAGTATTTAGAAGCAGCCAGAGAGGATAAGACTAACAATGCAGTTAATGCTTCTAAATTCGCAGCAAGTGTAGTTGACCCTAGTAAGATTGATGAGTACATAAGAGATGGTGAAGCAGCCCCGGGCTACAAGGATACAGAGGATATGTTATATAGGATTCGCGACAATGCGTCGGGAATAACATATCTGTACATTGTTAAGGTTGATAGAGACAAGGTGACATTTGTATTCGATTTAGATGCTAATCCTAACACTGTAAGCTCCGAAAAGGCGGATGACACTGAGGGTGAAGATCCGGGCACTGTTGTCCCA
This sequence comes from uncultured Lachnospiraceae bacterium, assembly GCA_900316395.1. GTDB lineage: Bacteria > Bacillota > Clostridia > Lachnospirales > Lachnospiraceae > RUG191. The sequence goes on along the minus strand of ONCT01000030.1, from coordinate 20,667 downwards.
GTAGATGAAGAATTTGAAGCGTATATGGATGACATGCAGGCAGGAAAAGTGATTCCGCCTATAGAGAGTACAGGGGAATGGAGTTGGCTTGTATCCTCCTATCATCCAATTCTTGATAGCTCTGGTCATGTGGTAGCCTATGCAGGAGCTGATGCATCCCTAGATTATCTTCACGAATATATGGCAGGATTCGCAAGAAGGTTAATTCTTGTTCTTCTTGGAATCATTGCTGCAATCGTATCATACGGTATATGGATGACTAATTATTATACTGTATATCCTATAGAGTCTCTTGGTGTACATGTAAGACGATTAACAGAGGCAGGAGATAATCAGGAAGAATTAGATGCAGTAGTTCGCCAGATGCGAACAATTGACATACGAACAGATGATGAGATAGAGAAGCTTTATCACGACCTGTGCGACATGGCGCTTAACCAGACAGAGAAGCTTAGAAGTATAAGGCGACTCTCAGAGAATACTTTGCAGATGCAAGACGGTCTTATTATTACTATGGCTGACCTTGTGGAGAACAGAGATGCTGATACAGGTGCTCATATCCAGAAGACTGCTGCCTATGTTGATATTATTGTTCGTGGCTTGAAAGAGAAGGGATACTACGCTGAGAAGATTACGCCTAAGTTCATGTCTGACGTAGTTCGTTCTGCGCCACTTCATGATGTGGGTAAGATTAACATTCCTGACAACGTTCTTAACAAGCCAGGCAAATTAACTGACGAAGAATACGAGATAATGAAGACTCATACCACAGCAGGTATGAAGATTATGGAGAAGGCCATTGATACAGTAGGTGGTGAGAACTACTTAAAGGAAGCTCGTAACATGGCGGCATATCACCATGAGAGATGGGACGGCAAGGGCTATCCTGAAGGACTTCATGGGGAGGTTATTCCGCTTTCTGCAAGAATTATGGCGGTTGCTGATGTGTTCGATGCCCTTACATCGCCTCGTGTATACAAACCACCATTTCCTCTAGAGAAGGCCCTAGCAATTATTGAAGAAGGCAAGGGTACTCAGTTCGATGAGAAATGTGTAGAGGTCTTCATGGATTCTCTTGACGAAGTCAAGGTTATTCTTAGGAAATATCATAATGAGTATTATAAAGAAAATGATATCGAGATATAAGAGAGGGGATATCAGTTGAGAAATAATAGTAAATTAAGGTTTACAACTACATTAATAGTTTTGACGCTTATAGCATTCAACATACTTGCTGCGCCTTTAGGAGTATATGCTGCGGCTTCTACTCAGAGTAAGAGTGATACTACTCAGGACTCTTATCTGTCTAAAAACGGTGGCGGATATGCTTTGTCAGGACAGCTTAAGAACGTAGGCTTTACTACTAAGTTGTATGATGCATCTAATGGTATGCCTACCTCTGATGCCATGTGTCTTCTTGGTGCTAAGGATGGCCACATGTGGATTGGTGGCTATAGCGGTGTTATTCGTTACGACGGCTCCACATTCGAGAGAATGGATACAAGCAATGGTCTAACCAGCGCAAGAGGTTTCTTCGAGGATAGGAAGGGAAGAATCTGGGTTGGAACTAACGATAATGGCGTTGTTGTAATAGACGGTGAGGATAGTACGCATATTACTTATAAGGATGGACTTCCAACATCTTCTATTCGTGTATTTTCCGAGGATGGTGACGGAAATGTGTATATAGGTACTACCGCAGGACTATGCTATGCGGATAGTAATCTTAAGATACATTCTATTAGTCATCCATTATTAGACAAAGACAGAATTCTTAAACTAGATGCTGACAGCAATGGAAAGGTCTATGGTTCTACCGCTAAGGGAGTTATATTTGCCATAGATAATGCCAATATTACTGGAGTGTTCGAGAGCGCCCAGCTTGGAATCGACAAGATATATACAATAATGGCTGATCCAACCTCTGCAGGCAACCTCTATATTGGTTCAGAAAGTGGCGACATCTTCTATGGCCCGTTCGGAACTCATGCTAATGATATGAAGAGAATTGCTTCTAATGGAATTGGCGAGACTCAGTGGCTGGCTTATCTGTGCGACAGGGTATGGGTGGCATCAGATAGTGCCATTGGATATATTGACGGCGATAACCTCAATATATTGCGAGACATTTCCGTTAAGGGAATTGAGATGATGACTCAGGATTATCAGGGTAATATATGGATTGCTTCGTCTACTCAGGGAGTTATGAAAATCGTTACTAATAACTTTGTAGATGTAATGGAGGAGTACGCTCTTCGTACAGGAACTACCAATGCTACCTGCCTCCACAATGGCCTACTATATATAGGAATGGATAAGGGGCTTCAGATTGTTGATGGCGCAGGTAATCTAATTGAGAATGAATTGACAAGATATATAGGCGACAGTCGTATTCGATGCATTAGAGAAGATTCCATGGGAAATGTGTGGATATGTACCTACACCGATGAGAAGGGCTTACTGTGTGAGACACCAGATGGCGGTTTTGTCGCATATACCAAGGAAAATGGAATGCCAGATAATGAGGTTCGAACTGTCTATGAAGGGCTAAATGGGGACATATTAGTTGGCACCAACGGTGGTCTTGTAATTATTAATCAGGGCCAGATTGTAAGGACTGTGGGAGCTAATGATGTAATTAAGAATACTGTATTCCTGTCAGTGACTCAGGACGCAGATGGCACAATATATGTAGGCTCTGACGGTGATGGAATTTATTCCATTAAGGGAGATAACATCAAAAGAATAAGTCGTGATGAAGGCCTAACAAGTGACGTTGTTATGAAGATTATTAGGGATGATAAGAACGGAGTATTATGGCTTGTTACATCTAACTCTATTGAGTATATGAAGAATGGCAAGATTACTCAGGTCAAGTCCTTCCCTTATAACAATAACTACGATATGTATTTTGATAGTAATAACAACGCCTGGATTCTGTCTTCCTATGGACTTTATATTATAGAGGTTCAGAAGATGCTTGATGACAAGGTTGATGACTATCGCTTGTATACAGTTGAAAGTGGACTTCCTTTTACCTTAACGGCTAATTCCAACAGCTACCTAGATTCAGAGGGCAATTTGTATATGCCTGGACGAAATGGCGCTATTAAGGTAAATGTTAATCATTTCTTCGACGAAGCTGACAAGCTTCATCTTGGCATTAACTCGATTACCTGTGATGGTGAGAAGGTTCTACCTGATGATGATGGCAAATACATTATTCCTTCAAGTGAAGGACGTATTCAGATAACACCTTCCATAATGGACTATTCTATGCATGACCCTCTTGTTCATGTATATCTTGAGGGAGGTCCTGATGATGGTGTTACTGACATGATGAGTAAGCTTACAACCTTAGAGTATACGGATTTGCCATATGGCAGCTATACTCTTCATATAGAGGTAATTGACAAGAATTCAAAGCAGATAATACAGGATGAGCAGATTCCTGTTACTAAGAGTGCAAGATTCACGGAGATTCTTATAGTCAGGATTCTCTTTGTTCTATTACTTGTTGCTGCAGCAGCTATATTCGTATGGAGATTTATTGCCACCACAACTGTCCGTAGGCAGTATGAGGAGATTAGAGCGGCCAAGGAAGAAGCTGAGCAGGCTAACAGTGCCAAGACAAGATTCCTTGCTAATATGTCACACGAGATTCGTACACCTATTAATACAATATTAGGAATGAACGAGCTGACTCTCAGGGAGGATACAAGTGGTGTTCCTAATAATTATTCTACAAGAGTAATTAATAATAGTTATGATATTAAGAATGCATCTGAGTCATTACTTAACTTAGTTAATGACTTACTTGATATGTCTAAGATTGAGTCGGGTAAAATGCATCTCGTTGAGCAGGAATATGACATAGAAGAAGAGATTCGTTCTGTAGTTACCATGATAAGAGAGAGAAGTGACCAGAAGGAATTAATCTTCGATGCTGTAATAGATGAAGTGCTTCCTACACGATTGTATGGTGACCCTGCCAAGATTAAGCAGGTAGTTCTTAATCTCTTAACTAATGCTGTTAAGTACACTAAGAAGGGTGGAGTATCATTTACCGTAACCTTGTCAGAGAGAAAGGGAGATATTGCAACTCTTACAATCTCTGTTCGTGATACAGGAATGGGTATTAAGAAGGAAGATATGGACAAGCTCTTTGATGCTTACGAGAGACTTGACGAGGAGAAGAACAGGGCAATCCAGGGAACAGGTCTAGGCCTTGATATCTCAAGAAGATTTACTGAGCTTATGGGCGGTGAACTTACCTGTGAGAGTACATATGGTGAAGGCTCAGAGTTCGTATTGAAGGTTGAACAGAAGATCATAGATGATACGCCTATAGGAGTATTCAAAGAGAGGGATAAGAACAGTACTCAGAATGTATATGTACCACAGTTCATAGCTCCTGATGCGGACATCCTTGTTGTTGATGACAATCAGATGAACCTTAACGTTATTAAGGGATTGCTTCGTCCTACCAAGGTATTCGTTAATACCGCATTAAGTGGCGAGGATGCGCTAGATAAGATTAGAGATACTAATTTCGATGTTGTATTCCTAGACCATATGATGCCAGGAATGGATGGTCTTGAGACCCTTACAGAGATAAAGAAGTTCAACACCACAGTGCCGGTATATGCTCTTACAGCTAATTCTACTGCTGGTGAAGAATTCTACAAGTCTAAGGGATTTGATGGATGTCTTCATAAGCCTATAGATACGAAGCTGTTAGAGGAGACTATTAAGAAGCATTTGCCAGATGAGAAGATGATTGAGCCTACAGCAGAAGATGCAGTGGAAGTAATTGACAAGATGCCTGAGGATATGATGTGGATATATGAGACTGAGGGCGTAAATGCCAGGGAAGGAATCAAGAATTCTGGCGGAATAGGAGATTATTTGTATGCTCTTGAGATGTTCTTAGATACAATTGATGAGAATGTCAAGATAATTAGAGACTCCTATGACGAAGAGAATATCGGATTATTTACAATTAAGGTACATGCTCTTAAGAGCTCGGCTAGAATCATTGGTGCTAGCAAGCTGTCTAATATGGCACAGAAGCTAGAGGATGCAGGCAACGAGAAGGATGTAGATTATATTAATAAGAACGTTGGGCAGTTCATATCTGATTACGAGGCATACAAGGAGAAATTGTCTCCAATGAAGAAGGATCAGGACTCCGACAATGACAAGGAGATGATTCCTGAGGATGTGCTAGAGGATGCTTATGAGGCATTATCAGATGTAATTGATCAGATGGATCTTGATGCTGTAGAGATGATAGTAGATGACGTGGATGAATATAAGCTTCCTGATGAGGATGCTAAGAGATTTAACGAACTTAAGAAGGCTATGAAGCTAATTGACTGGGACAAAATGAATGAAGCTATAAGGAGAGACTGATGAATAAGATTCTATTTGTGGGAGAGAAAGAGACATTTGTTATACGTGTTCTTATGAAGAAGATTAATGCGCCAATGACAGAGGTAGAATTTGTCAAATGTGATGCTGTAACCCTTGGGGCAGCCATGACTGGCGACTATCTTATCGTTCTTTATATTGATGATGATACCAAGATAGGAGACGATGTGGTTCATCTACTAGAAGACCACATGAAAGAGGAAGCCGGTGGCATTATTGTAATAGGCGAGCCTGCCCATATTAGCAGCATTAAGAGGCACATGTCAGAGGGATTCATATATAAGGAATTCACAAGGCCTGTTAATAACGAGGAGTTTGTTCAGGCAGCTCTTGATTACTTCGATGAGGAGAAAAGGGAGGATCTTAAGAAGAGAATTCTTATTATCGATGATGACCCACAATATCTGTCTCTTATTAGAGGATGGCTTAAGGATACTTACAAGATATCTGTTGCCAACTCAGGCTTGCAGGGGATTAAGTACCTTGGCAAGAACAAGGTGGACCTTATTCTATTAGACTATGAGATGCCAATAACAAGCGGCCCTCAGGTGCTTGAAATGCTTAGAAGTGACAAGGATACCAAGGATATACCAGTTATATTCCTAACAGGAAAAAGTGACAAGAACAGTGTAATGGCTGTTGTAGAACTACGCCCAGAGGGATACTTACTTAAGAGTATCCAGAAGGAAGAATTAACTTTGAAGTTAGAGGAGTATTTTGCTAAGAGCAAGTGATTATTGCTTTAAGGAAAGGTGCGATAAATGTTTGAATTATTAAGGACATATCAATTAGATATAATGTTTGCGCTGTCATTATGTGCATTTATATTCACAATACTTCTTCTTATAACTAAGTCTATGGACAAGAAGAGGAAGATAACCCTCATATTTACAGAGCTATCTGTATGCGTATTGCTCATATTCGAGAGATTTGCCTATATGTTTAGGGGCGATGCAAGTAATGTGGGCTATGTTATGGTGCGCGTAAGTAACTTTATGGTATTCTTCATGATTTTAGTTATTGCAATCCTTTTCAACCTATATCTTAAGAATTACGTTCAGGCAGATGTTGGCAAAGATGGTATGCCAAAAAGATTTGTAATAATTGACATCATTGCAGTTATAGGAATAGTACTGTTAATTATATCTCAATTTACTAATATGTATTACTACTTCGACGATATGAATCAGTATCAGAGAGGACCTGCATTTGTCGTATGCTACGTAATTCCTCTTATCTGCCTTATTATTCAGCTGACAATTGTAATTCAATATAGGGATACCTTCAGTCGTCATATACAGGTTGCCTTCGTAATATATCTGGTGCTACCTATAATTGCCTCAATTGTGCAGTTCTTCTCCTATGGCTTGTCCTTGACTAATATGGCAATTGCTATAGCTATACTAGCATTGTATATATTCGCATATCTTGACTTAAATGATGAGGTTGAGAGAATGCATAAGATAGAGATGGGCGAGTTAGAAGAAGAGAGAAACAGTATGGCAAGACTCTTCGACCAGACAGCTACTGCATTCGTATCAGCAATTGAGAAGAAGGATGAAAGTATACAAGGTCATTCCCAGATAGTTGCTGATGTGGCTCGTAAAATTGCCATGGCTGCTAATATTGAGGAGGAAGAGTGTGGGAAGGTGTATTATGCAGCCCTTCTTCATGATGTAGGAACAGTTGAGCTTCCTGACAGATTAATAGGCAAGGGTGATGATCTTACTGCGGAAGATGAGATTATTATTAGGAATAAGCCTATTGACAGTGCCCAGATACTATCTAATATCAAGGAGTATCCATATCTTAAGGAAGCAGTAATGTATCATCGGGAGAGATACGATGGTACAGGCTATCCTAATGGTCTTAAGGGCGAGGATATACCTTGGATGTCAAGAGTAATTGCTGTGGCAGATTCATATGCTGGTATGTCAACACAGCTTCGTAATACAAGGGCCCTTCCTTATCAGCAAATTAGGGAGGAGTTCATAGAAGGCTCAGGCGTTAAGTATGATCCAAAATACGCTGAGATTATGATTTCAATACTCGATGAGGAGTATAAGGAGAATGCTGAGGTTGAGAGTGTCAAGCTTGAGAAGGAGATTAATTGCGACGAGTATAGAGACGTGGTTTCAGTAGGTATTGCATTTGATGATATGATTAAAAATGTGTCTTTTGAGTGCGAAACCATGGAAGGATATGATGGAGCATTTGCTTCGCCTTCTGTTATATTATTCGATTCCTACGACAAGCGAATGCACAAGACTGACAAGTCTATTGAAGTATATAAATACATAGAGTTCGGAGAGTTATTCTTCGATGGCCATTATGTATCCACAGCAGCTAGAAATATTGAGGTGGACAAAGCTGAAAATAACCCTGATGATACAAGCACTAAGAGTGAAGTTAAAAGAAAACATAATATAACTATGTCACGTTTTGATGACCATTTGTCAGTTGTAATGGATGGGCCTGAGGGTAAGATGGATTACATTATCGCTCTTCCTGACAAGACGAAGATGGCATACATTGGTATTACTGGTGAGCATTGTAATATTAGTGATATTAAGGTTGAAGAGACTGATAAGAAGGTTAAGGAAGGCGATATTAGACGAATTGTTAATGAAGAAAGCTACATTGACAGGTTAGAGTCAGATGTTCCTAATACACAGGTGGATGGACCTAGGTATGCTCATACGCAGGGCATCAGGCTTAAGAGCTCTCTTCTTATTGAATTCCACACCATGAGTCTTCCTTCAGCGTCACTTGCATGGCATTGTCCTTATATTCTTGTATATAGCTCTAGTGATGGCAAGGTTCATGGCAAGGATTACAAGGAATACGCCCTTGTTAAGATTAATGGTGAGTATAGCGCAGATAATAAGCAGGCAGATAATGATTTCGATATGAGAAAGACTGATGAATTCCCAGGCTGGGAGGCATGGAAGGTAACTAATAAGCGCGGCAAGGAATGTAGTGTAGAGCTTGTTAGGAGGAATAATAAGATTAGCCTTCATACCGAGAATCTGGGAATAATAGTAGATGACCATATAACTCTTCATGATAATAGTAAGAATGTATATGTGGCTCTTACAGGAGACCAGGTGGCACTTACAGATATTAGAATCAAGGAAGCCTAGGTTTTCTGGCTGATGTTGAAAATATTAAGGATAGGTTTAATAATATGGATGAGCAATTATCGAGAAGTAGACTTTTGATAGGTGAGGATGGAATAGACAAGCTTCATAAGTCAAGGGTTGCTATATTCGGAATTGGTGGAGTAGGAGGATATGTCTGCGAGGCTTTAGTCAGAAGTGGTGTATCCTCTTTTGATTTGATTGACAAGGATGTGGTAAGTGTTAGTAATATCAACCGCCAAATCATAGCTCTTCATTCTACAGTGGGAAGACCTAAGGTTGAGGTGATGAAGGAACGAATGCTTGACATTAATCCTTCAGTCAATGTTAATACCTATGAGTGTTTCTTTCTTCCTGAAAACGCTGATGATTTCCCTTTTGAAGAATATGATTATGTTATAGATGCAGTTGATACAGTAACTGCTAAGATAGAGCTTATAATGCGTTGCAAGGAGCTTGGGATTCCTGTTATTAGCTCAATGGGGGCAGGGAATAAGCTTGATGCAAGCGCATTTGAAGTGTCAGACATATATAAGACAAGCGTATGCCCCTTAGCTAAGGTTATGAGGCGTGAGCTTAAGAAGAGAGGAGTTAAGGATTTAAAGGTTGTATACTCTAAAGAAAATCCGGTTACAAACAGTCGTCCTCCTGGTTCAGTAGCATTTGTCCCATCAACAGCAGGACTTATCATTGCAGGAGAAGTGGTTAGAGATCTCATTAGATAGTTAGGAAATTCAATAATAGACATTATGAATTATATGCAACAGGGGTTTTATTCCTGTTGCATATTTTATTGCAATAAGATAAAATATTGATTAATGGGTATTATTGCGATAAAAGAGTAATAAAAACCAAATAAATTGGTAAAAGTACAGGGGGATTTGCATATGGCTAAGAATGCAAATGGCGCTAATCACGGCGCAAAGAAGAAAAGTAAGAAGAGTATAAGCGGAACACTGCTTCTTGTAATGATTCCAGTAACCGCAATAGCAATTATTGCTATTATCGTATTTACTACAATGCAATGTAGAAGTAGTATGAGAGAGCTTGCTAATATGGACTTGCATGATGTGACTGATTCTAATGCGAGAGACCTAGGACTTCATATGCAGGATATTCTTGCAAAAAGTAATGAGATAGCGGAAACAGTATCTACGGTGCCTATGTCCGATGCTCAGATTAAGAATACTATTGATGAGGCCAAGGGATTTGATCAGTCGATGGAGCCAGTTCTATATATTGGTTGGTCTGATAAATCAACAGTCTTTTCTAATGACTACACACCAGCTCCTGATTTTGATTGTACCTCAAGAGGATGGTATAAGGCAGGCTTGGACTTTAATACATTAACTGATACAGAACCATATGAAGATGTTACATCAGGTAAAATGTGTGTTACATTTTCAAGAAAGATAACAACACCAGACGGCAGAACAGGTGTTATGGGACTTGACGTATTCCTAGACCCACTTGTAGCAAGTGTTGAGTCATACGTTCCACTTGGCTCTGGTAAATCAATGCTTTTCGCTGGGGACTCTATATTGTCCTTCGCAGACCCTTCTTTGAATGGTAAGAAGATATCTGAAGCAAATGATCCTTATCTTGATACATTAAAGGAGTACTATTCTGATAAAGATGCAATTAAGCAGCCAATAACTATTGATGAGAAGGAGCATGGAACATTATATGTTGCGGCATCAAATATTCCTGGAACCAGCTGGGTTCTTGTATCTTCAATAGCTGAAGGGGATATAATGTCAAGTGCTAACCAGTTGCAGCTTGTAAGTATGATTATTATGGTAATTGCAATTATAATAATCGCACTTGTATTATTCTTAATTGTTAATAAGCTTATTACTAAGCCTGTTAATAGCTTAGTAGACCAGATTACAGAAGTATCTAATGGTAATTACACTGTCAACATTACTAAGGGTAAGGATAATGAGATTGGTCTTATCCAAAGTGAGATGGGCAAATATGTATCGAGAATGAAGGATACAATTCATTCAATCAAGGATAATACTAATCGTCTTGAAGAGGACGTTATTAACAGTAGAGACGCTTCAGAGATTCTTAATAGAGAAGCCACAGAACAATCTAATAACATGGATTCTATCAACACAGTAATGGATGGAATGAATCATGCTGTTGATGAATTAGCGCAGAATGCTACATCTCTTGCACAGGCTGTAAGTGACTTAACAGAGCTTGGTAATGCCGCTAACGGAACAATGGGAGCTCTTGTTGATAAGGCTAAGGTAGGTCAGGAAGATATGCAAAATGTTGCTCAGAACATGACACATATCTCTGAATCTATGAATAGTATGAATGATGTGGTTGAGGCTATTGGAGAATCTGCTGAGAAGATTAACAAGATTATTGAGATGATTAATTCTATTTCAGAACAGACTAACTTGCTTTCACTTAATGCTTCAATTGAGGCTGCTCGTGCAGGTGAAGCTGGTAGAGGATTCGCCGTAGTTGCTGGAGAGATTGGAACACTTGCAGCTGATAGTTCTAATGCTACAACAGAGATTTCCCAGATTATTCAGGAGATCACGCAGCAGATTAAGGAATTATCTGGTAAGTCAGAGACTAACATGAAGGAAATATCTAAGAGTGTGGAGGCTGTTGCTACAGCAGAGGGAACATTTGCACAGATATTCGAGGATCTCGATAAGACTGGTACAAGTATGGACGAGATGATTAAGATGATGGGTGATGTCAATGATGTGGCAAGCTCAGTTGCTGCTATTAGTGAGGAGCAGTCAGCATCTGCACAGGAAGTATTCTCTACAGTAGGAGACTTGACTAACTCTGCAAGACAGGTTGCAGAACAGTCTAAGGATCTTGATGAGAGTGCTAACCACGTATCTAACTCAGCTAACGAGATTACCAAGTCAATTAGCGTATTCAAGATTGACTAGTATGGGTTGTATAGTGAATAGATAGAATTAAGGAGTTCAGAGTCTGATATAGATTTTGAACTCCTTTTTTGGTATATTATCTGTATGGATAATTATAGTAGATTGGTAGGTGATTATATGCTAGAGCAACTACAGCCTGAAGGGGTTTTTAGATATTTTGAGGAGATATCATCCATTCCTAGAGGCTCTTATAATGAGAAGAAGATAAGCGATTATCTAGTATCCTTCGCTAAGAGCAGATGCTTGGAGCATTATCAGGATGAGATAGGCAATGTGATAATTATCAAAGAAGCATCGGCAGGATATGAAGATAAGGAGCCTGTTATCCTTCAGGGGCATATGGATATGGTATGCGAGAAGGAGGAAGGCTGTAATAAGGATATGGAGTTAGAAGGGTTAGACCTTGATATAGTTGATGGCTTTGTTACAGCTAAGGGAACAACTCTTGGAGGAGACGATGGTATTGCATTAGCTTACGCCTTAGCCTTGCTTGATTCTGATGAATATAAGCATCCAAGACTTGAATGCGTATTTACCGTAAGCGAAGAGGTAGGGATGGATGGTGCGCAAAATATCGACCTATCTATGCTACGAGGAAAGCGCTTAATTAATATAGATTCTGAAGAAGAAGGCACAATGATTGCAGGATGCGCAGGAGGCGGTCGAATTGGCGTAGATTTAAGCGTTTCTCGAGAAAAATGCGAATATAATCACGTGCTAATAAGAATAAGCGGTCTTCTAGGGGGTCATTCAGGCGGCGATATCAACTTAGGAAGAGCCAGTGCCTTTTCTCTGGCCGTTAGAATTATTACTAAGATATATAAGAAGATGGACATAAGGCTTGTTAGTATAAGTATGGGAAAGCTTATAAATGTTATAGCTAATAGCGCTAAAATAGAGCTTGCTGTGGCTGATATCGAGTTATGTAAATCAATAGTAGAGGAAGAAAGTTCGGAAATTAAATCGGAATATAACAAAACTGACAAAGGCATTGTTGTAAGTGTAGAAGATGTAGATGGTACAACTCTTCCTCTTACGGAGGATGATACTGTTAAGGTAACTACAATTATTTCTTCAATGCCACAGGGTGTCCAAAGGATGAGTGAAGACATTGAAGGAGAGGTGGAGACCTCTATTAACTGGGGCGTGTGTGATTTGTTAAATGATAATTTGTCAATGAAAGGTCTGGCACGTTCCCAGATTGATGACAGAACCTACGAGCTTCTTAACAGGGTAAGCTGGCTCGCCAAGGGAAATGGTGCATCAGCTAAGATTGACAGCAATTATCCAGCATGGAGATATGCAGAGAATTCATATCTTCGAGATAAGATGTGTGACATCTATAAAGATATGTTCCATAAAGAATTAGTGGTGGGAGTATTCCATGTGGGGCTTGAGTGTGGCTTCCTCCTTGACAAGCTTAAGGGGGCTGATGCTGTCTCGATTGGACCTGACATCATAGATATTCATACGCCTAATGAGAAGATGGATATAGAATCAGTAGGTAGAATGTGGGATTACTTGCTAAGAGTATTAGAGGAAGTATAGTTACAATAAGACGAGAATAATACATAGATATAGATAGGCATAAAGAGTATGGAATTAGACATTAGTAGAATCAAAGAATTTAACGATGATGAGTTAAAGCAGTTAATTGAATATGATGAAAGTATAAATCAGGATTTAATTAAGGTGGCAGATGCTGTTAGAAGAGAGTATTACGGTGACAAGGTATATCTACGTGGCCTTATAGAATTTACAAATTACTGTAAGAATGACTGCTATTATTGTGGCATTAGATGCGGCAACAGGAAGGCGAATCGCTATCGACTTAGCAAGGAAGAGATTCTTATGGCCTGTAAGGAAGGGTACGAATTAGGATATAGGACATTCGTGCTGCAGGGTGGAGAAGATGGTTACTATACGGATGAAATAATATGTGACATCGTATCCTCTATTCGAAGTAAGTATGAGGATTGTGCCATTACACTTTCCATTGGTGAACGAAGTAAGTCAAGCTACAAGGCGTATTTCGATGCAGGGGCAAATAGATATTTGCTAAGGCATGAGACGGCTGATAAAGCCCATTACGAGAAGCTTCATCCTGATGTTATGAGCCTTGATAATCGTAAGAGATGTCTATATGACCTTAAGGAAATAGGCTATCAGGTGGGCTCTGGCTTTATGGTGGGCTCCCCTTATCAGACAACAGAATGCCTTGTGGAAGATATCAGGTTTTTGCAGGATTTAGAGCCGGACATGATTGGTATTGGACCATTTATCAGTCATAAGGATACCCCGTTTAAGGATTGTGAGAACGGAAGTGCCAGGCTGACACTCAGGATGATTTCAATTCTCAGGCTGCTGTTTCCTTATGTGCTGCTTCCTTCAACAACTGCCCTTGGAACAATTAGTCCTACAGGCAGAGAGCTTGGCCTGCAGGCGGGGGCAAATGTTGTTATGCCTAATCTGACGCCTGTTAGATACAGACAGCAGTACGAGTTATACGATAACAAGATATGCACTGGCGAGGAGGCGGCAGAGTGCAGAGGATGCCTTGAGAAGAGGATTGAAGCAGCAGGATATCGTGCTGTGACTGACAGAGGAGATGTTGCAAGGTAAATTATCAGATAATTTTGTCGATTTTAGTAATTTTTAATTGAATTATAAGTTGATTTTTGGTATATTTGCCTTATAGGTTTGACAGATTTTTGAGACATGAAGGGGGGAGTTTATGAAGAGTATTGTTAAGGCCAGTCAGAGGACTGTTGTTGAGGATGCTGTAGTTGAGGCAACAAACGGGATTTCGTCGCCTGATGGCATTATTTTTATGTCGGATTATGCAAGGTTTGAGCAATTCTCATCAAAGCTTTCCGAGATGTATCCTAATGCTGATATAATCGGAACAGCTGGAACAGTATATTGTGGTAATATGATAGATGATAGAAATATATTTATTATTACGGCAATTACCGGGGATGCATCATTATCAGGTGGTATACTAGAGGGTGTATCTAAGACACCTCTTAGATATATGTACAGACTATCTGACAGTGTTAGGAAGGTTAGTCCTGGAGAGGATAATACAGTTTGTATTGAGTTTTGTACTTCTAATGAGGAAGTTCTTGTATCATCCCTTAATGTTGTATTAGACCCAGCAGGAATAGGACTTGCAGGTGGCACTGTGTTCGGAGCACCAGAGGGCAGGCCGTCCCTTGTGTCTTACAATGGTAAGATATATGATGATGCTTGTGCATACATGGTTATTAAGAATAAGTCTGGTAAGGCTTATGTCATTCGAGAGAATATATATGATAAGGGAGATGGACCAGAGCACACGGCTACGAAGGTTAATCTTGCAAAAAAGGAATTAATTGAATTGGATAATCGCCCTGCGGCGGATGTGTATATGGAAGAGACAGGTGTTTCAAGAAATGAGCTGGTGGATAATGTTATGAAAGCTCCTTTTGGAAGAGTCATCGATCAGGATATCTACATTTCTTCTATGAATGGTGTTACATCTAGCGGTTCGATTACTAATTATAAGCGTATCAATCAGAATGATTCGCTGTGTATATTGAAGCTATTAGATTATTGTGAAATCAATAGGGATACAAGAGATGAGATTAAGGGACTTGTATCTAAGCCGTCATTGATCTTCTCAATTAATTGTATATATAGATATCTTCTGTTCCAGGATGAGGGATATCTTAATGAATTCCTTAGAGATATGAGTAGTGTAGCCCCATTTGTGGGATATATTGGTGGTGGAGAACAATATAATAGACAACATGTTAACCAGACAATGGTATGTGCAGTGTTTGCTTAAGGAGGTTAGAAAATGTTTGGTAAGAAGAAAAAGAAGGAAGAAGCGGTTGTAGTAGAGAATAAAGCGCCTAAGATTGATTTAGACAAGATGCTTCAACCTATTGTTGACTCAAGTAAGTATCTATCTGAAGAAAAAGCAAAGCTTCAGGAGAGCGAAGATGACATGAAGACAATTCAGGAATCCTTTGCAACACTGCAAGAGCAGCAGAAATCGGTAAAAGAGTCTGTAGGAAGCTTTCAGGAGAAGTTCGATGATGTGTCTCAGATAACACATCATTTTGAAGAGATTGTCAAGAGTATGGACAAGACAGCAGAGGACACGAAGAAGGATATCGGCAAGGTAAGAGCTTCTTCCCAATCTGTTGAGGAGATGATATCGTCAGTTAATGATGTTGTTGAGGAATTTCGTAAGAATTTCGAAGAGATTATGGACGCGATCCAGAATATCAGTGGAGTTGCTAACCAGACGAACCTGCTTGCTCTTAATGCTTCAATTGAGGCTGCCAGAGCCGGTGAGAGCGGACGTGGTTTCGCCGTAGTTGCTGAGCAGGTTAATGAGCTTTCTGTTAATACTAAGGAATTGGCAGCAGCTATTGGTGAGTCAATGGAGAAGCTTGAATCTAACAACCAAAGCCTTCTTGATTCTGTCGAAGAGACTAAGAAGGCCATGGCACAGTCTTTAGAATATATTGATGAGACAGAGGCTGTTGTAGATAACATACATGATGTTGCCAGCGAGGTTGGTGAGAAATGTAATGAGATGGATGACGCATTTTCAGAGTGTACGAATTATCTTGGAGATGTACAGAATACTGTTGATACTTCCCAGAGTTATTATGATGAGGTTGCATCAAGCATTGAAGGTATGGAGAGAAATCTTACCAAGAAGAGTCTTATATTTGAAGATGTATCTAATATTTTAGATCAGTATCCACAGATGGTTGAGGATATCTGCAGAGAAGCTGAGCAGAATCCTGCTTAAGACTTGTAATAATAGATAGTAATTCTACTTGTAAATATTATTAGTTATGATATAATTGTTAGCAAGTACATAGAGAGTTCGCTAAATTGGGGGAGCGAACTCTCTTATTTTATGTAAAAAGGGTCTCTTGTTATGTGTTAACGAGGAGATAAGAGCTGCAAGAGAAGGTAAGGACAATATATAGAATAGGATGAAGATATGATAAATGATATTGGGTTAGATGACATGATAATTGATGAGAAGACATTAGAGGAGGATGTCCTTAAGTATTGGACAATTAGAACGCCTTCCTTTAGTAAGGTTAGAGAGAATGAGCTTATGGGGGATATTGGCCAAGGCTGGCATTTCGCCCTTAGGAGCACATTACCATTTAACAGATACAGGAAGATATTAGACGTTGGAACAGGCACGGGCTTCTTTAGTGTTCTTCTTGGGCGTGACGGATATAGGATGACAGGAATTGACTTGACTCCTGCCATGGTAGAAGAGGCCAGAAGAGAAGCTAAGAAATTCAATAGCAAAGCTAAGTTCTACGTCATGGACGCCCAGGAATTAGAATTCGAGGATGAGAGCTTCGATGCCATTATTACAAGAAATCTAACCTGGACACTTCCTGATGTTGAGAAGGCATATCAGGAGTGGTTTAGAGTCTTAAGACCGGGTGGACGACTCATTAACTATGATGCCAATTACGCTAATGCTATTGAACAGGGTAATGTTCCTCGAACGAAGACGGGAGATAGCGTAGCCTATGGTCATCAGGGAGTGACTGAAGAGATGAGCAGACTCAATGAAGAGATTACACTTAGCATGCCTATTGGACATCGAAGCAGACCTGACTGGGACAAGGAATACTTAGAGTCTATAGGCTTCAAGAGAGTGTTTGTTGATATGGATGAGGCTGAGAACATACTTGGACTTAAGAGTGACCCGGCAGCTCCAATGTTTAAGATTATTGCTAATAAATAGGAGCTCTTGCCTTGGAGTAATCTGCGCTGGGAAAGAAAATTAAGGGGAGATTATATATTTGGCAAAATATATTGGTAAGAGATTATTACAATTAATTCCTGTTTTACTTGGTATAACATTTCTTACATTTGCACTAATGCACGCGGCAGGAAGTGATGCTATTACTGAAATGTACGCTGACAAGGGTGCTGTAAGTCAGGAGATTATCGACGCCAAGAAGGCAGAGTTAGGTCTTGATAAACCATTTATTGTACAGTATTTTACCTGGCTTGGTGGAATGCTTACAGGTGATATGGGAGTAAGCTATGTGTCAGGCAAGAATGTATTCGATACATTTATATCCAAACTGCCTGCTACGCTGCTTTTAACATTTCTATCAATTGTCTTAACAGTTATTATATCGGTTCCCCTAGGAATTCTAATGGCTGTTAAGCAAAACAAGTTCATAGATTATCTACTCAGAGTACTGAGCTTTATAGGCAATTCCCTGCCGAATTTCTTTGTGGCTTTGGTGCTTATGGAGATTCTTGCCATTCAGTTAGGATGGCTTCCTGTTATTTCCGCTAATACTGGATTTGAAGCGGCAATTATGCCCACACTTACGCTTGCTATAGCCATGTCTGCAAAATACACAAGACAGGTTCGAGCAGCAGTGTTAGAAGAATTGAATAAGGATTATGTGTACGGTGCCAAAGCACGAGGTATCAGCAGTAAGGTTATACTTTGGAAAAGTGTACTTCGCTCGGCAATGGTTACGATTATTACCTTGCTTGCTATTTCCATAGGAAGCCTGCTTGGTGGAACGGCTATTATTGAGTCAATATTTATGTGGGACGGAGTAGGAAAGCTGGCAGTAGATGCCATTACCATGAGAGATTATCCTCTAATTGAAGCATACGTTGTGTGGCTTGCGATTATATATGTTGTGGTTAATCTCATAGCAGACCTTCTTTACCACGCCCTGGATCCGAGAATCAGACTCGAGGAGGAGGGTAAGCGATGAAGGTGAATGTTAAAAGAAAACTTATTTTCTTCGGAATATTAGCTTTGCTCCTACTCTTACTATCGATTTTCAGTGCATATCTTACGCCTTATGACCCCTATGAGCAGGACTTAAGCATCGCCAAAGAAGCTCCAAGCGCAGAGCACTGGCTGGGAACTGACAGGTATGGACGAGACATGCTAAGCCGCGTAATTATAGGAAGTCAGGCCAGTATATATTCTACTTTGCTACTTGTCGTAATAATTACAGTGTTGGGAACAATTATTGGAATAATATGTGGCCTCTCAGGCAAAGCAGTTGATGTGGTGTTAATGAGAATATCAGATATATTCTTGGCATTTCCAGGGCTTGTATTCGCTCTTGCTATTGCAGGAGTCTTAGGTGGAGGACTTCACAATGCTATTATTGCCCTTGCAGCAGTAAGCTGGCCTAAGTTCGCAAGGCTTGCAAGGAGCCAGACCTTAGCACTTAAGGAGACGGCATTTGTTGAAGCCGCAAGGCTTTCTGGGACAGGAACCTTGAAAATGGTATTCAAGCATATACTTCCTAATATCATAGGACCAATCCTTGTTACATCAGTCCTTGATATTGGAACAATGATGATGGAGTTAGCGGGACTCTCCTTCCTAGGACTTGGAGCCAAGCCGCCTATCGCAGAGTGGGGGAGCATGATGAGCGATGCCCGCTCCATGCTAGGCACTGCACCATGGATAGTCCTCTCCCCAGGCGTGGCCATCTTCATCTCAGTCATGATATTTAACCTATTAGGCGACACCCTACGTGATTTCGCTGATCCGAAGAACAGATAGGCGTGTATACATGTAAGGATTAAGTCTACGCGTGTATACATGCAAGAATCAGACTAAGATATGCTGTGGAGGAAATGTCCTGCAGGGCGATTTTCTCTATGAGCCCGCAGGTTATTTCTCCACAGCATATAAGAATTAAAACTAGATGTGTATACATGCATGATTACAACTAATCTAAGTTGTGAAGGAAAAAGTCTTAAGCGCGATTTTCTGTATGAGCGCGAAGACTTTTTCTTCACAACGTATAAGAATGTAACTAACGCATGTATACACTCAGGAATTAGATTATGAAAGATATAATAAGTTATAAGGATGTAGAAATTAAATATGGTGCGCAGGTTGCAGTTTCTGACATCAGCTTTTCTGTCGCCCAGGGCGAAATCCTAGGAATTGTTGGAGAATCTGGCTCTGGCAAATCCACTATTATCAAGGCTGCCATGGGTCTTCTTGGTGACAACGGAAGCGTATCTCAAGGCGAGATTATCTACGAAGGCAACAGTCTTCTTAATCTTAGTAAGAAACAGCGCCTTGCCACTAACGGAGAGCAGCTAGGAATGATATTCCAGTTTGCAGGAAGCAGCTTTTGTCCTGTTAGAAGAATTGGAGCTCAGCTATACGAGATAGTTAAGGAGCATAAGGACATTTCCAAGGAGGAATTCAGGACTCAGGTTGATGAGCTCTTAGACAAGCTGGGCTTCGAAAATGCTGACAGAATATTAGATAGCTATCCTAACGAGCTCTCAGGTGGAATGCAACAAAGGGTGGGAATCATAGCGGCAATGCTGCTTAATCCCAAGGTGCTTTTTGCAGATGAGCCTACCTCAGCTATGGATGTAACAATTCAAAAGCAGGCGGTGGAAGAGATGCTTCGTGTTCGTGACACATTTAACACATCTATTATTCTGGTGACTCACAATATAGGCGTGGTAAATGCCATGGCTGACAAAGTGCTTGTGCTTAAGGGCGGTAGGATTGTAGAGATGGGAAGCAAATCTGATGTTATTAACAATCCCAGGGAAGAATATACTAAGAGATTAATGGATGCAGTTCCAAGAATAACGAGATAGTCTATGGATAATATATTAGAAGTTAAGAAATTAAATTGTGTTTTTAATAAGGGAAAGAGCACTGAAGTTATTGCCCTTAAAGACGTAAGCTTCCAGCTAGGAAGAGGCGAGTGCCTAGGAATTATTGGGGAAAGTGGCAGCGGCAAAAGTACATCTGCAAGAATAATTACAAGGCTTACTAAGAAGACTTCAGGAGAAGTATATATTGATGGGCAAAGCATGGAAGACATTAAGCCTAAGGAGTTGTATAAGATTATTCAAATGGTATTTCAGACGCCAGTTGAATCCTTTAATCCTAGATTAAGGGTAGGAACAAGTGTAGGGGAGAGCCTTAGGAATGCCGGAATATCTAAGGCTGATGCTAATGCAAGAGTAGAGACGTTGCTAGAAGAATGTGGACTTCCAAAAGACTATGCCAAGCGATATCCTCATGAGCTTAGTGGTGGCGAATGCCAAAGAGCGGCGATTGCCAGAGCCCTTGCTAACGAGCCTAAGATTCTTATATGTGA
>ONCT01000013.1 GCA_900316395.1 uncultured Lachnospiraceae bacterium | reverse complement strand
TAATTATTCTAACAGCGAAAGGTACAGAGTCTGATGAATTAACAGGATTTTCGTCAGGTGCAGATGAATATATTGCCAAGCCTTTTAGTCCTAAGATTCTAGTGGCAAGAGTTAATGCACTTTTAAGAAGAAGTAACAATCTTAATACAGAAGATGTATTAGAGGCTGGTAAGATTGAGGTGGATATTAATGCACATCTTGTTAAGGTAGATGGTAATGAGATTGTGTTATCAGTCAAAGAGTTTGAGCTACTTTGTTACTTTATTAACAACCAGGGGATTGCGCTGTCAAGAGAGAAGATTCTAGATAATGTCTGGGATTATGATTATTTCGGAGATGCGCGTACCGTTGATACACATGTTAAGAAGCTAAGAGCAAAGCTCAAAGAATACGGAAGCTATATTCAGACAATATGGGGAATGGGGTATAAATTTGAAGCAAAGTAAACGCTTTATTGGTGTTAGGAGACAATTAGTATTAAGAATATCTGCTTTAGTTGTAGTGATACTTGCTATGTTCTGGCTCTTTAACACCCTTTTTATGTCTTATTTCTACCGTGAAGAGAAAGTAGAAGCTATGGAGAGCGTATTTAATGAACTTGATGAGGCGTCTATTACAGGGCAGTTATATGAGGGTAGCTTTGATTCCAAATTCGAGCAGATTTCTCTTAATAATAACCTGGATATTGTAGTTATGTCATACGACGGCTCGGTTCTCCTATCTTCAGGTAAAGAGAAGCGTAATACTTTAAGGCGTCTCTTGGATGCTGTTCTTTCTAATACAGATGGAACCAAAAGTATAGTTCATACATCTATGTATGATATTACTTACAATAAGGATTTGTTTGTTAATGAAGAATATCTGATTCTTACTGGTACATTAAGTGACGGCAAGCTTATAATGATTAGGTATGCTATAGAGAATATGAAGTTCTCTCTTGATGTAATTAATAAAACCACAATTGTTGTGGCACTTATAGCTTTCTTGCTTGCATTGCTGCTTTCTGAAATCCTTGCAAGACGAATAACGAAGCCTATAGTTGAGCTGACAGATATTTCTAAGCGTATGTCAGAATTGGATTTCTATGCAAAATACAAGGTTAGGGACACTAGCTCTGAGATTGATATNNNATTGATATTCTTGGTGAGCATATGAATACTATGTCCTCTTCCCTTGAAAATGCTCTTGAGAAGCTCCAAGAGGCTAATGAAGAGCTGAAGAAGGATATTGAAATCAAAGAAAAGAATGAGAAGATGCGTAAGGAATTCTTATCTAATGTGTCTCATGAGCTTAAGACGCCAATTGCTCTTATTCAAGGATATGCAGAAGGTCTTAATGAGGGTATGGCAGATGACCCAGAAAGTAGGGAATACTATTGCGAAGTAATTGTTGATGAATCCAAGAAGATGAACAAGATGGTTCAGCAATTAATGTCATTAAATGAGTTAGAATATGGACAAATATCTGTTAATAAGACGAACTTCAATATAACAGAATTAGTTCGAAGCCTGGTTGGTTCATCAATGATTCTAATAGAGCAAAATAATATTAGGATTGAATACGAGATTGGTGATGATGTATATGTTAATAGCGATGAATATTTGGTAGAAATGGTATTTTCTAACTTTTTAAGCAACGCTATTCATTATACAGATGATAAGAAGAGAATTAAGATTTCTCAGCTAGAGAGAGTAGATAGTGTACGTATTAGTGTATACAACTCTGGTAATAGTATTCCAGAGGACGAGATGGATAGAATCTGGGATAAATTCTATAAGATTGACAAAGCCAGAACAAGAGAGTATGGAGGAAGTGGCGTTGGACTTTCCATAGTTAAGGCTGCAATTGATGCATTAGATGGAAAGTATGGTGTATACAATAAAGATAATGGTGTTGTCTTTTGGTTTGAAATATACAAATAAATTGTGATTTTTTTGTATATTTTTGTTGAATATTAAGGTCTAAAATGATAACATAAATAATAGTAGTTTGTTTATTGATACGGAGTATGGAATGAATAAGAAAATTATTCTTAGCATTGTACTATTATGTGTATGTATGGGCTTTTGTGGATGTTCGTTAATGGAGCCTGTATCTGATAAGGATATGGATGCAATAGCCGCATATTCTGCTAAGATGGTTGCTAAGTATAATACTAAGCAAAAAGACGGAGTAGTCTATATTGATGATTCTGATGAATTGAAGTCTATAGCGAAGGAGCAGGAGAAGGAGAAAGCCAAGGCGAATACAACTAATTCTACTAATTCTTCTAAGTCTTCTAATTCAACTACAGGCAATACTACTCAGACAACACCACCTGTTGCGCTTGGAGCAGCACTAGGAATTAGTGGAGTTGATTTTGCTTTTCAAGGGGTAGAAGTAAAGGATAGATATACTACTAATGTATATGATATGAGTCCTAATCCAGGGAATAAGTTCCTTGTTATGAAGTTTAAGGCAACTAATACAAGTGGGCAGGATGCTAATATTGATATATTATCTCTTAGCCCTAAGTTCAAAGCCACAATTAATGGCTCGGCAAATGCTAATAATGATTTGACATTGATGCCTGAGGACTTAGCTACATTTAAGGGTACTTTGAAGGCTAATGAGAGTAGAGATTTGATTATTCTATTCCAATTCAAAGATGCTGATTTATCTAATATACAGGGTACTTCATTAAAATGTACAGTGAATGGAAGTACTAACGATATAATATTATAAGTATCGGGAGGAGAGCAGATGGATACAAATATTTTACTAGAATCGGGAACTAACGAACTAGAGATACTTGAATTTAGAGCAGGTAATAATTTTTATGGAATTAACGTTGCTAAGATTAATGAGATTCTTCTTTATCAACAGGTGACGCCTGTTCCTAACGCACATCCATGTATTGAAGGTATATTTATGCCAAGAGATACAATGATATCTGTTATTAACTTAAGAAAATGTCTTGGACTTGATGAGAAGTTTGATAATGATGGACTTTTTGTTATTACTAACTTCAATAGTCTTAATACAGCATTTCACGTTGATGAGGTACTTGGTATTCATCGTGTATCATGGGAGGAAATCATCAAGCCTGATTCAACAATTAATTCAGATGAGTCAGGTGTATCTACTGGTGTAATTAAGTTATCTGATAGACTTGTAGTTATTCTAGATTTCGAGAAGATTGTATCTGATATCAATCCTGAGACGAGTCTTAAGGTATCTGATATGGATAATTACGAGAGGAAGGACAGAGGAGAGTCTCCAATTCTTATTGCCGAGGATTCAGCATTGCTGCAGAAGCTTATTGTTGAGTGTCTTAAGAAGGCTGGCTATACCAAGATTATTATTAATGATAATGGTCAGGAAGCTTGGGATAAGCTATGTGAGTTTAAAGAAGATGGTGATGTATTAGAAAGTGTTCACTGTATTATCACTGATATTGAGATGCCACTTATGGATGGTCATAGATTAACTAAGCTTGTTAAAGAAGATAATGTTATGAAGAAGATTCCTGTAGTTATCTTCTCATCTCTAATTAATGACCAGATTAGAAGAAAAGGTGAATCTCTAGGAGCCGATGCTCAGTTGACTAAGCCTGAGATTGGTAAGTTAGTAGAGGCTGTTGATGAACTTATTGAGAGATACGAAGCACAAAGATAATAATTAATGTGATTGTCAGGGGGTGTGATTTATCACATCCCTTGTTTTGTTAAAACGCATATTGTGGAGGTTATTAATTTGCCTAATTCAGAAGATTATTTAGACGGATTATTAGATTCTATTAATAAAAAAAAGACAGACGTTGAGAAAGCACAATTTGAAGAAGAAGAGAGCATTAAAGCCAAAATTGCTGATATGAGTAGCGTAGATCCTAATGATGATTTTATGGAGGCTACTGGCATCAGTGGTTTTAAGGCTAAAAAGGTTTCCCATGATAATCTTAGACAAGCATTTTCTGAATCGGATTTCCTTAAGGAGTTTGAAGATGAGCTATCATCTGGAGCTGCTGATGATTTCATTAGAGATTTCGAGCAGGAGATTGATGAAGAGGAGGCCATGTTCCAGAGAGGTGAAGAGATTCCTGATGATGCAGGTACAGAGTTTATTCGTTCCCTCATGGAAGAAGATGGTGTAGATTATGATGAGGAAGTTAATGATGAGGAAGATTCAGATACACCTGATTCGTCTTCATTAGAGGACTTTAATACAGGAAGTGAAGCTGTTTCTGATGATGTTGAAGAAAGCGCTGAAATAGAAGAATCTACTGAAGAAGCTCCAATCTCAACAGAGTCCGAGACAGTTGATAACGAAGCACCTACAGATGATGCAACAGTTACAGATACTGAAATAGTTCCAGATACTGAAGCAGTTGCAGATAATGAATCCTCAAATGCAGATACTGATGTTCCAGAGTCAGCAGAAGCTGGCGACAATGTAGATGAAAGTACGGGAGATAGTAATGATGCTATTGCTGCGTTTGAATCAATTCAGGAGGATTTAGCGAATGCTTCTGAAGAGACTGAAGATGCTGCTAGTGATGAAGAAGACTCAGAAGTTGATACGGAAACTACATCAACAGACGAGGATGATGCTGCTGAACTTCTATCGGCCCTTGGAGAAACAGAAAGTACTGAAGATACTGATAACATTAATACTGATGAAGAGCTTAAGAATATATTAGATGAAGTAGAAAGTATTGTTGGAGAGGATTCTGAAGGCTCTGAAAATGATGAGTCAATTCTATCTAAAGAATACCAAAGTGATGAATATGATGAGGCTGATGCTTTAGAAGTAAATGAAGACGGAGTATCCCTTGTAGATGAGAATATTGACCTTGATGAACTTCTTGAAAGCGAAGGTGGTATGGACGATATCGGTGACATGCTTAACGCTGATGAGAACGATATCGAATTAGATGAAGCCAGAGATGCGTTTGAAGAATCTGCTGGTAAGGCCGAGTCTTCTGCCGAGGAATCCCAAGGTGAAGGTGAAGGCGAGAAGAAAGTAGGCTTCTTTGCTAAGTTATTTGGCAAATTCAAAAAGAAAAAAGGCGAAGAAGAAGGTGAAACAGAGCGACTTAATGTTGCTGGAAATAATGAAATAGAAGATACAACAGCTGAGAATCAGAAGATTCTTGAAGAAATGGATGAAGAGGAGGCTGAAGCAGCTGCGAAAAAGCAGGCTAAGGCTGAGGCTAAAGCAGAGAAGAAGGCAGCTAAAAAGGCTGCGGCAGAAGAAAAGAAAGCTGCAAAGGCTGCTGCTAAGGCAGAGAAAGCCAACAAGGAGAAGAAGCCAGGAGCTCTTGCAACATTTTTAAAGGATGATAAATCCAAAAAAGTACCTGTCAAGGTAATAGTTGTATTCGTATTATTAGTTGGTACACTTGTGGCGCTGATTATTATTGGAAGTAATATATTTAGTAAGAGAACTGCCATTAGTGAAGCCAAGACACAATATTCTTCTGGAGACTATATAGGTGCTTATAACGCTCTGTCTGGTATCTCGGGACTGTCTGATACAGATCAGGAGATATGTAACAAGGCTAGACTTCTTGCTGATTTACAGAATAAGAAGAAAGAATATGACACATTTATGTCTAAGAAGGATTATCAGAATGCTTTTGATGCCCTAGTTGTTGGAGTGGGTAGATATAATGAGAATCTTGAGACTGCCAAGGAGTATGGTATTACTGCCGAATATGATGGAATTGAGTCAATGATAACAGGTCAGCTCAAGGATCAGTTTGGTGTATCTGCTAATGAGGCACAAGAATTATATAAGATTAAGGGCAGAACGAATTATACGATAGCAATAAATAACAAGCTTAAAGCGTTAGGAATGTATAACAGTAATGGTAGCAATAATTGATTATAATGCAGGCAATATAAAAAGCGTAATGAAGGCTTTTGACTACATAGGCAAGAAGGCAATATGTACAAGAGATTATCACGATATACTTAAGGCTGACAGTGTAGTTCTTCCTGGAGTGGGCTCCTTTGAGTATGCTATGGGCGAACTTAGAAGATATGAACTAGACAAGGCTATATATGAAGTCTGTGAAAGGAAGGTGCCTTTTCTTGGAGTGTGCCTTGGATTGCAGCTTCTATTCGAGGAGTCTGAGGAAAATGTTGGTTGTAAGGGCCTGTCTATTCTTAAGGGCGGAATACATAGAATCCCTGGAGGTGACGAATATAAGGTTCCTCATATTGGATGGAATTCTCTAAAACTATCTAATAATGGTAGGTTGTTTGATGGTATAGATGATAATTCCTTCGTATATTTTGTTCATTCATATTATCTTAGAGCTGAGGATGAGAGTATTGTTACAGCTTCATGTGATTATGGTGTAAATGTACATGCTTCGGTAGAAAAGGACAATATATTTGCCTGTCAGTTTCACCCTGAGAAAAGCTCTAAGGTTGGGCTTAAGATTCTTAAGAATTTTGCGGAGATAGAATAATGCATACTAAGAGAATAATACCATGTCTTGATGTTAAGGATAATCGTGTAGTAAAAGGTGTTAACTTTGTTGACCTAAGAGATGCAGGAGACCCTGTACAGGTTGCTAAAGCATATGATGCAGCTGGTGCAGATGAAGTTGTATTTCTTGATATAACAGCCAGCTCTGACCATAGGGATACAGTAGTTGATATGGTTAGAGAAGTAGCAGCTAATGTATTCATTCCATTTACAGTAGGTGGTGGAATTAGAACAGTAGATGATTTCAAGGTCCTTCTTAGAGAAGGCGCAGATAAGATTAGCATTAATTCTTCTGCAATTGACAATCCTAATCTTATAAGTGATGCGGCTAATAGATTCGGTTCCCAATGTGTTGTTGTTGCTATTGATGCTAAGAGACGAGACGACGAAGGCTGGAATATATATAAGCATGGTGGAAGAATTGATTGCGGAATAGATGCTGTAAAATGGGCTATTGAGGCAGAAGAGAGAGGTGCTGGAGAGATTCTTCTTACCAGCATGGATTGTGATGGTACCAAAGCTGGATATGATATTGAGTTGACGAAGGCAATTAGTGACGCTGTATCAATTCCTGTAATTGCATCAGGTGGCGCAGGTAATATGGAGCATTTCCTAGAAGCGCTAACTGTAGGTGGTGCCGAGGCAGCTTTGGCAGCTAGTTTGTTTCACTATAAAGAAATTGAGATTATGGATTTGAAGAAATATTTGAGGGATAATAATGTACCTGTTAGATTATAATATTAGCAATGGTTGGAGTGGCTTTTTTGAAGAACAAAAGAGGCAGGAGTATTTCAAGGATTTGGCGTCTTTTGTAGATGCTGAATATGAGAATAATACTGTATATCCTCCAAGGGAGAATATATTTAAGGCATTTGAATTGACAGATACTGATGATATAAAGCTTGTAATTATTGGACAGGATCCATATCATGAGAAAGGGCAGGCGATGGGGCTTGCTTTTTCTGTTCCTAAAGGAGTAAAAAAGCCACCTTCTCTATGTAACATTTACAAGGAAATAGAGATGGAATACGATTATAAGATGCCTGATAGTGGTGATCTTACAAGCTGGGCTAAGAAAGGCATATTCCTACTCAACAATGTACTTACTGTAAGAGATGGGGCCGCCAATTCTCATAAAGGTCATGGTTGGGAGATATTTACTGATAATGTAATAAAGTATATTAATGAGATTGACAGACCTATTTGCTATATGCTTTGGGGTAATTTTGCCAGAAGTAAGAAGTCGTTGATAACTAATCCTAAGGCATATGTACTTGAATCGGCACATCCTAGTCCGCTATCGGCTAGTAGAGGTTTTTTTGGAAATAATCATTTTAAGAGATTTAATTCTTTTCTTAAAGATAATTATGGATAATTCATGAAATTGGATGTGACTGTTATCAGGGATATTTGTATTCTAAGGCAATGCCTCTTAATGACAAATAGAAGATAGATTAGTGCAGGTAAATAAATTATGTTATAATACCCTTTAGTAGCGTGTAAAGATTATATAGGAGAATAAATATGGAAAAATTATCAATTGCTAAAGAATTATCATCAAACTCATACCCAGGAAGAGGAATTGTCATTGGTAAATCACCTAATGGTAAGTTCGCCGTATGTGGATATTTTATCATGGGAAGAAGTGCTAATAGCCGTAATAGAGTATTTGTAGAAGAAGGTGAAGGCATAAGAACTCAGGCTTTTGACGAGTCTAAGGTGGAGGACCCAAGCCTTATTATCTATGCGCCTGTAAGAGTTCTTGGCAATAAGACTATTGTAACTAATGGTGACCAGACTGATACTATCTATGAGGGGATGGATAGACAACAGACATTTGAACAGTCTCTTAGAACTCGCGAGTTCGAGCCGGATGGCCCTAATTTCACACCAAGAATTTCAGGAATTATGCATATTGATAATGGCAATTATAATTATGCAATGTCAATTCTTAAGAGTAATAATGGCAATGATAGGGCATGTAACAGATACACATTTGCCTATGAGAATCCTGTTAATGGTGAAGCACATTTTATTCATACATATATGCAGGATGGCAATCCACTTCCAAGCTTTGAGGGTGAGCCTAAGCTTGTAGATGTAGTAGATGATATTGATGAATATACTAAGTTGTTATGGGATAACCTTAATGAAGATAATAAGGTGTCTCTATTCGTTAGATATATCAATATAGCTGATGGTATATATACTACTCGTATAGTTAATAAAAACAAGTAAAAGTTCTAAAGCTACGAGTAACTCCGCACTCATGAGAAAATCGTGCTGGAGTTCTCGGAGCTTCAGAACTAATTAGAGTTATATATCTATAAGCTAACAATAATAGGAGGAAGATAGAATGAAAGAATTAGAATTAAAGTATGGCTGTAATCCAAATCAGAAGCCATCAAGAATATTTATGGAAGAGGGGGAGCTTCCTATTAAGGTGCTATCAGGAAAGCCTGGATATATCAACTTTCTTGATGCTTTTAATGGTTGGCAGCTTGTTAAGGAATTGAAGAAGGCAACAGGTCTTCCTGCCGCAACTTCATTTAAGCATGTATCACCAGCTGGTGCTGCAGTAGGTCTTCCTCTTACTGATGTTGAGAAGAAGATTTATTGGGTAGATGATATGGATTTCGAATTTACTCCTCTTGCAAATGCTTATGCAAGAGCCAGAGGTGCTGACAGAATGTCATCTTTTGGAGATTTTATCTCTCTTTCGGATGTATGTGATAAGGAAACAGCTCTTATTATCAAAAGAGAAGTGTCTGACGGAGTTATCGCCCCAGGTTATACTGATGAAGCTTTAGAGATTCTTAAGCAGAAGAAAAAGGGCAACTATAATGTAATTGAGATTGATCCTAATTATGTTTCTAAGGAATTAGAGCGTAAAGAGGTATATGGAATTACATTTGAACAGGGAAGAAACGAACTTAAGATTGATGACGAGTTCTTCTCTAACATTGTTACAAAGAATAAGGATTTAACTAAGGAAGCTAAGATTGATCTTGCAATTGCAATGATTACTCTTAAGTATACACAGTCTAATTCAGTATGCTACGCCAAGGGTGGTCAGGCAATAGGAATTGGTGCAGGACAGCAGTCAAGAATTCATTGTACTCGTCTTGCAGGAAGTAAGGCTGATAATTGGTGGCTTCGTCAATCGCCACAGGTTCTTAACCTGCCATTTAGAGATGATGTTAAGAGAGTGGATAGAGATAATGCAATTGATTTATATATTGGCGAGGACTATATGGATGTCTTAGCTGATGGAGCTTGGGAAAATGTATTTACTACTAAGCCAGATGTATTTACAAAGGAAGCTAAGAGAGAATGGCTTGATAAGATGGAGGGTGTTGCATTAGGTTCTGATGCATTCTTCCCATTTGGAGATAACATTGAGAGAGCCCACAGAAGTGGTGTTAAATATGTTGCAGAGCCAGGTGGTTCTATTAGAGATGATAATGTAATAGAGACTTGTGATAAATATGATATGGTAATGGCATTTACAGGCATCAGATTGTTCCATCACTAGGAAAGAGTATACATAGTGTTTAGAGCAGCTTATACGGAATGTAGTCCCGTACTTAAATACTCTACGCTAAGTATATGTAATTGATTGAACGAAGAACGAGTAAAAGTGATATGAGGTTGATTGATTACTATAATAGTATGAATAGTGAACAACAAAAGGTATTTTACGAACAAGCTTTGATACCTGAAAATGTATCACTTGAGCTAGAAAACTTTGAAGAGTTCTATAATGCTCGAAGGTTGATTTTAGAAAAAAAGATTCGTGAATTGATTTGTTAAGACGGTAACAACTCCCCACTGTGTATAGTGGTGGGGAGTTTTTGCATTGACATATATCAGTATATTGATATAATAAGTATATATCAGTATAATGATACAAGGAGTATTTATGTTAATAGATTATTTGCAGGACAATAATATTAGTATATATGAATTGAGTAAAGACAGCGGTGTAGCTTACAGTACCTTGCATAACATTGCTACAGGCAAGCAGCACATTGACAGATGTAGCGTAGGCCATCTTAAGCGTATAGCTGATTGTCTGTCAATGACCATGGATAGATGTTATGAGATATGCAGGGTGTATACAGCCAATGATTTTGAAATATTTAAGAGCAATGTGTGTCATGATGTTAAGAGAAGAGGGGATTTAGGCTTTATTGGTTATATGATTGAATCGGACGACATAATGATTAATTGGAAGAATGAGAGGAAAGAGCAGGCGATGTACCTACTGTCTATGCTTGATTATCTATCTAATATTAATGATATTCCTCTTGCTAACAGATACGACAATATCAGACAGTTTAGAATTGAGCCGCCTATTGTACCGTTATCGGTTAAGATGAGTGATGAGACTGTTGACAATTCTATCAAAGAATTCTGGGATCACGGAATTATTGAAGGAGATATAAGGGATGTATGCTAAGACTTTAGACCGTAGTATCATCAACAATGCGCTTAATCTTTTAAGCAAAGATATTAAGAAGACATATGGTCGTAAAGCAGTGGTTGAGATAGTAATTGTTGGAGGTGCATCTATTACGCTTAATTACTCTTTTAGGCAAGGAACGACTGATATTGACGCCCTTGTATCTGATGGCTTGTATTCTATCAAGGAATCTGTGTACAGAGTTGCTAAGCAGATTGGTCTTCCGGATGATTGGCTTAATAATGACTTTACCAAGACTTCATCATATTCCAGGAGGCTGATTGGGTGCAGTACCTATTACAAGACATACAATCAGGTGTTACATGTTAGAGTTGTTAAGAATGAGTATCTTATTGCAACTAAGCTTGTATCGGCTCGTAAGTATAAGAATGACTTATCGGATATTGTGGGAATCATCAGTGAAAGTCCCAATATTACACGCAAGATGGTAGAATCAGCGGTTGCAGATATATATGGTGATACTTCTTATGTGGATAGTCAGATGTGGGATTTTCTTGATAAATGCTTTGATAATCATTCAATTAATGATTATCGTAATATATCTTTAATGGAGCTTAACAACAAAAGCAAGCTTGTACGTTTTGAGGCACAGAATGAAGATGTACTTCGTAAGGATAATGTGGATGAAATTATTAAAATACTGAATGAAAAGGGTTTTGATTCAGACGACAAGGAACTTCCTTGACAGCTCCGGGGTAACTTCACTATTCGTCTTATTGGCAAGTATCATATTATAGATTCTAGTGGCGTTGATGTCTGTTGATATTAGCTTTAAGACTGATGAATTATCATATGATGATTCTTTGAAGCTATATTCCAAAGCGTCATTATACGAAGTGAAGTAGGGAAGCATACATCTGTCCTTAATATCGGACATAAGCTTAGCACCATTAGCGTTAAAGCCTAGTATGTAGATATACGGTATATAAGGGAGTATTCTGCCGTCAATGTCTTCATACATGTCATAAGTTATGTCAAGCAGGATATGGCATAGTGCTCTGGATATTCGTGCTTCAGTTGTATTCTTGCTGTTGATGATACTTCGAAATGAAGTAAGCCTGGTAAAGCTATGAAGTTCGTTGTTTATTCTGTTGGATAATTCTTCGTTGCAATCCTTGTATTCTGTAAGATTACCCTGTAGCAATTTATATCCCAGCATAGGGGATACATCGTCAGGATATAAGAATGAGTTATCATTATAGAACTCCTTGTAACTACTATATGCTTTATGAGGCACAGTATCTTTAATCGTATCAATATTGCCACATCTAATAGCATATCTTATTGCGCTTGCACTTGCGAATTTACCCTTTATATTATTATCATTATAAGAAGCTCCTAAGCGTTTCATACATACAGGGGTAATGTTACTTTTTAGAATCTTAATGGCTTTGATATATTCGATAGCAAGGATATTGTTGGGTTTAGATAATATACCCTGGATATAGGCTTTATCAGCTTCATCAAAGCAGGATAATATTGCATTTTCACGAGCGGTAGGGAAACTTTGACCTACTTTAAGAGATGAAGTGAGAGTAGAATAATAAGAATCCGGTTCACTAATATCAATTTCGACAATTCTGTTAAGGGTATTTATGTCATTATCTTCACAAGAGAATAGAAGAGTATCTACAACCCCCAGACGGTCTAACACTTTGATACTCCCATAGGCGTACCCAAGTGAAGAGTCAGTGGCAGAATTAACAGGTATTTGAACAACAAGGTCAACACCAAGCTCAAGGGCAATTCTGGCCCTTTCATATTTTGATAAAATAGCAATTTCGCCTCTTTGGGTAAAATCAGGGCTTAGAGCAACAATGATTTTGTCAGCCCCTAGAGTTTTTCTTGCATAGTCAAGCTGCAGAGCATGACCATTATGAAATAAATTGTATTCTGCAATAATTCCTACAACCATAATCAATTACTTATCAGGCGACTAATTATCACCTTGCGAAGCCATTTGTTCAAGCTGTCTTTGAAGCTGCCAGTTTTCCTGCTTGTTAACACCCTTAGGTACAGATGGCTTTTCATTTTCTTTCTGGAAACCTCTATGAACCTGAGCCCACTGAATATAGTCTCTTATGGCATCAGGCTCCTCGTTCATCTGAATCCCCACAATTATCTCTTTTTCTAATGTAACCTGTCTTCTAACAATTCTTCCAGATACATTGAACTTACGAGTTGTTCTGTTACCGTTATTATCAAAATTGGCAGTTTCTTCCCATGTAACTTTTGCAGGAAGACCTCGAAATAGTTTTCTATTTGATTTGTCCATAAATATTCCAAGACCACCATGGCTTACATCCTTAACGATACAAGACTCAGGCTTCTCATCTTCGTCCCAATATACCTTGCCTTCACAATCCACAGGGATTCTGAATGTATCACGACGGTTATAAGGGAAAGCATTTTGCTTGGCGATAATACATGTTGCAATATTCTCATTAGCAATTCTAATGAAACTAACAGCAACCTTTTGCCAACGGTATGTTTTTCCGTTCTTAAGATTGAGATAGAGAGTACAATCTACAGTTTTAGAAGAGAAGTCGATTTTCTTCTTGTCGTATGAAATATTTTCTACCAGAATATAGTGGTCAAGTTTTTTCTTGGCCAGAAGAGAGTCTATTTTGCTTTTTATTGGTTCCTTTGTGAAAAGATTTGCATCAAAATCAAGGAGATTCTTCCTCTCCGGATCATAGCAGGATAATTTCATTTTAGCATCAGGTATTTTGAGAATCTCTTCAATATACAATTGTGTAACCCCTCTAATCTAGCAAAACAAAACACGTCACATTATTATTCTTAATTATAACACAGGTGAAGTGATTTGTTATCATTCATAATGCAAAAATTAAAGAAAAATTTAAGAAATAGAGATGGCATCACTTGATAAATCTAATTAATTCAATATAATATAAGTATGGATAGTTTTATGGAAATTTTAGACAAATATCCTTTTTTTATTTTTGTATTAAGGATTATGCTTGCAGGAGTATGTGGTTTTGCCATTGGATTAGAGCGTTATATGAGCCAGAAGTCTGCTGGTGTTCGTACTCATACTGTAGTGTGCTGTGCATCTGCATTATTTATGCTTGTATCTATTTATGGCTTTGCTGATGTAGATGGTTTGATTGGTGTAAGAGAAGCTGACCCAAGCCGTATCGCAGCCCAGGTTGTTACAGGTATTTCCTTCCTTGGAGCGGGTATGATATTTAGGGACAAGGAAAGAGATGCTATAAAAGGTCTTACAACAGCTGCAGGAATATGGTCAACAGCAGCTATTGGTCTTGCAATTGGAGCAGGTATGTATTTCATATCTGTATTTGTTACTGTATTTCTAATTGTCTTTATGCTTATTATATCTAAGACAGGCTTGATTGTTAGTAGCAAAGACAATGCCATTGATTATAGATTGACTATAACAGTTACTGGAGGAAGCGGTTTTTCTAATGTAATTAATGAACAGGCTGAGAAGATGAAAGCTCAGATTACTAAGATGAAGATTGAGAAAAATGATGATGGTACAGTTACCTATAAATTCAATCTCCACGTTAGTGAACAACATGATGCGAAGGAATTAGCTGATTTCATGGAAGAACATAGTGAAGTTAAGGATATTTCAGGTAATCACGTATAATACAAAGTCCACTTTAAGTGGACTTTTTTCTATGTCAAAATATTGCGAAGAATTAGCGAAGATGGTATACTCTTAAATGGTGCGTAAATTGTAAATAAATACATAGAGGAGACGTATAATGAATGTATTAGTAATTAATTGTGGTAGTTCATCACTAAAATATCAGGTAATTGATTCAGTGACTGAGAAGGTTGAAGCCAAAGGTTTATGTGAGAGAATTGGTATTGATGGCGTATTCTCATATCAGCCAGCAGGTGGCGATAAGGAAGAGAGCGAGAAGCCAATGCCTACACATAACGAAGCAGTATCTTATGTTATTGAAGCACTTACTAACAAGGACACAGGCGTTCTTAATTCACTTGACGAGATCGATTGTGTTGGTCACAGAATTGTACATGGTGGTGTTAACTTAACACATTCATATATTATTGACGAGGATGTTATTAAGGAGATTGAAGGTTGTTCTGATTTGGCGCCTTTACATAATCCTGCACATATTCTTGGTATTAGAGCTTGCCAGAAGCTTATGCCTAATACACCAATGGTTGTAGTATTTGATACAGCATTTCAACAGACTATGCCACCTAAGGCGTATCTATATGCTATTCCATATAAGTATTTTGAAGAAGACAAGGTAAGAAAGTATGGCTTCCATGGTACATCACATATGTTTGTATCATCTCGTGCATTAGAGCTTATGGGTAATCCAGAGCATTCTAAGCTTATTGTATGCCACCTTGGTAATGGTGCTTCTGTATCATGTGAGGTCGATGGCAAATGTATGGAGAACTCAATGGGTCTTACACCTCTTGATGGTCTTGTAATGGGTACTCGTTGTGGAGATATTGATCCGTCCGTTGTTGAATTCTTATGTAAGAAGAGAGGCTACAGTGTTGAAGAGGTTCTTAAGATATTCAATAAGGAGTCGGGTGTACTTGCAGTAAGTGATGGAATGTCTGACTTTAGAGATATTGCTGATGCTGCATCTAAGGGCAATGACAGAGCTCAGCTAGCCCTTGATATGTTCGCATACAGAGTTGCTAAATACATCGGTTCTTACGCAGCTGCTATGAATGGTGTAGATGCTATCTGCTTTACAGCTGGAATTGGTGAGAACAACGGTATGATTCGTGGAATGATATGTGATTATCTTACATTCTTAGGTCTTGAGCTTGATAGCGAGGCTAATAAGGTAATTGGAGAAGAAAAGCTAGTATCAACTGCTAATTCAAGCATTAAGGTATATGTAATTCCTACTAATGAGGAGCTTGCAATTGCAAGAGAAACAGTAGCTTTAATTAAATAGTATTGATATCATTTAGTGAAGATTTGTATTAAAAGGCACTGGCGTAACGTTATTATTGCTATATGTAATGACGTAGGCAGTGCCTATTTTATGAGGAATTATTAAGTGGCTTATAACACTAATGTATATTTTATTATATTTTTGCCAATTGTAATAATATTGTATTCCATTGTTCCTAAGAGATACAGATATATTAGCCTGCTTGTATCAAGTATAGTATTTTTTGCACTAATTAGTAAGTGGCTAATTCTCTGGGCATTTCTGGCAATAATAATTGCTTATATTGCGGCGAGGTTAATAGAATATAAGAGAGAAACCACAAGTAAATATAGTACCATTAAATGCATAATGCTATTAGGTATATGTGCCATTATTGCAATTCTAGTTGGTTTAAAATATACGAATTTTGCATTAGAAATAATTGGAAGCATCACTAATAGTGAAATATCATTTAAAAGCATTGCAGTGCCAATTGGAATATCCTTCTACACCCTGCAGGCAGTAGGCTATGTGCTTGATGTATATTGGGAGAGGATTAAGGCTGAACATAATATATTAAAGCTGTCTTTATTCATCCTGTTCTTCCCAACATTAATGGAAGGACCAATATGCAGGTATAGTGATGTAATGGACCAATTGTTCGAAGGAGAAGCTGTTAGTGCCAACAGTCTCAGGCAAGGTGCCATTCGAATAGGCTGGGGCTTGTTCAAAAGAATGATTATAGCTGACAGGCTTAATGCTGTTGTAAATTATTTCTATATGACTGAGCCTACTCACCAGGGGATAATTGTAATAATTTGTGCCATCCTAACTACCATTCAATTGTATGCTGAATTTGCAGGAACAATTGATATTGTTATTGGTTCGGCGTTGATATTCAATATAAAACTACCTGAGAATTTCAGGCAGCCTTTTATGGCCAAAAGCGCTGCAGAGTTCTGGCGAAGATGGCATATAACACTTGGTGTATGGTTAAAAAATTACGTATTTTATCCTGTGACAACATCTAAGCTTGTTAAGAAATGGAATAAGTTTGCTAAAAAGAAGGTTGGAAAGCATTTTACCAAGGTTGTGACTTCTGCCATTGCATTATTTCCTGTATGGTTAATTAACGGACTCTGGCATGGGCCTAAGATAACATATATTGCTTACGGAATGTATTATTTTGTTATTCTTGTACTTGAGATTGCTTTTGAGCCTGCAGGCAAGGCTTTTTGGAAAATGGTACATCTTAAAGAGGATGGATTTGTAGTTAATGCAGTAAGATTACTTAGAACATGGATAATTATTGTGCTAGGTGAAATGTTATTTAGAGCCGAAAGTATCTCTCAATTTATTAAGCTATGTGGCAACATATTTACTACTCATTTTGAAGGTGGTTTGTTAAATGGAGCATTGATAGATATGGGGCTTTCGAGAGAAGATCTAGTGATTGCATTAATAGGTATAATAATAGTATTTATTGGTGATGTAATCCTAGAGAAGAAGCCTGATTTTATAGAGAAAATCCCATCACTTGCGCTGCCTTTAAGATGGGCAATCTATTACTTTGTGATTATTATGATAGTAGTATTTGGGGCGTACGGTGAAGCATATAGAAGCGTTGAATTAATATATGCTAATTTCTAGAGGTTTATTGATGAAGAAAATAGTTAGTGGAATTGCATTTTTTATAATATTAATATTGATTCTTCTTGTTTTAGGATATGTATTATCTCCAGACTTTTTATCTAAGAATGATATAGTTGATAAGAAGGGAGACGTTAATTCCAGACTTGACAGGGAAGAGCCTGATTCATTAGACATAATTATCCTTGGAGATAGTGAAAGCTATACTAGCATTTCTCCAATGGAGTTATGGCGTAACTATGGATATGCATCATATAATTTTGGACAGGTAGGGGCGACCTTGTCAGATGTTAAAGAGGCATACAGAACTATTACTTCGAAGCAACAGCCGAAGATAGTGCTGCTTGAAACTAACGCTTTATATAGGGGTGATACAAGAAATGACGAGGCTAATAATTTCATTACACGAACGATTTATAAAGTTCTACCGGTGACAAAATATCATGACAATTGGAAGGTGCCATTTCAGGATAGACGAGAAGGTAATTATAAGGGATTTACAATTAGTCACACAGTTGACCCCTGTGAGAATACAGATTATATGATTCCTACAGATAA
This sequence comes from uncultured Lachnospiraceae bacterium, assembly GCA_900316395.1. GTDB lineage: Bacteria > Bacillota > Clostridia > Lachnospirales > Lachnospiraceae > RUG191. The sequence continues at coordinate 22,695 of ONCT01000013.1, read as the reverse complement.
GGAAGAGGGTATTATAAGTGATAATAATAAAACCCTTAAGGAAATTGTTGATTTGTGTAAGGAGAACAATGCAACATTAATCCTATATTCAGCGCCGTCACCACCTAATTATAATTATGCCAAGCATAATGCACTTAGCAAGCTAGCTAAGGAATTAGGTGTAGAATATATTGACTTTAATCTTGCTAATGATGAGATGAAAATTGATTATACAACTGACACAAGGGATGGTGGAGACCACTTAAATGTATATGGTGCTATTAAGGCTACTGGCTATATTGGAAGGTGGCTTAATGAGAGATATGAATTACCAGACAAAAGACTTACAGATATTGCGCCTTCATGGAACGATCTACTAAATGAATATACTAAGGAAATAAATGAGTAAGAATAAAAATTTATATTGACAACATCTCGTCTTGTATGTATAATTGACAAAGTGTGGATAGGAGTATGCCATGATAATTGATATTTCCAAGATTATACTAACCAAGAACAAGAAAGAGGTATTTGATTGTTCTGTAGAATCAGAGGTTGTTAGTTATCAGCATAATTCATTTACAATAAAGAATAGTAAGCCATTCGAATTAAATGTTATTAACGAAGAGGCTAAGCATCTTAGTATAAGCTGTAACACATCACTTGTGATTGTTATTCCTTGTGACAGATGCCTAGAGGATGTGGATTGTTCATTTGACATTTCCATTAACAAAACCTTCAAGATAATTGATGATACAGTTGTATCGGATGAAGAAGATATATCTTATATCAATGAAGGTGAGCTTGATGTTGATAGACTTTTATTCGATGAAATCTTGGTGGGTTGGCCGTCTAAGGTGCTGTGCAAGGAGACTTGCCGAGGCATTTGTCCTAAGTGCGGTGCTAATCTTAACACATCGCCTTGCGATTGTGATATAAAAGAAATTGATCCAAGAATGGCTAAATTCCAAGATGTTTTTAGAGAATTTAAGGAGGTGTAACAAATGTCAATTTGTCCAAAGAACAAATCTTCTAAGGGAAGAAGAGATAGAAGAAGAGCAAACTGGAAGATGACTGCCCCAACATTAGTGCCTTGTAGCAAATGTGGTGAGCTTATGATTCCTCATAGAGTTTGTAAGAATTGCGGCTCTTATAATAAGAGAGAGATTATTGCACAAGATTAATTGATATAACGTCTAGTGCTTCATTTAAGATGCAAGTAACTGTATTGGACTAAGAATGTCCTTGTACAGTTCTTGCATCTTAAATTATGCCTATTTTTATGTCTATTATTCTTGATTTTAAGTATAATATAGTGTATATTTTTTGTGTTATATCATATTAATTTATGGAGGCTGTAATGGGTGATATTACAAGAGTGGCATTAGATGCAATGGGTGGCGATAACGCACCACACTCAATTGTTCAGGGTGCCATAGATGCTGTTAATGAAAGAGATGATATCAAGGTATTTCTTGTAGGTAAGGTTGATGCTATTAACGGAGAGTTATCTAAATATACATTTCCTGCAGAACAAATCGAAGTAGTTGAAGCTACTGAAGAAATTGAGATGGCAGAGCCACCTGTTAATGCAATTAAGAAGAAGAAGGATTCTTCTATGGTTGTAGGAATGAAGCTTGTAAAAGAAGGCAAGGCAGATGCTTTTGTTACTGCTGGTAATTCTGGAGCTGTTCTTGTTGGAGGACAGACAGTTGTTGGAAGAATCCGTGGAATTAAGAGAGCTCCTTTTGCGCCATTAATTCCTACTAAGACAGGGGTATCATTGCTTCTTGATTGTGGAGCTAATGTTGATGCAAGAGCAGACCAGTTAGTTCAATTCGCCAGACTTGGTTCTATGTATATGGAGCGCGTGGTTGGTGTTAAGAATCCTAAGGTTGGTATTGTCAATATTGGTGCCGAGGAAGAGAAGGGTAATGCCTTAGTCAAAGAGACATTTCCACTTCTTAAGGAATGCACAGATATTAATTTTATTGGTTCTGTTGAGTCTAGAGAGATTCCTGAAGGCGCATGTGATGTTATAGTATGTGAGGCCTTTGTTGGAAATGTTATATTGAAGCTATACGAAGGACTTGCAGGCACACTTATTTCAGTTATCAAAGAAGGATTAATGAGTACTACTAAGAGTAAGATTGGAGCACTGCTTGCCAAGCCTGCTCTTAAGAAGACTCTTAAGTCATTTGATGCATCTACTTATGGTGGTGCACCACTTCTTGGATTAGAAGGATTAGTTGTTAAGACACATGGTAGTGCAACTAATACTGAGGTTAAGAATTCCATTATCCAATGTGTTGCTTTTAAGGAGCAGGACATTGCGAATAAAGTTCGTGAATCAATTGCTAATGATTCACTTTAGAATGACTAGAAAGGAGAATGAATATGGAATTTGATGTATTAAAGAAGGTAATCGCTGACGTACTTAGCGTTGACGAAGCCGAGATTACAATGGAGACAACATTTATTGATGATTTAGGTGCTGATTCTCTTGATGTATTCCAGATTATTATGGGGATTGAGGATGAATTAAAAATCGAAGTCGATGCAGAGAAGGCTGAATCCATTGTTACAGTCGGAGATGCTGTTGAACTAATTAAGGCTACAAGATAATTATAATAATAGAAACTGTTGAAGCCCTTATTTTTAAGGGCTTCAAATAATGTGAGAGGATAGTTATGGCTAGTGTAGATGAATTACAATCCGTAATAGGTTATGAATTCAAAGACAAAAGCCTTATCGTACAAGCTATGACCCACAGCTCTTATGCTAATGAGATGCACATGGGTAAGCACAGCGATAATGAGCGATTGGAATTCTTAGGAGATGCCGTACTAGAAATTGTTACTAGTAGGTTTTTGTATTTGAATTATCCTGATTACTCTGAAGGAGATTTGACGAAATTAAGAGCAAGTCTGGTATGTGAACCTACCTTGGCATATTGTACTAAGGAGATTGACCTTGGCAAATATGTACTCCTTGCTCGTGGTGAAGATAAAAGCGGTGGCAGACTTAGAAAGTCGATTCTGTCAGATGCGTTAGAAGCTCTGATTGGCGCCATTTATCTCGATGGTGGTATGGATAAAGCTTCTGATTTTATTGAGAAATATATTCTTACTGATATTGAACATAAGATTCTGTTCTATGATTGTAAGACTAATTTACAAGAGGTGGTTCAGGCGAAGCATAATGGTAACGTTGAATATAAGCTTTTGTCTGAAGAAGGACCAGCTCATAATAAGACATTTAGTTCTGCTGTGCTTTATCATGATGAAGTGTTAGGAACAGGTAAGGGACATACGAAGAAGGCTGCTGAACAGGAGGCGGCTTATCAGGCTTTACTTAATATTAAAGAGGGAAATATATGTATCTAAAAAGTATTGAGATGAATGGCTTTAAGTCATTTGCTCATAAGATAAAACTTGATTTTCATAATGGTATAACAGGTATTGTTGGACCAAACGGTTCTGGTAAGTCTAATGTATCTGATGCTGTAAGATGGGTGCTTGGAGAGCAGTCTGCCAAGCAGCTTCGTTCTGTCACCATGCAGGATGTAATATTTGCAGGAACAGAGAATCGTAAGCCTGTAAGCTATGCTTATGTGGCAATTACAATGGATAACTCTGACCATTTGCTACCAATCGATTATGAAGAGGTTACTGTTGCCAGACGAGTATATCGTTCTGGAGAAAGTGAGTATCTTCTTAATGGTACACCATGTCGTCTTAAGGATGTACATGAATTGTTCTATGATACAGGTATTGGTAAGGAAGGTTATTCTATAATTGGACAGGGCCAGATTGAGAAGATTTTGTCAGGAAAGCCAGAGGATAGAAGAGAGCTTTTTGATGAGGCTGTTGGTATTGTTAAGTACAAGAAGCGCAAGGATTCTGCCCTAAAGCAGCTTGAGAAGGAAAGAGATAATCTTCTTAGAGTAAATGACATCTTAAGTGAATTAGAAGGACGAGTAGGACCTTTAGAGAAGCAGTCAGAGACTGCAAAGGAATATCTTAAGAAAAAGAGTGAGTTAGAGAAGCTCGATGTTAATATGTTCCTTCTTGAGATAGAGAAGATTAATTCTGACCTTGCCCAGATTGAAAAGAATGCAAGGATTGCAGAGGACGATAAGAAGGATGCCACAACAGAAGAAGAGAAGATTAAGGAGCAGTATTCTTCTATAGAGGAGTCTATTAAGGCCTGTGAAGAGACTATTGAGGATATAAGAAGTAAGCAAAGCAATAATAGTCAGATGAAGGGTAAGCTGGAGACTCAGATTGGAATATTAGAGGAACAGATTAATTCTGCCAAGAAGCTTACAGAAAATGTTGATTCAAGACGTGACGAGATTAAGGATGAATTAAAGTCAAAATCAGAGGAAAGAGATAAGTATTTAGATGACAAGAAAGAGCTTGATGAATTACTTGAAGAAGGAATAAAACGACTTGAATCTGTTAAGGAATACTATAATCAGTTAGAAGAAGTAATTAAGTCTTGTAATGAGGGTATTGAGAAAGACAAGAACGAGATAATGACTCTTCTTGATAATAGAGCTAATATTAAGTCTAAAGAGCAAAGGAATAGTACGCTTTTAGAGCAGACTAATATTAGAAAAGCTCAATTAACTCAGAGGATTGTTACAAGAAAAACTCAGGACAGTGACCTAGATGAAGAATTCACAAAATGTGATAAGGAATTCAAGGAAGCTAGTGATGAATTAAAGGAGCTTCAAAGTGTTGAAGAAGAGTTAAAATCTAAGGATGCTACCTGGGTTATTAAGAAAAGAGATGAATTTGCTACATTAGATGACCTTAATGCAACATTCAACAAGAAGGAATCTAAGCTAGAGTCATTAAAGAACATTTCCGAGAGATATGATGGATATAACAACTCTATTAAGAGGGTTATGGAGCAGCGCGAAAGCAACAAAGGAATAATTGGCGTTGTATCTGATATTATCTCTACTAAGAAAGAATATGAGATTGCCATTGAAACTGCTCTTGGTGGAAATATCCAGAATATTGTTACGGCTGATGAAAAATGCGCCAAGGAAATGGTTGCATTTCTTAAGAAGAATAGATATGGACGTGCAACATTCCTTCCTCTTACGGCTGTCAAAGTTCGTGGTCTTAAGTCAGAGGATTGCCTTAAGGAAAAAGGTGTAATAGGCCTTGCTAATACACTTGTTGATAATGATAAGAAGTATAATGATGTTGTATCATATCTACTTGGAAGAGTTATTGTTGTTGATAATATTGATAATGCTATTAAGGTGGCAAAGAATAATAACTATTCACTTCACATTGTTACATTAGAAGGTGAATATTTAAGTCCAGGTGGAGCCTTATCTGGTGGACATTTTAAGAATAATTCTAATCTAATTGGAAGAAATCGTGAGATTGAAGAGCTAGAGAAGGAACTGTCCAAGATTAAGGAGGATATCTCTCAGAGCAAGAAGCGTATAGAAGACATTGATACTGCTCGTGAGCTTCTTAAGGATGATATTAAGGAGCATCAGGAGAAGATTAATGAAGTGTCTATTAGATGTAATACGGCTAAGATTAATCTTGACAGAGTTGAAGACTTGAAAGGACAGGCGAAGAAAGCCTTCGAGTCACTCCAGCACGAGAGCGAAGAGATTGAAGCTGAGATTAATAGAATTGAAGCTGAAAAGAAAGAGATTGCTAGTGAATTAGAAGATTCAATTAAGAGAGAAGAAGAGCTTAACAATAATATTACAGAGCTTCAAGAGAAGTTAGATGAGCAGACTTACATGGAGACTTCTGCTACAAGAAATCTATCAGAAGCACAGATTGAAGAAGCTAATGCAAGACAGAAGGTTGGTTTCGTCGATGAGAATATCAAGAGATTAGAGGCTGATATAGAGAAATGTAATAATGATCTTGAAGGATTAGACGAGCAGACTAAGAAGGCAATTGTAGAAGCGGAACAAAAGCAAAAGGAAATTGATGATATCAAGAGTACAATTGGCGATGCTGATGAAGATTTTGCCAAGCTTGAAGAAGAATTGAAAAAACAGTTGGCATCCAAGGATGAGATGAATGCCAAGCATTCTACCTTCTTCGATAAGATTAAGGATGTTAGTGATAGAATTGCTAATATTGATAAGGAACTGGTAACACTTGAATCAAATCGTGAGAAGCTAACAGAGAGACTAGAAGCTCGTAATAATTATATGTGGGAGGAATATGAATTAACTCACCACAATGCTTTGTCACTTCGAGATGAAGCCCTTGATGATTTGGCAGCTATAAGAGCTGACATCAAGACAATCAAAGAAGAAATAAGGGCTATGGGAAATGTTAATGTTAACGCCATCGAAGAATACAAAGAAGTTAGCGAGAGATATAATTTCCTCAAATCTCAGCATGATGACTTAGTTGAAGCTGAAGAAGATTTAGTTAGAATTATTGATGAATTAGATACTGGAATGAAGGAACAATTCGAGAAGGGATTTGCTGACATTCAGAGAGAATTCAACAAGGCTTTCAAGGAGCTATTCGGTGGTGGTAAAGGTACTCTTGAACTCGTGGAAGGTGAGGATATTCTTGAGACTGGAATTAAGATTATTGCTCAGCCACCAGGAAAGAAATTGCAGAATATGATGCAATTATCAGGTGGTGAGAAATCACTTACTGCAATTGCACTTTTATTTGCAATTCAGAATCTTAAACCATCTCCATTCTGTCTTCTTGATGAGATAGAGGCGGCCCTTGATGATTCTAATGTTACAAGATTTGCTAATTATCTACATAAGTTAACGAAGAATACACAGTTTATAATCATTACTCATAGAAGAGGTACCATGAATTCTGCAGACAGATTATATGGTATTACAATGCAAGAGAAGGGTGTATCTACTCTTGTATCTGTTAACCTCATTGAGAATGATTTAGATGAATAAGAAAGAGTGATACAAATGGCAGAACAAGGATTCTTTTCTAAATTTATGAATGGTCTTTTCACAGGTTTTTCTGAAATCGATGAAGATTTCTATGAAGAGCTTGAGGAAATGTTAATTATGGGTGACTTAGGAGTATATGCTACTGAGTCTATACTTCATGAATTAAAGAATACAGTATTTAGAGAAAAGATAAAAAAACCAGAAGATTGTAAGAATCTTCTTAAGGAAATAATTAAAGGAAGAATGGCTACTGATGATAACGCTTATGATTTCCTTGACAATAATACAGTTTGTCTTGTTGTAGGTGTTAATGGAGTTGGTAAGACTACTTCCATTGGTAAGCTGGCAATGAAATATAAAAGCAGCGGCAAGAAGGTATTAATGATTGCTGCTGATACATTTCGTGCTGCTGCAAGAGAACAGCTTCAGGAATGGGCTAACAGAGCTGGTGTTGATTTGATTGGTGGAAGCGAAGGCAGTGACCCTTCATCGGTTGTCTTTGATGGTATGAAGGCTTTCAAATCAAGAAATGTTGATGTTGCTATTGTAGATACTGCTGGAAGGCTTCACAATAAGAAGAATCTTATGGAAGAGCTTAAGAAGATTAACAGAATTGTTGATAAGGAATATGAAGAAGCTAATAAAGAGACTCTTGTTGTATTAGATGCCACAACTGGACAGAATGCACTTATGCAGGCAAAGGAATTTGCAGAGGCAACTGATGTTAATGGTATTATCTTAACGAAGATGGATGGAACTGCCAAAGGTGGTGTAGCTATTGCCATTAAAGAGGAGTTAAACATTCCTGTAAAATACATTGGATACGGTGAAGGTGTAGAAGACCTTAAGGAATTCGATGTTGATGAATATGTTAATAAATTATTTGAATAAGATTCATATAAGGAGACTAAGATGCTTACATTAGACAAATTCGAAGAAGCTAGTAAGATAGTTAGCAAGGTTACACTTGAAACAAAGCTTGTATATAGTGATTTCTTAAGTGAAAGATGTAATAACCAGGTATATCTTAAGCCAGAGAATATGCAGTTTACTGGTGCATACAAGGTTCGTGGTGCATATTATAAGATATCTACTCTGACAGAAGACGAGAGAAAGCGTGGTCTTATTACTGCATCTGCTGGTAATCATGCTCAGGGTGTTGCATATGCAGCAAAACTATTTGGTGCTAAGGCTACAATTGTTATGCCTACAACAACACCTCTTATTAAGGTTAACAGAACTAAGAACTATGGCGCTGAGGTTGTATTATCAGGTGATGTATATGATGAAGCATGTGCCAAGGCTCTTGAATTGGCAGAAAAGGAAGGATTAACATTTATCCATCCATTTGATGATCTTGCAGTAGCTACTGGTCAGGGTACAATTGCAATGGAAATATTCAAAGAGCTTCCACTTGTTGAATACATACTTGTGCCAATTGGTGGTGGCGGATTAGCAACAGGTGTATCTACACTTGCTAAGTTACTTAATCCTAAGATTAAGGTGATTGGTGTTGAGCCTGCGGGTGCTGCCTGCATGAAGGAATCCTTTAAGCAGGGAAAGGTGGTATCTCTAGATTCAATTAATACAATTGCTGATGGTACTGCTGTTAAGACTCCTGGAGAGAACATTTTCCCATATATTAAGGAGAATCTTGACGATATAATTACAGTTGAGGATGATGAGCTTATAACAGCATTTCTTGATATGGTGGAGAATCACAAAATGGTTGTTGAGAATTCAGGTCTTCTTACTGTTGCAGCCCTTAATCAGCTTAAGGTTAAGAACAAGAGGGTTGTATCCATCCTTAGTGGCGGTAATATGGATGTTATTACAATGTCATCTGTTGTACAGCAAGGCCTTATTTTCAGAGACAGAATATTTACAGTATCAGTATTGCTTCCTGATAAGCCAGGTATGCTTGCCAAGGTGTCACAGCTTATAGCTGATATGCAAGGTAATGTAATTAAGCTAGAGCATAACCAGTTTGTATCAACTAATAGAAATGCTGCTGTGGAGCTAAGAATAACAATGGAAGCCTTTGGAACGGAGCACAAGGAGAATATTCTTAAGGCGCTTGATGATGATGGATATAAGCCTAAGGTTGTAAGAACTAATTTATAATAATAATATTCCCAGCATCCTTGCTGGGATTTTTCTTTGAATAGAAATAAAAAGCGTGTCAAGAAAAAATGCTTGACAGTACTCTGTGATATTAGTATAATACATTACGTTGTGTGCAATACTTTGTATTTTAAGGATATTGCAGCAAAAGGAAAATGTTATGGAAGATAAAGTATGGCAAGGCTTTCTGTATGATTTTTACGGCGAGCTGCTTAATCAGCATCAAAGGGAAATATATGAAGGCTATATAATGGATGACTTGTCTTTGGCTGAAATAGCTGAAGAACAGGGTATATCAAGACAAGGTGTTCATGATTTGATTAAGAGGTGTAATGATAAATTACAAAAGTATGAAGACAAGCTACATCTTGTTGAGAAGTTTATGCACATTAGAGATGATGTGAAGAAGATTAATGAACTAGCCAATGAGGCTACAGAAGATAATCTGTCTAAGATATGTGATATATCTAATGATATATTAGAGGAATTGTAATATGTCGTAAGCCTGCGAAGCAGGGTGACGACAGCTTTCCGAGCATGGCGAGGTGCGTAATATGGCATTTGAGAATCTGTCAGAAAAACTACAGAATGTATTCAAGGGCTTAAAAAGCAAAGGCCTTCTTACTGAAGAGGATGTCAAGCTGGCATTAAGGGAAGTTAAAATGGCATTACTTGAGGCTGATGTTAACTTCAAGGTTGTTAAGTCATTTATTAAGTCTGTTCAGGAAAGAGCTGTTGGCCAGGATGTTCTTAATGGTCTTAATCCAGGTCAGATGGTTATTAAGATTGTTAATGAAGAAATGGTCAAGCTTATGGGTGAGACTGAGACTGAGCTTACTTATGCCAAGGGACAAGAGATTACTGTCTATATGATGGTTGGCCTTCAGGGTGCTGGTAAGACAACAACTACAGCCAAGCTTGCTGGTAAGGTTAAGGAGAAGGGCAAAAAGCCACTTCTTGTTGCCTGCGATATATATAGACCTGCGGCTATTAAGCAGTTACAGGTTAATGGTGAAAAGCAAGGCGTTGAAGTATTCTCCATGGGAGATAAGAATAAGCCTAGTGACATTGCCAAAGCGGCTATTGAGCATGCTAAGAAGATGGGAGATAATGTGGTTATTCTTGATACTGCTGGTCGTCTTCACATCGATGATGAGATGATGGATGAACTTATTTCCATTAAGGATGCTGTTAATGTCACACAGACATTTCTTGTTGTAGATGCTATGACCGGTCAGGATGCCGTAAATGTTGCATCGACATTTGACGAGCTTATTGGAATAGATGGTATCATTCTAACCAAGCTTGACGGTGATACAAGAGGTGGTGCTGCATTATCTACAAGAGCAGTTACTGGTAAGCCAATAATATTCTGTGGTATGGGTGAGAAGCTCTCAGACTTAGAGCAGTTCTATCCAGATAGAATGGCATCTCGTATTCTTGGTATGGGAGATGTGCTAACATTAATTGAGAAGGCAGAAGAAGCCATTGACGACGAGAAGGCCAAAGAGCTGTCTCGTAAGATGAAGAAGGCTGAATTTGACTATAATGATTATCTAGACTCCATGAGTCAGATGAAGAATATGGGAGGATTATCGTCTGTTCTTAATATGCTTCCAGGAATGGGAATGCAAGGCTTATCTTCTAAGCAAATGTCACAGCTAGAAGGAAGCATGGACGAGAAGAGCCTTGCTCATGTTGAGGCAATCATACTTAGTATGACGCCTGAAGAGAGAGCTAATCCTAAGCTAATGAATCCATCTCGTAAGAAGAGGATTGCTAACGGTGCTGGATTAGATATTAGTGAAGTTAATCGATTCATCAAGCAATTTGAGCAATCTAAGAAGATGATGAAGAAGATGCCAGGTATGTTAGGTGGTAAAAAAGGAAGAATGAAATTCCCTTTTTAACATAGATAAATAACAATTTACATTTAGGAGGAAAAGAAAATGGTAAAGATTAGATTAAGAAGAATGGGTCAGAAGAAAGCACCTTTCTATCGTATTGTTGTTGCTGATGCAAGAGCACCTAGAGATGGAAGATGTATTGAAGAAATTGGTACATATGATCCAACTAAGGATCCTTCAGAATACCATGTTAATGAAGAGCTTGCTAAGAAGTGGTTAGACAATGGTGCTAAGCCAACAGAAACTGTTGCAAGAATCTTTAAGGCATGTGGTGTTACTAAGTAAGGAAGCTGTATTTTCCTTATTAGGAAGGAGTAATCAATGAAAGAATTAGTAGAAGTAATTGCTAAAGCTCTTGTTGATAACCCTGATGCTGTAAATGTTGAAGAGAAGGTCAATGGTAACACTATTGAGCTTGAACTTCATGTTGATAGTTCTGATATGGGTAAGGTTATCGGCAAGAAGGGACGTATTGCTAAGTCAATTCGTAACGTTGTTAAAGCAGCTGCCACAAAGACTGATAAGAAGGTAGTTGTAGATATTCTATAGGTTTAATTACTCCCATCATTTTGGTGGGAGTTTTCTTACATTTTAGTATAGGAGTTTTAATGCAGGATTTATTACAAGTAGGTGCAATAATTAAAACACATGGAATAAAGGGCGAGGTTAAGGTATTCCCTCTTACAGATGATGTAAAAAGGTTCAAAAAGCTTAAAGAAGTAATACTTGAACCTGAAAAAGACAATATGATACTTGAAATAGAGTCTGTAAAATTCCAGAAAAACTTAGTAATCCTTAAATTCAAAGGATTTGATAGCATTAATGATATTGAAATGCATGTTAAGAAAGGTATATTCGTTACAAGGAAAGATGCTGTTCCGCTAGAAGAGGATGAATATTTTGTTGCTGATTTGATTGGACTTAATGTTGTAACAGAAGATGATGAGGCATTTGGAATAGTTAAGGATGTACTTCATACTGGAGCGAATGATGTATATGTGATTGAGCATGACGACAAAGAAGTATTAGTTCCAGCTATAAAAGAATGTATTCTTGATGTTAATATGACTGACAATTACATGAAGATTCATCTTATGAAGGGATTGGTATAATATGAAATTCTATATCTTAACATTATTCCCGGAAATGATAATGGATGGCTTGAATACAAGCATTATTGGCCGAGCTATTGATAATGGATTTATTGAGATTGAAGCTATCAATATAAGAGATTACACCCTTGATAAGCATAATAAGGTTGATGACTATCCCTATGGTGGCGGTGCTGGAATGGTAATGCAGGCGCAGCCTGTGTATGATGCGTATCAGGCAATTGTTAATAGGGCAGGGCATAAAATACCTTGCATATATCTAACGCCTCAAGGCAAGACATTTTATCAGAATATGGCAAAAACTTACGCTACTTTAGATGAGGTTGTACTATTATGTGGACACTATGAGGGGATTGATGAGAGAGTATTAGAAGAAATTGTAACAGATTATGTGTCAATTGGCGATTATGTGTTAACTGGAGGAGAGCTGCCAGCTATGATAATGGTTGATGCCATTGCCCGTCTTGTGCCAGGAGTTCTTCATAACGAAGAATCTACCACACAAGAATCCTTCAGCAATAATCTGTTAGAATATCCTCAATATACAAGACCTGAGACATGGAATGGTAAGAAGGTACCAGACATACTTTTATCTGGTAATCATGCTAAGGTTGATGAGTGGCGCTACAATATGTCAGTAGAGCGAACAAGAAAGTATAGACCTGATTTGTTAGAGGACAACTAAAAAAATCCATATTTTTCTTGTGTTTTACATAGATTCGTGGTATAGTAAACAAGTTGTGAATGATAGATAGTCCGCTGGTACCTGTATATTGGTATTAAGAATGTCGAAGAATATATAGGAGGTCACATTATGAATGCTAGTGAAATTATTAAGCAAATTGAAGATGCTGAGTTAAAAGAATCTGTTGATGAATTTGCAGTAGGTGATACTGTTAAGGTTCATTGTAAGATTAAGGAAGGAAATCGTGAAAGAGTTCAGATTTTCGAAGGAACAGTAATTAAGAGACAGAACGGTAGCAATCGTGAGACATTTACTGTAAGAAAGTTCTCTAATGGTGTTGGAGTTGAGAAGACATTCCCATTACATAGTCCTAACGTTGTTAAGATTGAGATTGTACGTAATGGTAAGGTTAGAAGAGCTAAGCTTAATTACTTAAGAGATCGTGTTGGTAAGAGAGCAAAGGTTAAAGAAGCTATCCAATAATTAGATACTAATTAAAGAACAACCTTTGGTTGTTCTTTTTTTTAGAGTATTGTATTATATTTTCATAAGAATATATTGGAGATATTATGTGGTTTAAGGATTTATTTGATAGATTTACAAGCTTTATTAGCCGTAAGTTCTCAAGAGGTCTTAACTTTAGGCGTCGAAGAAGAAGGTTCAAGGTCAAAGAATTACAGGCGACAGCAATTAATGTAGGAATTGTTGTGGCTGTTGTTCTTGTGGCATTTCTTCTTGTGTTTACGTTTTTTACAAGTGTTAAGATGGCTGGAGTGTCTATGAGACCTACAATTGAAGATGAGACGAATCTGCTTATTAACAGAGGCCGTTATCTGTTCATGAAGCCAAGCCATAATCATATTGTTGCATTCGAATCATTGTCTAATGAGCAGGATACTATATATGTTAAGCGCGTAGTTGCCGTTCCTGGAGATACTGTAGTTATTAAAGGAGGCAGGCTGTTTGTTAACGGTGAGAAATACGATGATGTTGCTGACACAGAATCTATTACATACAGTGGACTTGCTGAGACTCAGTTGACTCTTGGTGAGGATGAGTATTTTGTGCTGGGAGATAACAGGAATAATAGTGAGGATTCCAGATATCAAAGCATAGGACTAATAAGTAAGAAGCAGATAAAGGGTAAAGTGTGGTTCAAGCTATCCTTTGGAGATTTTGGAATTGTTAATTAATAATTGAAGGTGGAACAGACATGGATTATCAATGGTATCCAGGTCATATGACGAAGGCTATTCGTCAGATGAAAGAAGATATTAAGTTAATAGATATTGTTGTTGAGCTTGTAGATGCAAGGGTTCCTAATAGTTCAAGGAATCCAGATATAGATTCACTTGCCAATAATAAAGCAAGAATTATTATCCTTAACAAAAGTGACCTTGCTGATTCAAGTAAGAACGCCGAATGGATTGAATATTTCAAAGAAAAAGGCTTCTACGTTGTGGCTATTGATTCTCGTAAGAAAAGCTCAATTAAGGAAGTTAGTAAGATAATTGACAAGGCGTGTGCTAAGAAGAAGGAAAGAGACTTAAAAAGAGGCATTAAGAATAGACCAATAAGGGCAATGGTCGTTGGTATTCCTAATGTCGGAAAGTCAACATTTATTAACACCTATGCTGGCAAGGCATCTGCCAAGACCGGTAATAAGCCTGGAGTTACCAAGGGCAAGCAATGGATAAGGCTTAATAAGAATGTAGAGCTTCTTGACACACCAGGAATCCTGTGGCCTAAGTTTGAAGATAAGCAGGTTGGATTTAATCTTGCATGCATTGGCTCAATGAATGATAATATTCTTGATAATTCTGAAATTGCGACTGGAATTGTTGAATTTATAATTAAGAATTATCCTGGACTCATTGGAGATAGATATGATGTTGATGAGTCTGATGATATAGTTGATATCATTGATAATATTGCTAAGAATAGAAATTGTATTAAAAAAGGTGAAGAAATTGACTATAATAAGACGTATAATCTAATTATAGATGAGTTTCGAAGTGGAACAATCGGTAAAGTGACATTAGATGAATTAAAGAAGGATGAAGAAAATGCCTAGAAAAGAAGATGTGTTATATAACAAAAATGTAAATGTGAATGAAGATAATAATGAAGATGGTAAGAATGGTGATAAGGATAACAAAGAGAAAATCACTAAGAAGGACGTGCTAAAGCTATTTATATATTTTCTTGTAATAATTGGAATTACCTTCTGTATCTTACATTTTTTAGGACAAAGAACAAGAGTTAGTGGCTCATCAATGGAAGCTACATTAAGTGATGGAGACAACCTAATTGTTGATAAGTTAACATACAGATTCTCAGACCCAGAGAGATTCGATATTGTTGTGTTCCCTTATGAAGGACCAGGTTCTTCTAATTCATTCTTTAGTAAGACATATTACATTAAGAGAATAATTGGTCTTCCAGGGGAGACAGTTTATATTGATTATGATGGTAATATATTTATCAATGGTGTTAAGCTTGATGAGCATTATGGCTTGGCAAGGATAAGTAATCCTGGAATTGCGGCGGAACCCCTTACGCTGGGTGAGGATGAGTATTTTGTAATGGGAGACAATCGTAATAATTCTAGTGATAGTCGTTTTGCCAATGTGGGGCCGATTAAGGGTTCACATTTTACAGGACGGGCACTTTGTAGAATTTACCCATTTGATGAGATTACAACTTTGACGGATAAATAGGTAGTTTGTATGGATAATGAGAAATCAATCAGACAGATTCAGGATGAATATAAGGATACTTCTGATGCAATGCTTCCGGCTTTTATTGATGAATATATTAAGGACGGAAGACCGGGTGTATCTAAGATAATATCACAAGCTCAAAAGAAGATGGTTAAGCTTCAGCATGAACGAGCTCGTGTATTGAAGATGACTGAATTTGAGAAGAAATATAGCGAATATGAATATATATGTGGAATAGATGAAGTAGGTCGTGGGCCTCTTGCTGGTCCTACTGTTGCAGGGGCTGTTATATTACCGAAGGACCTTCTAATCTACTATATTAATGATTCTAAGAAATTATCCGAAACAAGAAGAGAGAAGCTCTATGATGAAATAATGGAAAAGGCTGTTGCAGCATCTGTTGGAATTGTTAGTGTGGAGTCAATTAATGAGACAGATAATATATCTCTTTCTGTACATGAAGCAATGAGACAGGCAATTGATAAATTAGAGGTTAAGCCTGATTTATTACTTGTTGATGCTGTAAGAATTCCAGAGGTTACAATTAAGCAGGTTCCTATTGTCAAAGGTGATGCTAAGTCCATATCTATTGCAGCTGCGTCTATTATTGCCAAGGTTACAAGAGATAGAATAATGGTTGAATTAGATAGTATATATCCTGGATATGGTTTCAAGGACAATAAAGGATATGGAACTAAGGAGCACATTAATGCTCTTAAGACACTTGGCAGGACACCGGTTCATCGTGATAAATTCATTAGGAACTTTGTATGAGGTTAAACTATGCAGATATCTAATCTTGTTAATCAATACAATAATAATCTTGCATCAGGCGGAGAGATATCTACTAAGTCACAAGGTGTGGAGCAGTTAGTTTCAACTGTGCAGAAGCTCACTGCCGGTCAGGTATTTGAAGGCACAGTTAATTCAGTAAAAGGTAATACCGTAATTCTCGGTCTGAGCAGTGGACAGAATATTACAGCAACTCTTGCGAAGGATATTCTGTTAGAGCAAGGACAGTCTGTTTTTTTTCAGGTAAAATCTAATGATGGTAACACCATTCAGATCAAACCAATTTCCAATAATGCCATGAACAATCCAACTCTTCTTAACGCGCTTGATTCTGCTAATCTTGCTGTTAATGAGAGAAATGTTAATATGGTTAATAATATGATGAGAGAACAGATGCCAATTGATTCTAACTCTCTAAATGAAATGGCAAGAGTAGTTAACACTAATAGCAACATTGATGTGGCTACCATTATTCAAATGAGTAAGCTTGGCATAGAGGTTAATCCTCAGCTGGCAAGTCAGTTCGAGAATTACAAGGCTAACCAGGCTTCTGTAATGAATATGATATCGGAATTGTCTTCTGCCATTCCTGATATGCTTGCGTCTGAAGAGCTTAGTTACACTGAGGCAAGTGCTCTTAATAGGGAAATCATTAATATAGCAGAATCTATATGCATTTTTCTCGATAAGATCAAGTCTTGCACCGAGTTCATTTCTGATCTGACCTGCAAAGTTAGCTGCCTGAGCTTCCTTATCAGCTATGAAGAAAATAGTATCTCCGATATTTAAACTTGCCTTCTCTCTAAGTTCTTCCTTAAGTTCATCAGGAATAAATTTATCGATAGGTCCCTTATAACTTCCATCTTCAAGAACTTCAAGATAACCAAGTCCGCCCATACCGATTCCTGTAGCAAACTTAAGCATCTTCTCATGCTGACCCTTTGAAAGCTTTCTTGGGACATTGATAGCACGTACAGTCTTTCCGTGGAAAGGCTTAAATGTACATCTCTCAAAAAATTCTGAAAGATCAATGATTCTAAGCGGGTTTCTTAGGTCCGGCTTATCAGAACCGAACTTAAGCATCGCTTCTTTATAGCTGATGATAGGATATGGAGCTTCTGTTACTTCAAATCCTTCAGGAGCAAATTCCTTAAATGTTGCTGTAAGAACTTCCTCACCGATCTTAAATACATCTTCCTGAGTTGCAAAACTCATTTCGAAATCAAGCTGATAGAACTCTCCAGGTGAACGGTCAGCTCTTGCATCCTCATCTCTGAAACAAGGTGCAATCTGGAAATATTTATCAAAACCTGAAACCATGAGAAGCTGCTTATACTGCTGAGGTGCCTGTGGAAGCGCATAGAACTTACCCTTATATCTTCTTGAAGGAACGATATAATCTCTTGCGCCTTCAGGTGAAGAAGCACAAAGGATAGGTGTCTGAATTTCAACAAATCCCATGTCTTCCATCTTCTTTCTGAGGAAGCTGATAACCTTAGATCTGAAAAGGATATTGTCCTTAACTCTTTCATTTCTAAGATCAAGATAACGATACTTAAGTCTTACATCTTCTCTTACTTCTTTAGATGTCATGATTTCAAAAGGAAGCTGCTCATATACTTTTCCGAGGATGTCGATTGTATGAGCTTCAACTTCTATAGTTCCTGTAGGGATCTTTGGGTTATATGTCTCTTCATCTCTGTGCTCAACAAGTCCCTTAACAGAGATTGCCTGCTCTCTTGAGATTCCGTCAAGAAGTGCAGTATCACGAAGAACAACCTGCATAACTCCGTACATATCACGAAGGTCGATGAATGAAACTCCACCATGGTCACGAATATTCTCTACCCATCCGGCAAGTCTTACTTCACTTCCTACGTCTGCTTCTGTCATCTTATCAATTGTTTTGTCTCTGTAAATGTTTTTGATATCCATTTCTCTACTCCTGATTCTAAACTTTCTTGATCCCGGTATATTTTATTTCATAAAAAATCCCGGGACACCTCTACAGCATCCCGGGACGGAAAATCATAATTTCCGCGGTACCACCCGCATTAATATCTTCCATAATATAATATCATGAAAAAATATTCTCTCAAATCGTACTTAACGCGTTACTTACGGGTAAGCTTTTCTTCATACCGGCTCCGGAGTGTTAGGTTTCACAGTTTTTCATTCGATGGCTTCCAGTCCATGACCATCGATCCCTGCAATGTCTTTCTGTGTTCCGTCTCCTTCACAGCTTTTATCTTTTTTAAGTGAAATCTGAACATTCACCCATAATATTCATAGATTATATGATAGATTCTCCACTTTGTAAAGTGAATTTAATAATAAACATCTACCACGCGTCCATTTACAACATAGCAGCTATAACCATAGTTACTATAGAACATACCTGTATAATTGAAATCAACTTTTCCGTTTCTGCAAAGGAATGTTCCGTACTGGTTTTCAGCCATTCCGTTAAAGTCAAATCTTACTCTACCGTCCTTTACGTACCACCAACCATATTCATTCTTGGCAAGTCCGCAGTAACTGAAATCAACTTTACCTGTTCGGCAGTACCACCAGCCGTATTCATTTCTGGCAAGTCCGTTAAATCCAAAGTCTACCTTTCCGCCTTTGCATCTGAACCAACCATTTTCATTTTTGATTACTGAATTACACTGGAAGTCAACTTTACCGCCGACAATTCTCCACCAGCCGTATTCATTCTTGGATGCTCCGGTATAATCGAAATCAACTTTACCGTCTCTTATACGCCACCAGCCATATTCATTTTTCGCGACAGTATCAGAGAAAATAACTTTAGCATTTTTAACATGCCACCAGCCGCTTCTTCCATTAATCTCTCCCTTAATAACATTACTTATAGAGAAATCAACTTTTCCGTTTTTAACATAGAACCATCCATTTGAGTTCTTTGCAAAACCTGTATAGTTCGGAAGAATCTTTCCGTTTCTTTCAGCATACCATCCTGTCACACCTTTGTAAGTGTCCTTAACACACTGAACATTACTTTTCTTAACCTTTGTATACCATACATCAAGGTCAACATATTCATCGATACCATCGATACGACCGATACTTGTATACTGCCAATATGTATAATCTTTATCATAATCAGTAGCATCAGTGTAATGAGCAAGCCAGATATCAGCCATAGTACTTATTCTGTCTGCATCAACCTGATCCTCAAGGAATGAAGCACTCGCATAAAGACAAGGTCTGTATCCTGCACCCTTTATAACCTTCACGAAAGCTTCTACATTTTTTGTTGCCTGTGATTTACTGAGTGTATGATGTAAAAATCTACCACTCTGGCTTGGACTGTACTCATAGTCCATAACGATAGGAAGTGTGATTCTGTTAAGATACTGAGGAATTCCTCCTCTAAGCTGTGGATATGTTCCCTGCTTAGGATGGAGATATTCAAGCAACTGTTTTGCTTCATCAGCTGCTTCTTTCTCTGTAAGTGCCTGAGAGAAGAAATAAAGTCCAACCTCTATACCATTCTCAAGCGCTCCCTTAACATTGTCCATATATGTTTCATCAAAATACATATTCCCCGGAAGACCGTAACCTCTACCGCCGACTCTGATAAATGCAAATTTAATTCCGGCCGCTTTTACTTTCTTCCAATCAATATCACCCTGAGCATATGAAACGTCGATTCCATCTACTCGTTCATAATCGTCAAATCTGTGATCATGAGTTCTTCCTCTACCATCTGCTATCGGAGTAGCCGCTTTAACTGTCTTACCCTGTATAACCGTTGTTAAAACGATTGCTACCGCCAATATAAATCCGATAACTCTGTTAAAAGCTTTTTTCATAAAAACCCCCTGCACGTAAAATATCTGCGTATATAAAATTAGCTTAAATAGCTTTGATTCTGTCAATAGCTTCGACTGTATTTTCGTAGCTTCCAAATGCTGTCAGTCTGAAGTATCCTTCACCGCTTGGTCCGAATCCTGAACCAGGTGTACCAACAACATTTGCCTTATCAAGAAGGAAATCAAAGAATTCCCAAGATGTCATATTATTTGGTGTCTTAAGCCAGATATATGGAGCATTTACACCACCGTAAACACTGTATCCTGCAGCCTTAAGTCCGTCATATATATATTTTGCATTATTCATGTAATATGCAATCTGGCTCTTTGTCTCAGCTTTTCCTTCAGCAGAATATACTGCTTCACCGGCCTTCTGAACGATATAAGGAGCTCCGTTGAACTTTGTACCGTGTCTTCTTGCCCAAAGCTGATGAAGTGTTACGCCGTCAGCTGTCTTGATATCCTTAGGAATAACTGTGAATCCAAGACGTGTTCCTGTAAATCCGGCATTCTTTGAAAAACTTCTTATTTCGATTGCACATGTTCTTGCGCCTTCGCATTCATATATAGAATGAGGAACATTTTCCTCTGAAATATATGCTTCATAAGCCGCATCATAAACAATTACCGAGCCGTTCTTATTTGCATAATCAACCCACTTCTGGAGCTCATCCTTTGTGATTGAAGCACCTGTAGGATTGTTAGGATAGCAAAGATAGATAAGATCAGGAACTTCCTTTGGAAATTCAGGGCTGAATCCGTTCTCCGCTGTACATGGCATATAAATTACATTGCTCCAAAGACCTGTAGTACTGTCATATGTACCTGTTCTTCCTGCCATAACATTTGTATCAACATATACAGGATAAACAGGATCGCAAACAGCTATTCTTGTATCCTTTGAGAATATCTCCTGGATATTACCAGAATCAGATTTTGCACCATCACTTACAAAAATCTCATCTGCTGCAATATCGCATCCTCTGCTCTTATAATCTTCCTGTGCAATTGTATTTCTAAGGAAATCATATCCAAGATCAGGTGCATAACCCTTAAATGTTGATGCATCTGCCATCTCATCAACCGCACTGTGAAGAGCCTTTATAACAGCCGGACATAATGGCTGAGTAACATCTCCAATACCAAGCCTTATGATCTTCTTGTCCGGATTTTCTGTACTGAACGCAGACACCTTTTTAGCTATTGTAGAAAAAAGGTAGCTTCCCGGAAGCTTCAAATAGTCCTCATTAACTCTGAACATTATTATTTGTCTCCTTTATATAAAAATAGATTTAACAATTTTGTATTAATATGTAATATATTTGTAACATAATACATTTAAATATTGTATCACAATTTTCTGACAATTTAAAGGGAAAATTATAATTTCACCCCATTTTATGTCAATTTTAAGAAAGAGATATTCCCTTAGTAAACCGTCCAAAAATCCTCTTTAATGATTTATTTTCATGTACAATAAAAGCCCGGCAAATTAATGTCGGGCTCATAGCTTTTATAATTGATTACTCAACTACGTATGGAATAAGAGCGATGTGTCTAGCTCTCTTGATAGCAACTGTAAGTGCTCTCTGATGCTTTGCACAGTTTCCTGTAATTCTTCTAGGAAGAATCTTACCACGCTCTGAGATGTAACGTCTAAGCTTATTTACATCCTTGTAATCGATTTCATTATTCTTATCTGCGCAGAATACACAAACTTTCTTTCTTCTACGCATAGGTCTTCTCTTCATTGGAGCAGTAGCACCCTGCTCTGACTTATTATAAGGCATTTTTCTCCTCCTTCTTCAGTATTACAACAAAATTGCTGTAACCTCTTTGGAATCAAGGATTTTACTTAAAAGGAAGGTCTCCCTCGATACCATCAGGTATCGGCATAAAACCGCCTGCATCTGCAGCTGACGGAGCACTCTCTCTAGGTGTATAACCTGTACTGCCCTCGCCACTTCCTTTACTTTCAGCAAATTCCTGTTCCTCTATAACTACATCTGTCGTATAAACTTTCTGGCCATCCTTATTAGTATAGCTTCCTGTCTGAATACGACCTGTTACGGCTATCTTAGTACCTTTTTTAAGATACTTCTCAGCAAACTCACCCTGTCTGCCAAATGCTACACAGTTAATAAAATCAGCTGACTGTTGATCATCTCCGGTGTTTCTCGCACGTCTTCTGTCAACAGCAAGCGAATATCTGGCAATTGCCATCTGCTCGCCATTCTGTCCCTGTGAGTATCTAACCTCAGGATCACGAGTCAGTCTTCCCATTAAAATAACCTTATTCACGCTGGAACCTCCGTTTCATTACTCAGCGTTTTTCTCCGAGTACTAAAGTACATGGATTATCTTATTCAGCATCCTGCTTAACCAGATGCGGCGGTCTTTGGACACAGCTGCTTGTTCGTCCGTATGTTTCATCGTATCACCTATGTAAAGCTTGGTATCGGTGTCATTTTCCCCGCTGTTCGGCGGGGTCTGATATGATAATATCACATTTTTGCAGATTTTTCAAGGCTGTACTTGCCGTGTCGATCATAAAAAGTCCCCCGCTGCCGTTGAGACAGCAGCGAGGGTCGTTAAACAAG
>ONCT01000014.1 GCA_900316395.1 uncultured Lachnospiraceae bacterium | reverse complement strand
AATAATGCTAATACTAATAATTCTGGTCCAGGCGCTGCGTTGTCTGAATCAGAGCTTACAGGCAATAACGCAACAGATAATAAAGCCAACATAGGTAAAGGAATAGATTCATTCATACAGCAGGTTAACAACAGTGCTGATAACCCTCAGCCTAATAGCCAGAATGTGTCTAATCAGGTTAATAACCAGACAACTAATATTCCAACTAATAATACGCAGGTAATAGATGCAGAGGGTAATGCTCGACCTATGACTGGGCTTGATATTAATACAACATATAATCAGGAGTCATATCCTCGTAATTCCATAGGCAATACCTTAACAGAGTCACAATACAAGGCTCTAAATGAGATGATTAAGAACGATACTGATTTTCTTAATAATAATTCCAAGTTTATTGATGAGAATGGAAATATTAATCCGAAGGCTAATGTTACTGACTTTATGAAGGGTCTTGCTAATTACATTGAAAATGTTAATGTGTCTCGCACTATGATTAAGAATTTGTTCGGAAGTGATTCCTATAAGGCATTAATCAATAATATGACCGAGCAACAATGGACATTAGATCCAGCTGATGTTGCCAAGGGTGAGCCTGTGAAGAGATTATATGAGAAGCTTGAAATGGGATTGAGACAATTAGAGCAGGTTACTGCTCAAATGAATAAGGTTAATAGTCAGGTGACTAAGGCCACATCAGAGATTAGAAGTAATATTGATTTTATGAATCAGGTTAATCAGAATTTTACTTATGTTCAATTGCCTATTCGTATGTCTAGCCAGAATACTAATTCTGAGCTTTATGTATATAAGAACAAGATGAATAAGTCAGAGGATGATGAAATAAGCGCATTTCTTCATTTTGATATGGACCATCTGGGTTCTACTGATATTTCAGTTAAGCTTCATAATCGAAATGTAGATACGAAGTTCTACATGGAGGATGATGCAAGCTATGATTTGATTATGAATAATGTGGATATATTACAGAAGAGAATAGAAAAGAAGGGGTATACATGTAATATCAATGTTGAGAATGAAGGAAAGCAGGTTAACCTTGTTGAAGATTTCTTAAAGCATGATACCCGTGGTACCACAACACCTGTATCTAGATATTCATTTGACGTTAGAGCCTAAGGAGACCACATGCCAGAAAAAAGCTGGAAGCCTAAAGAACTTAATAAGGTTGATAAGGATAAGACGGCTGTTGCACTTGCATTTGAGCCTGGAGATGTTGCGCCTAAAATTCTTGCAACAGGTAAAGGAGCCGTAGCTGAGAAGATTATTGAAAAAGCTAAAGAAAGCGATGTTCCTTTTTATAAGGACAATAAATTGGCTGATACATTATCTAAGCTGGATATAGGAGATGCTATTCCACCTGAATTATATGAGGTGGTTGCTGAAATCTTACTATTTGTTGATGGAATGGATAAAGTAAAGGCTAAGTTAGATGGCTACGTTCCTAAATAATACATTTTGGGGAGATATTGTTTGAATAATAGGAAGATTGGTACAAGATATGAAGAATTAGCCAGAGATTATCTGATTAGTAATGGTATTAAAGTAATAACAATGAATTATCATTTTCATAAATTTGGTGAAATTGATATAATATATTATGATACAGTAATGGAAGATGGTAATCTTAAGAATTATCTGTGCTTTGGCGAGGTGAAGTATAGAAAGAATAAGGCTAGTGTTAGTGCTGTAGAAGCAGTTGATTATAAGAAAAGAAAGAATATTAGCAAGGTAGCAATAGGCTACATAAAAGAAAATAATATTAGTCTTAATCATCCAATGCGTTTTGATATAATTGCAATTGATGAAGATAATATCAATTGGATAAAAAATGCATTTTTTTGTGTGTTTTAGGAGATAAAAATGAGTAAACCTGTAGTTGCCGTAGTAGGACGGCCTAATGTTGGTAAATCAACACTGTTTAATTCTCTGGCTGGAGAAAGAATATCTATTGTTAAAGATACTCCAGGAGTTACCAGAGATAGAATATATGCTGATATATCCTGGCTTGATAAGGATTTTACACTTATAGACACTGGAGGAATCGAGCCTGATTCTAATGATATCATTCTCTCTCAGATGAGAGAACAGGCGCAGATAGCAATCGATACAGCAGATGTTATTATGTTCATGACTGATGTACGACAGGGGTTGGTTGATTCTGATTCTAAGGTGTGTGACATGCTTAGAAGGTCTAACAAACCAATCGTTCTTGTTGTTAATAAGGTAGATGACTTCGATAAATTCATGCCTGATGTATATGAGTTTTATAATCTTGGAATAGGTGAGCCTCATCCAATTTCAGCTTCTTCAAGATTAGGCCTTGGAGATATGCTTGATGAAGTTATTGCACATTTTCCTAAGCAGGAGGAATCCGATGAGGATGAAGAGATTCCTAAGATAGCAATTGTTGGTAAGCCTAATGTTGGTAAGTCTTCTCTTGTAAATAAGCTATGCGGCAAGGACCGTGTAATTGTATCTGATATTGCTGGTACCACAAGGGATGCTGTTGATACCAAGGTGAAATTCGATGGCAAGGAATACATATTCATTGATACCGCTGGAATCAGAAGAAAATCTAAGATTAAAGAAGAATTAGAGCGTTATTCTATTATAAGAGCAGTTACTGCTGTTGAAAAAGCTGACGTTGTAATTATAATGATTGACGCAACAGAAGGTGTTACAGAACAGGATGCTAAGATTGCTGGAATTGCCCATGAGAGAGGCAAGGGTATAATCATTGCTGTTAATAAGTGGGATGCAATTGAGAAGAATAATAAGACTGTAAATGAGTTTAGCAATAAGATAAGAAGTGTATTATCTTTTATGCCATACGCTTCAATTATATACATTTCTGCTCTTACAGGGCAGAGACTTCCTAAGATATATGATATGATAGATGTTGTTATTGCTAATAACGCTATGAGAGTTGCAACAGGTGTCCTTAATGAGATTGTGATTGAAGCTGTGGCCATGCAGCAACCACCATCAGACAAGGGCAAGAGGCTTAAGATATTCTATGTGACACAGGTTAGTGTTAAGCCGCCAACATTTGTAATTTTTGTAAATGATAAGAATCTGATGCATTTTTCATATGTAAGATATCTTGAGAATAGAATAAGAGATGCCTTTGGTTTTGAAGGTACATCTCTAAAATTTATAATCAGGGAGCGAAAAGATGACAAGTGAGATATTATATAGAGTAGTAGCTGTTGTTATTGGTTACTTGCTGGGTAATTTTACAACAGGATATTTCTTAGGTAAATCAGTTAATGTAGACATACAAAAAGAAGGTAGTGGCGGAGTTGGAATGACTAATACAATGCGTACACTTGGCTGGAAAGCTGGAGCAATTACCTTTATTGTTGATTATCTAAAATGTGTACTCGCAATGTTCATTGTCTATTTTCTATTCAGAAATAGTGCTGATTATATTGGAATGATAATGATTTACGCAGGTATTGGTACAATACTTGGACATAACTTCCCTGCATTTTTGAAATTCAAGGGAGGAAAGGGAATAGCATGCTCTGCAGGATTAGTGTCAATTATGTTTCCTAAGATTTTTGCCATCTCTTTGGCAGTATTTCTTACTGTAACATTAATATCCAAGTATGTTTCATTAGGCTCAATACTTGGCTCTATAACATATGGTGTATGTGTGGTTGTATTTGGACAGCTAGGATGGCTGAGTATGCCTACATTCCCATGGCTTACTTATCCAAGTGAGTATCTTATAGAAGTATATATTGTTATGTTATTTGCAACTGCCCTTGCAATATTCCAGCATAGAAGTAATATTGTAAGACTGATTAATCATAATGAGAACAAAATATCATTTGGTAAAAAAGACAAGGATAAAAAATAATAAGGAGGTTGTGAGTGAACATTCAACTTAAGAAGTTATCTGAATCGGCACTTCTGCCTGTTCGTGGTAGCGAATATGCTGCCGGATATGATTTGTTTTCGGATATTGATAGTGATGTTAGTATTGCACCACATGAGACGAAGCTAATTGGAACAGGTATAAGCGTGGCAATTCCAGATGGTTACTTCGGGGGTATTTATGCAAGAAGCGGACTGTCTAGTAAGGAGGGGCTTCGTCCTGCTAATTGTACAGGTGTTATTGATAGTGATTATCGAGGTGAGATTAAGGTTCCAGTACATAATGATAGTAATGAGATTCGTGTCATATCACCTAATCAGAAGATAGCACAGATGATTATTCAACCATTTTTGTCAGTAGAGTTTGAAGAAGTTGATTCTTTAGATGATACTGCAAGAGGCAGCAAAGGATTTGGCTCAACAGGAAAATAATAAGGGGGAGATTACTATGAGCGGTTTATCAGATTTTATTCAAGACAACAGTGTAATGAGAGAAGGTAACAAGAAACCTAAGGCTATCCATGAACGTTTTATTGAGTTTCATGCTCAGGATGATGAGCAAATAGTCTTAAATGCAGTTCCGGGACATTTTGCAACTATTCAGTCCCACATCAATTATTATGTTGATGTTACATCAATGAAGGTTAGAACTAAGGAAGCGAGAGAAGCTGCAAAACACCTTGTTGAGAAGATGCGTCATAAGGTGCAGGTGTTAGATACAATTGTATGTATGGATGGAACACAGGTGTTGGGCGCATATCTTGCTGAAGAGGTTGAGAAGACTAATATTGGTATGTCACCTCATCACGAGACAATTCGTGTTGTATGTCCTGAGGTTAATTCTGTTAACCAATTATTATTTAGAGAGAATATTAAGCCTTCAATTCAAGGAAGAAAGATATTCCTACTTTTGGCTACTATGTCTACAGGTGAGACAGTTCGTCAGAGTATGGAATGTATAGAATATTATGGTGGAGATGTTATTGGCGTTAGTTCAATCTTCTCTACAAGACATGTAGTAGATTCTACAGATGTATTTCCAATATTTACAATTGATGATTTGCCTGGTTATGAATCGTATAAACCAGCAGATTGTCCATTCTGTAAGAAGGGAATACCTATTGAAGCCATGGTTAACGGCTATGGCTATTCTAAGTTGCGTTAGGAGATAGTAATGGCAAAGCAAGCTTATAATGAAAACAGCATAGCAGTATTAGAGGGATTAGAGGCTGTTAGAAAACGACCTGGAATGTATATTGGTTCAGTTACGAGAAAAGGCCTTAATCACCTTATATATGAGATTGTTGATAATGCTGTTGATGAACATTTGCAGGGTGAATGTGATGAGATTACTGTAATACTAGAAAAGGATGGTTCATGTACTGTTATTGATAATGGTAGAGGTATCCCTGTTGGTATGCATGAGAAGGGAGTACCAGCATCTCGTCTTGTATTTACTACACTTCATGCAGGTGGTAAATTCGATGATGGAGCATATAAGACCTCTGGTGGTCTTCATGGAGTTGGTTCCTCAGTAGTAAATGCGTTATCAACTTATATGGATGTGGAGATATCAAGAGATGGATATATTCACCACGACAGATTCGAGAGAGGTAATCCAACAGAGAAACTAGTTAAAGGTCTTCTTCCAACAATTGGTAAGACTAAGAAGACTGGAACTAAGATTAATTTCCTACCTGACCCAGAGATATTTGAGAAGACTAATTTTAAGGGTGACGATGTTAAGTCGAGAATGCATGAAACTGCATACCTTAACCCAGAGCTTACAATTATCTATGAGGACAGAAGAGGGGAAGAAGTAGAGCATGTAGTGTTCCATGAACCAGATGGAATCAAAGGCTTTGTTAAAGCGCTTAATAAGAATAATGAGGCTGTAACAGATATTATATATTTTGAAGGTAAGACTGATGGAATTGAAATTGAAGTTGCATTTCAATATATTAATGAATTCCATGAGACAATACTTGGTTTTTGTAATAATATATACAATTCAGAAGGTGGAACACACATTACTGGCTTTAAGAGCGTATTTACAAGTGTGATTAATAATTATGCCAGAGAGCTTGGCATATTGAAGGAAAAGGATGATAATTTCACAGGTGCAGATGTTAGAAATGGAATGACTGCCATTATTTCTATTAAGCACCCGGATCCTAGATTCGAAGGACAGACTAAGACGAAGCTTGACAATCAGGATGCGGCTAAGGCTACATCTAAGATTGTAAATGATGAAATAATTCTTTATTTTGACAGGAATCTTGAGACTCTTAAGTCTGTTATTTCTTGTGCTGAGAAGTCAAGAAAGATTAGAAAGTCAGAAGAGAAAGCTAAGACGAATCTTTTGACTAAGAAGAAATTCTCGTTTGACCAGAATGGTAAGCTATCTAACTGCGAGAGTAGAGATGCTTCAAAATGTGAAATCTTCATAGTGGAGGGAGATTCAGCGGGAGGCTCTGCAAAAGAAGCAAGAAATAGAAAGTATCAAGCAATCTTACCTATTAGAGGTAAGATTCTTAATGTAGAGAAGGCAAGCATTGACAAGGTTCTTGCAAATGCTGAAATTAAGACCATGATTAGTGCTTTTGAATGTGGTTTTTCAGAGGGCTATGGTAATGATTTCGATATATCTAAGCTTCGTTATGACAAGATTATAATTATGGCCGATGCCGATGTTGATGGAGCTCACATATCTACTTTGCTTCTGACATTGTTCTATAGATTTATGCCAGAGCTTATATACGAAGGACATGTATATATTGCCATGCCACCATTATATAAGGCAATTCCTAGCAAGGGAGAAGAAG
The DNA here is from genome assembly GCA_900316395.1 of uncultured Lachnospiraceae bacterium. Classification (GTDB taxonomy): domain Bacteria; phylum Bacillota; class Clostridia; order Lachnospirales; family Lachnospiraceae; genus RUG191. The sequence goes on along the minus strand of ONCT01000014.1, from coordinate 31,745 downwards.
AATACCTATATGATGATGCGGCATTAGAGAAATATCGTAAGAGACATAAGGGTCCATTTACATTGCAACGATACAAAGGTCTTGGTGAAATGGACGCTGAACAATTATGGGAGACAACACTTGACCCTGAAAGAAGAATTCTAAAGAAGGTTGAGATTGAAGACGGTAGAATGGCAAGTGATGTTACAGAAATGCTTATGGGCAATGAAGTGCCACCTAGACGTGCCTTCATATATGAACACGCTAGAGAAGCAGAATTAGATTTGTAATAAGGTGTCACGAAGTGACGGATTCCTTATTACACGGCGAGCACCTCGACGTAAGTCGAATATAATGTGCGAGCCACCGCTTAGAAAAGGAGATAAGAATAATGGCTAAGCCAGAACAATTACTCCATATGGAGTATTCTGAAATAATGCAAAAATCATATATAGATTATGCTATGTCTGTTATTGTGTCTCGAGCTCTTCCTGATGTAAGGGATGGGTTGAAGCCTGTTCAGAGACGTACATTATATGATATGCATGAACTTGGTATAAGACATGATAAGCAACATAGAAAATGTGCCCGTATCGTTGGAGATACAATGGGTAAGTATCACCCACATGGTGACTCTTCTATATATGGTGCATTAGTTGTACTTGCTCAGGATTTCAAGATGGGATTGCCACTTATTGATGGCCATGGTAATTTCGGCTCTAAAGAGGGAGATAATCCTGCAGCTATGCGTTATACTGAAGCAAGACTTCGTAAGGTCACAGAAGACGCATATTTAGCTGATCTTGATAAGGATGTAGTAGACTTTGTTCCTAATTTTGATGAGACAGAAAAAGAACCTGAAGTTCTGCCAGTACGAATTCCAAATATATTAATAAATGGTGCAGAAGGAATTGCAGTTGGTATGGCTACTTCAATCCCTACACATAATTTGTCAGAGGTGATTGATGGTGTAATTGCTTATATGAAGAATCCTGACATCAATACAGCACAAATGCTTGAGATTATTCAGGGTCCTGATTTTCCTACTGGTGGAATTGTTACAAACAAGGATGACCTTCTTGAAATCTATTCTACTGGTACAGGTAAGATTAAGATTAGAGGCAAGGTAGAGATTGAGAAGCTAAAAGGCGGCAAGCAGGCAATTGTGATTAAGGAGATTCCTTATACAATGCTTGGTGCTAATATTGGTAAATTCCTTAATGATGTATATAGTCTAGTTGAGAAGAAACAGACTACGGATATAACTGATATTTCCAATCAATCATCTAAAGAAGGAATAAGAATTGTAATAGAGCTTAAGAAGGGTGCTGATGCAGAAAATGTATGTAACCTTCTATACAAGAAGACAAAACTAGAAGATACATTCGGTGTCAATATGTTAGCTGTTGCTAATGGCAGACCTGAGACTATGGGTATTGTCCCAATAATCAGACATAATGTTGATTTTCAATATGAGCTTTGTACAAGAAAATATACTACACTTCTTCAGAAGGAAAGAGATAAGAAGGAGATTCAGGAAGGTCTTATTAAGGCATGTGATGTAATTGACTTAATTATTGAGATTCTTCGTGGAAGTAAGTCTGTTAAGGATGCTAAGAACTGTCTTGTTACAGGAGAGACGAAGGGTATTAAGTTCAAGACTGATGCCTCTAAGAAGGATGCTTCTAAGTTGAAATTTACAGAAAGACAGGCACAGGCAATTCTCGACATGAGATTATCTAAGCTCGTTGGTTTGGAAATTCAGGCTTTAATGGCTGATTACGAGAATACAATGAAGAATATTCAGGCTTATAGTGAAATTCTTGAGAAGAAATCTGTAATGGCTAAGACAATTATCAAGGACTTGAAGGCCATTAAGAAGGAATTTGCTACAGAGAGAAAGACTGTCATTGATAATCTTGCAGAAGTAGTATATGAAGAAAAGCCTATTGAAGAAATTGATGTTGTAATATTACTTGATAAATTTGGATATGCAAGGACTATTGATGTTGCTACTTATGAGCGTAATAAGGAAGCGGCAGATAAGGAAAGTAAACAGATTATATTTACAACGAATCTGTCTAAGCTTGGAATATTTACAAATGAGGGTAACTTGCATCTTATTAAGGTGTTAGACCTTCCATTTGGCAAGTTCAGAGATAAGGGCGTTCCAATTGATAACGTAAGTAAATTCGACATTTCCAAGGAGAATTTCCTGCTTGTAGAAGCATTAGATAACCTTAAGGATAAGAAGCTTGTATTTGGTACAAAGCATGGTATGGTTAAGGTTGTTGAGGGTGATGAATTCGATGTACAAAAAAGAACAACTGCTGCCACAAAGCTAGGGGATGACGATGAACTATTGTGTGTATATGTTGTTGATGAAGGCGATACAATTGTAATGCAGTCTAAGAACAATTATTTCCTTAGAATAGAAGCTCTTAGTATTCCTGAGAAGAAGAAGGGGGCCATTGGCGTTAGAGGAATTAAGCTTACTAAGGATGATGAACTTGTTAAGATTCATTATATTACTGAAGGCAGAAACAAGACGGTAACTGTTAAGGGCAAGAAAATCTCTCTTAACAGATTACACATAGGTAACAGAGATACAAAGGGTGTTAAGAAATGATAGATAAAGCTACGGCTGATGCATTTATTCAGAAAATTAGTGCGTTAGGAACTAAGCCTGGTTTAGACAGAGTGAAGACTCTTCTTAACAGGCTAGGCAACCCTGAGAAGAGAATAAAAGTAATTCATGTTGCAGGCACAAACGGAAAAGGCTCCGTTTGTGCTATGTTGCAATTTGCCCTAATGGAATGTGGCTATAAAGTTGGCAAATTCTCATCTCCATGTGTGTTCAGTGAATTCGAGATGTATTCAATAAATGGAGAAGAGTTAGATGAAATTGAATACTTAGGTTTCGTGTCTAATATTATTGATGTAACGAAGGATATGTTTGAGGATGAATTGCCTACACTGTTTGAGGTTCAGGTTGCCATTGCATTATTATTCTTCGAATCTAATCATGTCGACTTTGCAATTGTTGAAGCAGGAATGGGAGGCTTATTAGATGCTACAAATGTGTTTGATGAAGTCTTATGTTCTGTAATTACATCCATAGGAATGGATCATGTAGGTATACTTGGCGATTCTATTGGTGAAATTGCCACCCAGAAAGCCGGAATTCTTAAGAAGAATTGTTACGGTATATCAATTAAGCAGGAGGATGAAGCTAATAATGCTTTAATGGAATATGTCAAAGAGATTGGCGCAAAGTTCGAATTCGTTGACTATCATCATGTTAAGTATATTATGAATCGTAATACTGTGACATGTCGAGAGTTCAAGAATGTTAAGGTGCCTTTCTTCGGTGATTTTCAATATGATAATACAACTCTTGCGCTAGAGACACTCCATATTCTAAGATATCAGGGTGTTAATATTGATGTTGATAAAGCATCAAAGGGAGTGTCTTACGCATATCTTCCTGGAAGGATGGAGAAGGTTAGTAGTGAACCTCTAATCTTCATTGACGGATGTCATAATAAGCCTGCGGCACTTCGAATAAAGGAGACTATTGACAATCACTTTAGCGATAAGAGTATCACATTTATAATGGGAGTACTGAAGGATAAGGAAGTATCTAAGATTCTTCAGACATTGCTTCCCCTTGGAAATGCTGTTGTAACAGTTACTCCTGATAATCCAAGAGCCATGTCTGCTAGTTTACTCGCTAACGATTGTTTTTTATACGATATTGAGGTTACAATTGCTGAAGATTTTGATGATGCAGCCATGAAAGCCTTAGATTATAACAATGACATAATAATTGCCTTAGGCTCATTGTCTTATCTTAGAGACATTAAGGCATCTTTCAAAAAAATGGTAAATGCTAATGATTGATAAGATACTAAGTGATTCTAGATATATTGAAAAGCTTAACAAAATTAATGATATAGAATCTGAAAGATATTATTGTAAGCACGATCTTAGTCATAGCCGGGAGGTTGTTAGAATACTTACTGCTTTATCTAAGAGTAGAGAGTTGAATAACTATGAAGAGCTTTCTGCAATTATGGGATATCTTCATGATATTGGAAGAGCAGATGATTATGATGGTATGCATAATAAATGTTCATCAGAGTTTGCAAGGGTACTTCTTAAGGAGTATGAGTTTGATAATGATTCTACTAATATAATATGTTATGCTATTGATAATCATAGTGGCAGGATGCCATTAAATGATATATATACATATATTCGAGAGAATACAGTTGAGGAAAATGTTAATGAAACATGGGCTAATCTTCTTCGTATAGCAGACCAGTTATCCAGGGATTGTTATAAATGTGAAGCAGCAAGCTCGTGTAGATGGTTACCTGAGGAGAAAACAATTGAAGCTTGGAAATGTTGAACTTGAAGACAATAAGACGCATATAGTTGCAATACTTAATCTAACACCTGATTCTTTTTATGATGGTGGTAGATTTTTTTGCAATGGAGAAATTGATACTGATAAGGTATTATATGCTGTTGGTGAAATGGTAAGAGATGGGGCTGCTATTATTGATATTGGTGGAGAATCTACAAGGCCTGGTTTTAAGCCGATTGTTGAAGAGGAAGAGCTTGATAGAATTATTCCAGCAATAAGAGCTATTAAGCAAAATTATGATATACCAATTTCTGTTGATACATATAAGCCTGACACAGCAAGAGTTGTAATAGAAGAAAAGGTTGATATTATTAATGATATAGGCTTCCTTTCTAACAATATGCTAGAGAAAATTAGAGATAATAATGTTGGATATATTCTAATGCATAATAGGTTTATTAATATTCCTAGTAGAAGTAAAGCTACTATATCAATGGATGAGCTGAATCTGCAAATTAATGAAAAACTTGTACGCCTTAAGGAGTATGGTTTTGGTAATGATAAGGTAATAATAGATCCTGGCTTAGGTTTTGGTAAGAGCAATGAAGATGATGTTATGATTCTTAAGAACATTTCGAAACTTCATGTTCATAATTATAATATTCTGCTTGGTGCTTCTAATAAATCAGTAATAGACTATGTAACACCATTAGATAAAAACGAGAGATTAGAAGGTACATTGGCAATTACAGCCCATGCATTCTACAATAATATTAGTTTTGTCAGAGTACATGATGTAAAAAGTAATGCTAGATTACTTAACATGCTTGAAGCAATGAAAGGATAAATGCTATTTATGGATATTAATATTAGAGGATTAAGAGTATATAGTCATATTGGCGTATTCGAAGAGGAAAAAAGAGACGGTCAGGAATTCCTTGTTGATATAACATGTACCCTTAATGATGAATATAGCTATGATACAGATGAATTAAACAGAACCGTTAATTATGGCGGCGTATGTGATATGGTAATAGATTATATTGAATCAGTAAGATGTGATTTGATAGAAACTGCTGCTGAAGAAATAGCTACTATGCTGCTACAAAGCTATGATATTATTGATGAGGTAACTGTTGAAATTCATAAACCAAATGCGCCTGTTGATGCTGATTTTGAAGATATATCATGTGTTTGTCATAAGAAATGGGAAAAGGTATATCTGTCACTAGGCTCTAATATGGGTGATAGAGATAGTTATCTTGATGATGCTATAGACGATATTAAGGTATTAGAAAAGGTTCGTAATGTTAAAACATCAAGTATATATACTACAGAGCCTTATGGTAGAGAAGACCTTGATGAATTTAGGAATCTTGTGTGTGAACTAGAGACATTCTATACTCCTATGGAGTTATTAGATGTTTGCCTTGATATTGAGGTTGCTCACGATAGAGTAAGGGAAGAGAAGTGGGGACCAAGAACAATTGATATTGATATTATTCTCTTTGGAGACAAAATCATTAATACATCTGTTCTTACAATTCCTCATATAGATATGCATAATAGGGAATTTGTGCTTGAGCCTTTGTGCGAGATTGCAAGAAATGCATATCATCCTTTGTATAACAAGAGAGCATATGAACTGCTAGAAGATTTAAGCGGGAGGTAAGACAATATGTTTGGCAATATGAGTAATAATGTGTTTTATAGAGTTTTATTCCCTCTGGCTGTTTATTTTGTGCTTTTTAATATGCTTTTCTCTTTGCTTAGATATGCTAGCGAGAACATGTTCGGCACTGCGCTGTCAAGTATGTATTGTGGAGCAATTTCAGGGGCTGTTACATTAGTTGTAATGTTTTTTATGTATAAAAATGCTAATGTATATAAAGCTGAACCAATGTTTGAAGCAAGTGAGCTTCCAAAAGAATTACTATTTATTGTAGCTATTATAGCTCTTGGGGTAGTTCTTAATCTAATTGCAACACATTTCCCATTATTAGAGGTATCAGAATCATTTGCTAAAGCAGAAGAATATCTTAACGATGGTGATATGTTCTCTAAGATCCTTGCAAATGTAATAATTGTGCCTGCATTGGAAGAATTGGTGTTCCGTGGAATTGTATGCGGAGAGTTAGAGAAGAGATTATCTGTAGGCTATACAGTTGTTATATCTGCTGCTCTCTTTGGAATATTACATTTTAACTGGGTCCAGATGATATATGCCTTCCTGTTAGGCCTATTAATAGGGTATGTGTATGAAGAAACTCATAAATTATGGGTTGTATATGCAGGTCATGCATTGCTTAATCTTACAGTAGTGTTAGTTGTATATTTTACGGCATAATAATTGATAGTGGAGGAACAATTAATGTCTAATATGATTGATTATATTAAGTGGAGAGGTGACATAACATTTGAACAGGATCCATTTAATGAAATAGATAATGTTATATTATCGGAACTGTGTTATACGAGCTTTGATGGCATTGTTCCAGGGCCTGACATAGATGTTAAGATACCTCTTTCTCTTGTATATGAACAGTTCTTCGAGAAATATGATAGAAAAGAATTATTGCAAAAGAAGACTTCTCTTAAGGTGGCACCATTTCTTATGGATGAATTAGTGAAGGCTGAGAGATTCCAGAATATGTATCTTACAGGATATGTTAATGAAGTTGTCTCAGAGGAAGAGTTTCAGTTTTCTGCTGTAACATTTATTCTTGATGACGGTACGTATTTTGTAGCATACAGAGGGACTGATTCTACAATTACTGGCTGGAAAGAGGATATTAATATGGGATATCTCTACCAGACACCAGGTCAGTTAAGAGCGGCTAAGTATCTAAATGATAATTTCAAGGATAAGGATTGTAAGCTAAGAGTTGGTGGACACTCTAAGGGTGGTAACTTTGCAGTATATGCATCTTCGTTTTGCGATAAGTCTATTCAGGATAATATTATTACGGTATATACAAATGATGGTCCAGGGTTTAGAGAGGAAGTTGTTACATCTGAAGGATATAACAGAATTCTTCCGAAAATATATAGTACTGTTCCAGGAAGCTCTGTAGTTGGATTGCTACTAGAGAATAATCTGAATCATAATGTTGTAAGAAGTGAGAACGAAGGCTTAGCGCAACACGATATTATGTCCTGGAATGTATATCGTAATAGATTCATTCGTTGTGCAAGCGTGGCTGAATCTAGCATTAATCTTGACAAGACACTTACAAGCTGGTTATCAGAATTAAGTGAAGATGACAGAAAGAAATTCATTGATGCCTTATTTATGCCTCTTGAGAATGCGGGTATTACTACAATCGATGAATTAAGCAAGATTTCTTTTGATAAATTCAAGGCAGTGAAAGCAGCCTATAACAAATTACCTGAGGAACAGCATGCGATTGTAAAAGGCTCAGCTTCTAAGTTTATTTCAATTTATTTTGAAACATTATTTCCTAAGAAGGAGAATAAGGAAAGCTCCTCAGAGAAGAAATTAAAGATAGGTGAGTTTTTTGAAAACAGAAAGAAGAAATAAGTGCGAGGTGTAAATCTATGAAAGTATCTACGCGTGTTGAATATGGAGTTATAGCATTAGTCGATATTGCTGTATATTCTGAAAATGGTAATAGTGTTTCCACTATTGATATTGCTAAAAGAGAGGGTATATCTAAAAAATATTTAGAGCAAATATTTCCACTTCTTAAAATGGCAGGATTTATTAAGGCGCAAAAGGGTATAGGTGGTGGATATACCATGTCTAAAAAGCCTGAAGCTATCAGAATGTCAGAGGTTGTTAGTGCATTAGATAATACAATATTAGAAGATGTTGATAGTGAGAATAATGAGGATGCTAAATCCTTAAGAAGTATTGTTAATAATAATTTGTGGGGAGAGCTTAATACTACAATTAATAGCTTTCTAGAGAATATAACCTTGGCAGAATTCGTTGATAAATGCAAAAATTCAATGTCTGATGGTTGGGATATGTATATAATATAGTTAAAAATGTGATGATATTATGAATTTTATTACATTTATCAAAAATTACTTGCACTCGACTCCGTCGAGTGCTAATATATTATCTGGAATTAATATTAGACTATAATTGATTATATAAAGGAGGCGTTCTATTATGAAATTAAATCCATTATCTGATCGCGTTGTATTAAAGCAGCTCGAGGCAGAAGAGACTACTAAGTCAGGAATTATTCTTGCTTCATCAGCTCAGGAGAAGCCACAAGAGGCTGAGATTATTGCAGTTGGTCCAGGTGGAGTTGTTGATGGTAAAGAGATTAAGATGCAGGTAAAGGTTGGCCAGAAGGTAATCTATTCTAAGTACGCTGGAACAGAAGTAAAGCTTGATGGTGAAGACTTTATTATCGTTCGTCAGGACGATATTCTTGCAATTGTAGAATAATTATAGAAAGAAGGTAATAATTATGGCAAAAGAGATTAAATATGGCGCTGAAGCAAGAGCAGCTCTTGAGGCAGGCGTTGATAAGTTGGCCGATTCAGTTCGTGTTACAATTGGTCCTAAGGGAAGAAATGTTGTATTAGACAAGTCTTATGGTGCACCACTTATTACTAATGATGGTGTAACTATTGCTAAAGAGATTGAGCTAGAAGATGCATTCGAGAATATGGGTGCTCAGCTTGTTAAGGAAGTTGCTACTAAGACTAATGATGTTGCTGGTGATGGTACTACAACAGCTACAGTTCTTGCTCAGGCAATGATTGCTGAAGGTATGAAGAACCTTGCTGCAGGAGCAAATCCTATTGTACTTCGTAAGGGTATGAAGAAGGCTACAGATACAGCTGTTGAAGCAATTGTTAAGATGTCTAAGGCTGTTAATGGTAAAGACCAGATAGCAAGAGTTGCTGCAATTTCTGCAGGCGATGATTCAGTTGGTGATATGGTTGCTGATGCAATGGAGAAGGTTTCTAATGATGGTGTTATTACTATTGAGGAATCTAAGACAATGCAGACAGAGCTTGACCTTGTAGAAGGTATGCAGTTCGACAGAGGATATATCTCAGCTTATATGGCTACAGATATGGACAAGATGGAAGCTGTACTTGAAGACCCATATATCTTAATTACTGATAAAAAGATATCCAATATTCAGGATATATTACCACTTCTTGAGCAAATTGTTCAATCAGGTTCAAGACTTCTTATTATTGCAGAGGATGTTGAAGGTGAAGCACTTACAACTCTTATTCTTAATAAGCTTCGTGGTACATTCAATGTTGTTGCTGTTAAGGCACCAGGATATGGTGACAGACGTAAGGAGATGCTTCAGGATATCGCAATCCTTACAAATGGTACAGTTATATCAGAAGAAGTTGGCTTAGAGCTTAAGGATGCTACAATTGAGCAATTAGGTCGTGCTAAGTCTGTTAAGGTTCAGAAGGAAAATACAGTAATCGTTGATGGTGCTGGTTCAAAGGCTGATATTGATGCCAGAGTTAATCAGATAAGAAAAGCTATTGATGATACTACTTCTGATTTCGATAAAGAGAAGCTTCAGGAGCGTCTTGCTAAGTTAGCAGGCGGTGTCGCAGTAATCAAGGTTGGTGCAGCTACTGAGATAGAGATGAAGGAATCTAAGCTTCGTATGGAGGATGCTCTTAACGCTACGAGAGCTGCCGTTGAAGAAGGAATCATTGCAGGTGGTGGTTCAGCATACATTCATGCATCTAAGGAAGTTGCTAAGCTTGCTGATTCATTAGATGGAGATGAGAAGACAGGTGCTAATGTTGTACTTAAAGCATTAGAAGCTCCATTATTCTACATTGTTGCAAATGCTGGATTGGAAGGTTCAGTTGTAATTAATAAGGTTAAAGAAGCCAAGAAGGGAATGGGCTTTGATGCATACAAGGAAGAGTATGTTGATATGGTTAAGGAAGGTATCCTAGATCCTGTTAAGGTAACTAAGACAGCTCTTCTTAATGCAACATCAGTTGCTTCTACATTACTTACAACAGAATCTGTTGTTGCTGACATCAAAGAGCCAGAGCCTCCAATGCCACCTCAGGCAGGCGGTGGAATGCCAATGATGTAATATTGTATTCGAATTTCAAATATGCTATAATACACTTCGTGTGCAAATACGCCACGAGGTGTATTTTACTGTTAAACTACTATGTAAAAAGGATTAGAATATTGAAGATAGCCATATTGACAGATAGTAATTGCGGAATTAACAAAGAAGAAGCAAATAAGCTTGGAATTTACGTTCTTCCTATGCCATTTTATATTGGTGATGAGGTTTATTACGAAGATATTGATTTGACACAGGAAGAATTCTATATAAAGCTGGACACTGAAGATAAGATTACAACTTCTATGCCTGTTGTAGGAGATGTTATTGATAAATGGGATGAGCTTCTAGAGGACTATGATGAGGTTGTCTATATTCCTATGTCAAGTAGTCTTAGTGGTTCTTGTCAGACAGCACAAATGCTAGCTCAGGATGATGAATACGAAGATAAAGTGTTTGTTGTTGATAATCAGAGAATATCTGTAACTATGAAGGAATCTGTTATGGATGCTTTATATCTTGCTAATAAGGGCTATAGTGGCTCAGAGATAAGAAATATATTAGAAGATCACAAGAGAGATTCAAGTATATACATATCTATTCCAACGCTTGAATATCTTAGCAAAGGTGGAAGACTAACCAAGGCTGTTGCAGCACTTGGTAATATACTTAAGATTAAGCCTGTGCTTCAGATTCAGGGTGGCAAGCTTGATACATTTGCAAGAGCAAGAACCATTGAACAGTGTAAGCAGACAATGATTACGGCTATAAAGGATGATATCAAGAATCGATTTGATGATGACCCTTCCATTGTTGAGATTGCTATTGCCCATACCAACAATGAAGAGGCAGCCTTGAAGTTCAAGGAAGAGGTGCTTGAGATTTGGCCTGATAGAGAAATAGTTGTTGATCCATTGTCACTATCAGTTGCATGTCATATTGGACCAGGTTCATTGGCGATAACTGTTGGGAGAAGAATAGGAAGCTTTAAACAATATAAATAGAGATTACTAGTAAACATTTGATTGGAGGAATTAATATGGTTAAAGCAGTAGTGGGAGCTAACTGGGGAGATGAAGGCAAAGGCAAGATTACAGATATGTTAGCCGAAAATGCTGATATTATTGTAAGGTTTCAGGGTGGTGCTAACGCAGGTCATACAATAGTTAATGACTATGGTAGATTTGCGCTTCATACATTACCTTCTGGAGTGTTCTATAATCATACAACAAGTGTTATCGGCAATGGAGTAGCTCTTGATATTCCGAAACTGTTTAATGAGATTCAACAGATTATTAATGGTGGTGTACCAAAGCCTAAAATTCTTATATCTGACAGGGCACAGATTGTTATGCCTTATCATGTTCTATTTGATGAATATGAAGAAGAGAGATTAGGTAAGGCATCCTTTGGATCTACAAAATCTGGTATTGCGCCATTTTATTCTGACAAATATGCCAAGATAGGCTTTCAGGTTCAGGAATTATTTGATGATGAAATCCTAAAGAGTAAGGTTGCAAGAATATGTGAGAAGAAAAATGTATTATTAGAGCATCTATATCATAAGCCATTGCTTAAGGAAGATGAATTAATGAATACATTGCATGAATATAGAGATATGGTTGCACCATATGTTGCAGATGTGTCATCATTTCTCGATAAAGCACTTAAGGAGAATAAGACAATTCTTCTTGAGGGACAGCTTGGTACATTGAAGGATCCTGACCATGGAATTTATCCAATGGTTACATCATCATCTACACTTGCTGCTTATGGAGCAATTGGAGCTGGTGTTCCACCTTATGAGATTAAGCAGGTTGTTACTGTTGTAAAGGCATATTCTTCAGCTGTAGGAGCTGGTGCATTTGTCTCTGAAATATTCGACGATGAAGCTGATGAGCTTCGAAAAAGAGGTGGAGATAAAGGTGAATTCGGTGCTACAACAGGTCGTCCACGTAGAGTAGGATGGTTTGACTGTGTGGCAAGTAAATACGGCTGTAGAATGCAGGGTGCTACTGATGTGGCATTTACAGTACTTGATGTACTAGGATATCTTGATGAGATTCCAGTATGTGTAGGATATGAGATTGATGGGGAAGTAACCACTGAGTTCCCTGTTACATCAAAGCTTGAGAAGGCTAAGCCTGTTCTTAAGACTCTTCCTGGATGGAAATGTGATATCAGAGGTATTAAGGAATATGACAAGCTCCCAGAAAACTGTAGAAAGTATATTGAGTTTGTTGAAGAACAGTTAGGCTTCCCTATTACCATGGTATCAAATGGACCTGGAAGGGATGAGATTATTTATAGATAATGAAGGAGGCAAATCATGATTAAAGTAAGTCACTTGACGAAGAATTATGGAAATCATGTTGCAGTTGATGACATTTCATTAGATATCAAGCCTGGAAAAATATACGGCTTCTTGGGACCTAATGGTGCCGGCAAATCTACAACAATGAACATTATTACAGGATATCTTGCGCCAACTAGTGGTGAAGTCCTAATTGATGGACATGATATCTATAAGGAGCCTGAGGAAGCTAAAGCTTGTATTGGTTATCTTCCGGAGATTCCACCTTTGTATGTTGATATGAAGGTAAGTGAATATCTTAAGTTTGTATGCGAGCTTAAGAAGGTAAAAAAAGAAGATAGAGATAAAGAAGTAGAGCGTGTAATGAATCTTACTAAGGTAAGTGATGTGTCTAATAGAATTATCAATAATCTTTCTAAAGGATATCGTCAAAGAGTAGGTATGGCACAGGCTCTTATTGGTTCGCCTAAGGTTATTATTCTTGATGAGCCAACTGTTGGACTTGACCCTAATCAGATTAAAGAGGTTAGAGATTTAATTAAGAGTCTTGCTGGTGATCATACAGTTATTTTAAGCTCACACATTTTAAGTGAGATAAGTGAGACATGCTCTCATGTATTCATTATCGATAAGGGTAAGATTATCGCTAATAACGCTATCGAGACTTTATCTAACTATTTTAACTCTAAGCAGGTTCTTGAGATTGTTGCTAAGGGTGATATGGATAAATGTAAAGAGATTATAGAAGCAATCGAAGATATTGAAAGTGTATCGGTTGAAAAGGGTGCTGAAGAAGGTACTGTTAACATTACTGTAACTGCTACCTATAGCAAGGATGTAAGAGAAGATGTATCCCTTGCATTATCATCTGAGAAAATATCAATATTTGAGATGAAAGAAGATACCAAGTCATTAGAAGATGTCTTCCTAGAATTAACTGCAAAGGAGGAAGAGTAATGATTGCCATATTTAAGAGAGATTTTAGATCACTTTTTACTAATGTTATAGGATGGGTGTTCTTAAGTGTTTTGTGTGCATTTTTTGGATTGTATTTCTTGATTTATAATCTTGTTAATGGACAGCCATATCTATCATATGCTTTATCAGGCTTATGTCCTGTAATACTTATTGTTACACCAATTCTTTGTATGAGAGTCTTCTCTGAAGAACGTAAGAATAAGACTGACCAATTGATATTTACGGCTCCTGTGTCGCCATTTAAGATTGTCTTTGGCAAATTCTTATCGGTGGCTGCTGTATATACAATTGCCATGATTTTTATCGCATTTTCACCAATTGTATTAGAGTTATATGGAGCATCAGCGCTACTGCAAAACTATGTTGCGCTATTTGGTGTATATATATTCGGTCTTGCATGTATTGCAATTTCCATATTTGTATCTACTTTAACTAAGAGTCAGATTATTACTGTTATATTATCATTTGTCATATTATTCGTTGGATATATGATGGATGGCATACTTGCATTAATTATCCAAGAGGACAACCTGTTATCTAAGATACTTAATTGCTTGTCTTTATCTAAGCCAATGCAGAACTACCTTAATGGTATGTTCGACATCAAAGGACTTGTATATTATGTATTAGTTGTTGCCCTTTTCTTGTTCTTAGCATTATGTGTAATACAAAAGAGAAGATGGACAATATCTAAGCAGGTACTTGCTCGTTCATTGTCAAGAGGAGCATCCTTAGTACTTGCAATTGTACTTGCTATTACTGTAAATGTTGCAGTTACATATATTCCTGATAATTATACACAGCTTGATGCAACAGCTACTAGAGTGTATACATTGTCAGATGAGGGCAAGGAATTCATTAAGAATTACAATAACGAAGCAACAATTTATGTTCTTGCTACTGAGAGTGAATGTGATGAGAATCTTAAGAAGACATTAGATGAGTTCTCAAGCAATGACAAGATTACTGTTGAGTATGTTGACTTGACACAGAATCCAATGTTCGCGTCACAATATACTTCAGAGAGCTTGACTCCTAACAGCTTGATTGTTGTAAGTGGTAATGCATATAAGAGTGTAAACTTTGATGATATATATGAGTATTCTATGAATCAACAAAGCTATAGTTATGATGTTACAGGCTACGATGGTGAAGGTCAGATTGTAAGTGCTCTGCAGCGCGTAATGAATAACACTGATACATTAATATGTACCTTGACTGGTCATGATGAGATGGAGCTTGGCTCTAATGCCACATCTGCATTGACTAAGGGTAGCTTTAGTATGCAGTCGCTGAATTTCTTAGAGACAGATAAGGTGCCTGATGCATGTAGACTGTTAATCATTAATGCACCATCTAAGGATTTATCTAAGGATGATGTTGACAAGATTAATGAATATACTGCAAGGGGCGGTAACGTATTATTTAATATTGCAAATGTTGATTCTACAGCAAGGTCAATAGTATCTATAAATGATATGCCTAACTACAAGGGACTGCTTCAAAGCTTCTCTGTTAATGTTAAGCCTGGTGTAGTATGTGAGGATTCTAGCGGATACTATTATAAGCAAAACTACGCTTTGCTTCCTGAAGTATTAGAATCAGATGTATCTAATGGAATTGCTGGAAAGAAGTCAGTACTTCTATATAGCGCATCTGCAATGGATTATTCTGAGAATAACAACTATACAATTACGCCACTTCTACAGACCTCTGACAGTGCTTATATTAAAGCTAATCTTGATGGTAGCACAAGTACAAGCACAGAGAAGGTTGAAGGTGATGAAACTGGTAAGTTCAATCTTGGTTTAGAGGTTACATCATCTAATGGCTCTGCAGTTGTTGTATATGGTTGCCAATATCTATTCAATGATGAGATGGATAGTTATGTTGCTAACCGTAATAGCAAGTTATTTGTAAATACCGTTACAGCTATGGTAGGTACAGGGGATGATAATAGTTCTAACCAGATTGTTATTCCTGCTAAGTCCCTTAAGGTTTCATCAATAATGGTAACTGGAGCTGCAGTAGTTATTTATGGAATAATTTGGGGTCTGTTTATCCCACTAGCTTGCCTAATTATAGGAATTGTTATTTGGGCTGTTAGAAGAAAACAGTAATATGAATTACAACATATAAGAAAGTATAAAAATAAGGCTTCAAGCATCTGTTCTGGGTAAAATGCCCTGACAGGAGCTTGAAGCCTTTTATATTCTTAATAATTAATTATTTAAACATATTATCATTTTCTTCTTTTTTCTCTTTGATTTTCTTGGCTATTTCAATTCCACAGAATAACAATACAGGTATGATTAATGTGGCTGCAATTGAGGCTCCAAGATATGTCATTACATTTGGCCCGCCAATTAAAGCGACAACTAGAGTAGAAGCGTACATTCCCACAAGTAATATTATTGCTATAATAGCTAGTATTCTTTTCACCATAGTAATAATCCTTTCATTAGTGCTAATTGTATTTCTACTTAGATATATCAGTACGCTCATAAAGAAAATCGCTTAACTGATATATCTAAGTAGAAATTATTAACTGTTATATAAGAATATAATTGGTTTATTATAAAAAAGCAATATTTTCTTAGGTATTTTTTGAGTTTATGCAACTTTTTTGTTATAATAAGTAAGTTGTATATTGCAGAAATTAGAATTATAAGGAGAGAATATAAATGACACTATTAGAGACATGGAGAAATGTAGCATACGAATCTCAGACGGACCAGGTATCTGCACAGAGCTTTTGGAATCAGTATTTTGAAGAAGAAAAGAAGGTGTATGAGAAGCTGTTAGCTAATCCTGATGAAGTTGTAAAGGGAACAGTTGCTGACCTTGCTAAACAATACGATTTAGAGGTATTAACATTTGTTGGATTCTTAGATGGAATCAATGATAGCCTAGTTACTCCTAATCCTATTGAAGAGATGAAGGAAGATACAGAGGTTACTATTGATTTTGATAATGAGAAGCTATTTAGAAACATGGTTGATGCCAAGGCTGAGTGGTTATATACACTTCCACAGTGGGATGATATATTCGATGCTGATACTAGGAAGAGTCTTATTATGGACCAGAAGCGTGCTCACACATTTGTATCAGATAAGAAGGTGGGAAGAAACGATCCATGTCCATGTGGTAGTGGTAAGAAGTATAAGAAATGCTGCGGCAGATAGTTTTTATACATATAGAAATTGATTTATAAGGGAGATTAATAATGATTATTACATTAAAAGACGGTTCAAAAAAAGAATATGAAGGTAAAATGACAGGCCTTGATATTGCAATGGATATTAGTGAAGGACTTGCTAGAAATGCATGCGCAATTGAGGTGGATGGAGAGGTTAAAGACCTTCGAACTACAATAGATTCAGACTGTAATCTCTCTATACTTACATCAAGAGATAAAGAGGGACTTTCTGCTCTTCGTCATACATGCTCTCATATTATGGCGGAAGCTGTTAAGAAGATTAGACCAGATGCAAAGCTTGCAATTGGTCCTTCAATTGAAGATGGCTTCTATTATGATTTTGACACAGAGCCATTTACAAGAGAAGACTTAGATAAGATTGAAGCAGAGATGAAGAAGATTATTAAGTCTAAGCCTAAGTTCGAGAGATTTGAGCTTGAAAGAGCTGAGGCTGTTAAGTTCATGGAAGATAGAAATGAGCCATATAAGGTAGAGCTTATTAATGATTTGCCAGAGGATGCAACTATTTCATTCTATAGACAGGGTGAGGATGACTTTGTTGACCTTTGTGCTGGACCTCATCTTGTTAATACTAAGCTTATTAAGGCATTCAAACTCTTATCATCTTCAGGTGCATACTGGAGAGGTGATGAGCATAATAAAATGCTTACAAGAATATATGGAACAGCCTATGCTAGTAAGGATGAATTGAAGGCACATCTTGACCATCTTGAGGATATTAAGATGAGAGACCATAATAAGCTTGGTCGTGAGATGGAGTTATTTACTACAGTTGATGTTATTGG
Source organism: uncultured Lachnospiraceae bacterium (assembly GCA_900316395.1). GTDB lineage: Bacteria > Bacillota > Clostridia > Lachnospirales > Lachnospiraceae > RUG191. Next base: position 14,047 of record ONCT01000014.1, on the reverse strand, counting down.
TCAGGGTCTTCCACTTCTTATGCCTAAGGGTAATAGGATTATGCAGACTCTTATTCGCTGGATTGAGGATTTAGAGGATAATGAGTGGGGATATGAGAGAACTAAGACTCCATTTATGGCAAAGCCTGATTTATTTAAGCAGTCACAGCATTGGTATCATTATAAGGATGGAATGTTCGTTATTCCTGATCCTAAGGATGTTGATAATGAGGATAAGATGCTAGCTCTTCGTCCTATGACATGTCCTTTCCAATACTATGTATTCAAGGCTACACCTCATAGCTATAGAGACATGCCACATCGCTATTCAGAGACTTCTACACTTTTTAGAAATGAAGACTCAGGTGAGATGCATGGACTTACTCGTGTAAGACAATTTACATTGTCTGAAGGTCATTTGATAGTAAGACCAGACCAGATGGTTGAAGAGTTCAAGGGATGTCTTGCCCTTGCAAAATATGTAATGGAGACACTTGGTGTTGAAGAGGATGTAACATATCGTTTGTCTAAGTGGGATCCTAATAATACTGACAAATACATCGGTGATGCTGAGACTTGGGAGAAAACTCAGCAGCATATGAGAGATATCCTTAATGAATTAGACATTGACTTCTATGAAGCAGAAGGAGAGGCTGCCTTCTATGGTCCTAAAGTAGATATTAATGCTAAGAATGTATATGGTAAGGATGATACAGTTATAACTGTTCAGTGGGATGAGTATAATGCTGAACTATTTGACTTATATTACATTGATGAGAATGGCGACAAGGTCCGCCCAGGAATAATCCATCGTTCGTCAATTGGTTCCTACGAGAGAACGCTAGCTTGGTTAATTGAGAAATACGCAGGCAAATTCCCAACATGGCTATGTCCTGAGCAGGTTAGAGTCCTTCCTATCTCTGAGAAATACGCTGATTACGCTATGGAAGTAGAAGCAGAGCTTAAGAAAAATGGAATCTTAACAACTGTTGATAACAGAGCAGAGAAGATTGGATTCAAGATTCGTGAAGCCCGCCTTAACAAGCTACCATATATGATAGTTGTAGGCGAGAAGGAGCGTGATGATAAAACAGTATCAGTTCGAAGCCGCTTCGCAGGGGATGAAGGCGTTAAGCCATTAGACGAATTTATCACTCAAATCACTAAGGAAATCCGTACTAAAGAAATCAGACAAGAACTTCCTAAGGATGATAATCAATAGATTATAAATATTTTGTGGTACAAATTATTTAAGTATAATGCTTTACAGCTTTAGGTCGTCTAAGCGATTTTCTGTATGAGCGAGACGACCTAAAGTGTAAAGCATAATAAAGAATTATAAAGAGGTAACTTATGGTAATTACAGATTTTCTAGAAAGAAATGCCAGATATCGTGCACATGAAGAGGCATTAGTAGAAATTAATCCAACTGAAGAAAGGGACAACGCTCAGACATGGCGTGAAGCCAGCCTTATAGAACTGGCTCTTCCGGGCATGCCTTATCGACGCTCTATGACATGGCGCAGATTTGATAGAATGGCCAATAGAGTTGGTAATTTCCTTCTTACAAGAAATGTTAAGAGAGGAACCAAGGTAGGTATTCTTATGATGAATTGTATAGAATGGCTACCAATCTATTTTGGTATTCTTAAAGCAGGATGTGTCGTTGTACCACTTAACTTTAGATATGCAAGTGATGAAATCGAGTATTGTTGTGACCTGGCTGATATTGAGATACTTATTTTTGGACCAGAATTTGTTGAGAGAATGAATCCAATACATGATTCCCTTGAGAAGACTAAACTTCAATTCTATGTTGGTTTTGAAAAGGATTGTCCTGATTATGCAGAAGATTTAACCAAGCTTGCAGCATATGCTTCAACAGAGAGACTTCCAATTGAATTACATGAGGATGATATCGCTGCTATTTATTTCTCTTCTGGAACAACAGGATTTCCTAAAGCGATTCTTCATAAGCATAGTGCTCTTGTTGCTTCTTGTGAGACGGAGGCTAATCATCATGGTCAGACGCAGGATGATGTTTTCCTTTGTATACCTCCTTTGTATCATACAGGAGCTAAGATGCATTGGTTTGGTTCTCTTATAACAGGTTCTAAGGCTGTAATTCTTAAGGGTGTAAAGCCAGAATGGATTCTTAGAACTGTAACTGAGGAGAAATGTACAATTGTATGGCTACTTGTGCCATGGGCTCAGGATATATTAGATGCGATAGACGATGGAAGGATTGACCTTGAACATCATCTTACAGACCAATGGAGACTTATGCATATTGGTGCACAGCCTGTTCCACCAAGTCTTATTAAGAGATGGAAGAAGTATTTCCCACATCACAAATACGATACTAATTATGGACTTTCTGAATCACTTGGACCTGGTTGTGTTCATCTTGGTGTTGAAAATGTGCATAAGGTTGGAGCAATTGGTAAACCAGGCTATCATTGGGAAGCTAAGATTGTAAGAGAGGACGGAACTGAGGTTAATAAGGGTGAAGTTGGAGAGCTTGCAGTCAAAGGCCCTGGAGTAATGGTTGGCTACTACAAGAACAAGGAAGCCACTGATGAGATTCTTAAGGGCGAATGGCTTTGGACTGGTGATATGGCCAAGGAAGATGAGGATGGCTTTATTTACTTAGTTGATAGAAAGAAGGATGTAATAATATCAGGTGGTGAGAATATCTATCCTGTTCAGATTGAAGACTTCCTTCGTGCTAATGATAAGATTAAGGATGTTGCTGTCATAGGTCTTCCTGATGCAAGACTAGGTGAGATTTCAGCTGCAATTATTGAACTTAAGCCTAATGTAGAATCAAGTGAAGATGAGATTAATAAGTTCTGCTTAGAGCTTCCTAGATACAAGAGGCCTAGAAAGATTATCTTTGCAGATATACCTCGTAATCCAACTGGTAAGATAGAGAAACCAGTTCTTCGCGAGAGATACTGTGATATGCCACTAGTAGAGGCTCAGATAAAAAGCTAATTAAGCATTACATAATATATGGAGGAATGATATGTCTAAGAAACTAATGTTAGGAAATGAAGCAGCTGCACGAGGCTTATATGAAGCTGGCTGTGAATTTGTTTCTAGTTATCCTGGCACACCTAGTACTGAGATAACAGAATTTGCTGCAAAATACGATGAAATCTATGCAGAATGGGCACCTAATGAGAAGGTTGCAATGGAGTCTGCATTTGGTGCAAGCTTCGGCGGAAAAAGGTCATTTTGTGGAATGAAGCATGTAGGTCTTAATGTGGCGGCTGATCCGCTATTTACATTAAGCTATACAGGTGTTAATGCAGGTATGATTATTGGTGTTGCTGATGATCCTGGAATGCATTCTTCTCAAAATGAGCAGGATTCAAGACATTATGCAATTGCATCTAAGGTACCTATGGTTGAGCCTTCTGATGCTGCAGAGAGTAAAGAGTTTACTAAGCTTGCTTTTGAATTATCAGAGAAGTTTGATACTCCGGTTCTTCTTAAGATGTGTACCAGAGTTGCTCATTGCCAGAGTGTTGTTGAATTAGAGGATAGAGTAGCTAAGGATACTGTTGAATATGAGAAGAATCCTGGCAAATATATTATGACACCTGCTAATGCTATCAAGAAGCATCCTATTGTTGAGAAGCGTCTTGAGGATTTAAGAGAGTGGGCAGAAAGCTGTGATATAAACAGAGAAGAAAATGGTAAAGATAATGAGTATGGTTTCATTACAAGCTCTACTAGTTATCAATATGTTAAGGAAGTATTTGAGGATAAATACCCTGTCCTAAAAATTGGACTCATTAATCCACTTCCTGTTAAGAAGATTCTTGATTTCAACGAGAAGGTTAAGAATCTAGTAGTTGTTGAGGAATTAGATGGAATAATTGAAGAGCATTGTAATAAGATTGGTCTTAGACCAATTGGTAAAGATAAGTTTACTAATCTTGGTGAATTCTCTCAGACTATTATTGCTAATGCCTTTGATATTAAGAAGGAGGTTCCATTCACATTTGAAGAGGAGGTTCCTGCTCGTCCACCTGCACTTTGTGCTGGATGTCCTCATAGAGGAATATTCTATGTGCTTCATAACAGAAATATAACTGTTCATGGTGATATTGGATGCTATACACTTGGTGCAATGCCACCACTTAATGCACTTGATTCAACTGTATGTATGGGCGCAAGTGTATCAGGAATTCATGGATTTAATAAGGCAAGACCAGAGCTTGCTAATAATACAGTAGCAGTAATTGGTGATTCAACATTTATGCATTCTGGAGTAACAGGTCTAATTAACATTGCATATAATGAATCTAATTCAACTGTAATTATTCTTGATAATTCTATTACAGGTATGACAGGTCATCAACAGAATCCTACAACAGGAATTAATCTTAAGGGCGATCCAGCTGGTAAGGTATGTCTTGAGGATTTATGTAAGAGTATTGGAATTAAGAGAGTTAGAGTAGTTGACCCTTATGATATTAAAGAATGTGAGCATGTTATCATTGATGAATTAGATGCTATGGAGCCTTCAGTTATTATTTCAAGAAGACCTTGTGCACTTCTTAAGAATGTTAAGCATCCTGGACCAATTGAATGTGATACTGAGAAATGTGTTGGCTGTCAGGCATGTATGAGAATTGGTTGTCCAGCTATTAGTATGGTTAAGGGTAAAGCTCATGTTGATGAAACACTTTGCGTTGGCTGCGGAGTGTGTGGTCAAATGTGTAAATTAGGTGCTTTACCACTTAGAAAGGAGGCCCAAGATGACTAAGAATATAATGATTGTTGGTGTTGGCGGTCAGGGAACACTACTTGCTAGTAAGATACTTGGAAAACTATTCTTAACTAAGAATTATGATGTAAAGGTTTCTGAAGTACATGGTATGTCTCAGAGAGGTGGAAGTGTTGTAACATATGTTAGATATGGCGACAAGGTTTATTCTCCTATAGTAGATAAAGGTGAGGCAGATGTAATTATTTCATTTGAATTATTAGAGGCTGCAAGATGGGTTGAATATCTGTCTAAGGATGGTGTTCTTGTTACTAACACACAACAGATTAATCCTATGCCTGTTATTACTGGTAGTGCTAAGTATCCAGAGGATATTGAGAAGAAGCTAAAGGACATGGGCGTTAAGCTTGATGCTTTTGATGCGCTAAGTCTTGCTAATGAAGCTGGTTCTTCAAAATGTGTTAACATTGTTCTACTTGGTCATCTGTCTAACCATTATGATTTTACTGTAGAAGAATGGCATGAAGCAATAAGAAGCTGCGTTAAGGAGAAGTTCGTTGAAATGAACTTAAGAGCATTTGAATATGGCAGACATGGTGGAGTGACTGTGTTAGATCGTATTGGTGGTCTTATTATGGATGCATTATCATAAATGTTTTAAAACTAATATTATGCAGCCACAAGGCTCTAAAGCGATTTTCTGTATGAGCGTAGAGCCTTGTGGTGCATAATATATAATTAACGCTTAAAAGAAAGAAGGTTATTATGGAAAGGTATTTTCAAGAAGAAATCGAATGCATGAATCGCGACAAACTTAAAGAATTACAGAATGAAAGATTTCTAAAGCAGGTTCGTAATGTATGGGATAATGTACCATATTACAAGAAGAAAATGAAGGATATTGGTCTATCTTTAGATGATATTAAGAGTATAGACGACCTTCATAAGCTTCCATTTGTAACAAAGGATGACCTTAGAGAGACCTATCCTTATGGACTTTTTGCAAGGCCAATTAAGGATTGTGTAAGAATTCATTCTACATCAGGAACAACAGGAAGAAGAGTTGTTGCCGGATATACACAGCACGATATTGATTTGTGGAATGATTGTACATCTCGTGCTCTTGTTGCTGCAGGAGCTACTAAGGATGATGTGGTACAGGTATGCTATGGATATGGCTTGTTTACTGGTGGTGCTGGACTTGATGGTGGTAGTCACAAGGTGGGATGCCTTACAATTCCTATGTCAAGTGGTAATACATCAAGACAGCTACAATTCATGACTGACCTCGGAACTACAATTATATGTTGTACACCTAGCTATGCTGCATATCTTGCTGAATCTATTCATGAAGCAGGTATCAGAGATAAGATTAAGCTTAAAGCAGGAATATTCGGTGCAGAAGCATGGTCAGAGGGTATGAGAGAGACTATAGAAGATATGCTTGGTATCAAGGCTCATGATATATATGGTCTTACTGAGTTGTCAGGTCCTGGTGTATCATATGAATGTAATGCTCAAAAGGGTATGCATATTAATGAAGATCATTTTATTGCAGAGGTCGTTGACCCTGAGACATTAGAGCCACTTCCTGTTGGAAGTAAAGGTGAGCTTGTATTTACTTCTATTACTAAAGAAGCATTTCCATTATTAAGATATAGAACTAAGGATATATGTGTTCTTAATGACGAACCATGTTCCTGCGGAAGAACTCATATTAGAATGAGTAAGCCTATGGGTAGAAGTGATGACATGCTTATTATAAAGGGTGTTAATGTATTCCCATCACAGATTGAAAGTGTTCTTATTGAACAGGGCTATCAGCCTAATTATCAGATTGTTGTTGACAGAGTTAAGAATTCTGATGTATGTGAAGTAAGAGTAGAGATGCCTTCTGAGGAATTTACTGGAGAGCTTACTAAGCTTAACAGAATGGAGAAGGGATTATCTGACGCTATCAAGAATATGCTTGGAATCAAGGTTAAGGTTCGCCTCGTTGCTCCTCGCTCTATTGAACGAAGTGAAGGCAAGGCTAAGAGAGTAATTGATAATCGTAAGATATAATACTAGATTGGAGGTAGTTATATGAATACAATTAGTCAGGTCAGTGCATTTATTGAGAATAGACCAGGAATGCTAAGAGAGATATTAGGAATTCTGTCAGAAGAAGGTATCAATCTTAGAGCACTTAATGTGGCAGAAAATGAAGATTACGGAATTCTTAGAATTATTCCAGATAATATTGAGAAGACTATGAAGGTTCTTAAGGCTAACGAGTATCTTGTATCTGAGATTCAGGTATGCGCAATAGAAGTACCTGATGAGCCAGGTGGACTTGAGAGATTATTAGAACAGTTAGCTAATGACGGTGTGGATATTCAATATATGTATTCTGTATTTGCTTTCAAGGAAGGCAAGGCATATATGATTATTAGCGCTAAGGATGTTGTAATAATGTCTAGATCTATAGAGAAGAACAATATTGCAACTGCAGATAAAGATACTCTAGGCATTAGTTAAGAAATATGTTATATTAACTCTATGTGAGATAATGCTTTATGGCATCTCATTAATAACTGAGGAAATGTAGTGCTAAAATAGGAGGACTAATATGAGAAAAAGACTATTAGCTATGGGATTAATTGCAACAATGTTAATTGCTGGAGCTGTTATGATGACAGGATGTAGTTGTAGTAATAAGAATGCATCGAATACAACATCTAATCAGAGTACAACAACTAATCAGACAGCCAATCAGCCAGCGCAGCAACAGACAGCAGCACCTAATGTAGTTGGAAACTATAAGCTTATTGAGAAGACTGATGATGGTGTAACACTTAATGAAGGTCAGATTACTGCTCAGAACAAGGGTAGAACACTTGAAATCAAGGCTGATGGCACAGCTACTAAGAAGGAAGCTGATGGTGATGTTGATACATATAGATATGATGCAGAGAAGTTCATTGAGAACGATGGAGATGTAAAGGTATATACATTTGATCCTAACTCTAATACTCTTAGAATTACTGAGGGTAATGATGTATATGTATATCAGAAGTTATAATTAGTTTAACTAATCATATCCAGCTTGTCATAAAAGTCTGGGAAGGATATGGCTACACAATCGCCATCATCTAGTATTATGCTTCCCTTACATATAAGATTAGCAATTGCAAAGGCCATAGCAATCCTATGGTCTTTTTTTGTTTCTATTTTAGCACCAAATAAAGGCGCACCTCCGTAAATAACCATGCCATCATCACAGGCTTTTACATTAGCACCAATTGCCTCTAATCCATTAACAACTGTATCAATTCTATTAGATTCCTTAACCTTGAGTTCTGCTGCGTCCTTAATTATAGTTTTACCTTGGGCAAATGTAGCAAGAACAGCAATAACAGGAATCTCATCAATAAGTGTAGGAATAATATCTCCACCAATTGTTGTACCACGCATATCAGGAGAGTATGTTACATGAATATCTGCAACTTCTTCATTAGATTGCTTTCTAATATTCTCAAGGGATATATTGCCGTTCATATCCTGTATTACATTTATAATACCTGCACGAGTAGGATTGATATTGACATTTTTTATTAGAATATCAGAGCCTTCACATATAAGTCCAGCAACCATAAAATAAGCTGCAGAGGATATATCAGATGGTACAATTACGTGTTGCCCCATTAGTCTTGGATTAGGCTTGATTGAGACCTCTGTTTTACTATGACATTTTATATCAGCACCAAAGTATTCTAGCATTAGTTCTGAATGATTTCTTGACTGACTTGGCTCAATAACAGTTGTAGGGCAATCTGCATATAATCCCGCAAGAAGACATGCAGACTTTACCTGTGCTGAAGCAACCCTAGATTCATATGCAATTCCCTTAATCTCACCGCCTGATATGGTAAATGGAAGATAACCATCATTGTTAATACATAAGAATTTTGCACCCATTTTAGATAAAGGCTCAATGATTCTTTTCATAGGACGAGTCTTTAAGGAATCATCACCAGTAATTGTTGACTTGAACCTTTGACCAGCAAGAATTCCTGATATAAGACGAGTAGTTGTGCCGCTATTTCCTGCATCAAGAATACCACTTGGCTCTTTAAGACCATTTAACCCGACACCACTAACAATAACATTATCTGAATTAACATCTATTTCAACACCCATTTTCCTAAAGCATTCTATAGTTGACAAACAGTCTTCACCCATAAGGAAATTATCAATTTTAGTTATGCCATGGGCTATGGAGCCTAGCATTATGGCTCTATGGGATATTGATTTGTCCCCTGGTACTGTTATTTCACCTGTTAAGTTATGTTGTATTCCTTCTTTAAGTATTTTCTCCATTATGTCATGTCCTTTATATTAATAATTGTTATGAATAGATACTATAACCATTAGCCTTGAGTTCATTAATTGATTTAAACATTGAGAATTCGTCATACATCTCAATTCTAAGAGCGCCTTCTTGGAATTCTCTGTTGTTAATAATTCCAATATTCTTAATACTAAGACCTGCATTGGCAAGAATAGTAGCAATATGTGCAATTACGCCTGTCTCATCAAGAATATCAACATAGAATTCATATACATTATCAATAAGACCTTTACCTGAACCTATGGAATCTCTATATTCCTTGGCATCTAGGAAAAGTGACTTAATCTTACTAGAATCCTTTGAATCTATTGCTGACTTGAAATCATTTAACTCTTCAACATATTTATCAAGAAGGTCAAGTATCTTATCCCTATTAGTCAGACAAATATTCTGCCACATGGTAGGTGAGGAGGATGCTATTCTAGTAATATCCTTAAAGCCTCCTGCTGCAACAGTTCGCATTGTTGACTTGTCATTATCATTATTCATTACGAAGTTAACAAGGCTTGATGCAATAATATGTGGAATATGGGATATAGAGCCTGTCACATAGTCATGCTCGCTTGGTGTAAGCTCTAAAGGTAATGAACCAATTGAGCTAATGAATTCTTTGAAATGATTAAGCTTAGTTGCATCCACCTTGTTATTATTGGTAATGAGATAATATGCATTTTCAAATAAAGAATCAGTAGAATTACTGTATCCAATCTTCTCAGAACCAGCCATTGGATGACCGCCTATGAAGTACTTCTCCAAATTATTGTCAATTACGGCCTGTTCCATTTCGCCTTTGACAGAACCAACATCAGTAAGGATTATGTCATCTGTAATTATTTCCTTAAGCTTAGGAAGATATTCTATATTAATAATAACTGGAGCACATAGGTAGATTAATTCGCAGCGCCTGAATTCTTCTATAGGAAATGTGTCATTGTTAGATATAATACCATCCTGATATGCACTCCTTATTGATTCAAGCGAATCATCTATTGCAATTAATTCTATATCCTTATATCTGCTTTTGATAGTCTTGGCAATTGAACCGCCGATTAGTCCAAGTCCAATGAATCCAATTCGTTTGTACATGATGTCTCCAATCTGTAAGTCTAAATATATGTAACAGCAATATTATAGACTATTTGAATAATAATATAAAGAAAATGAGAATTTATTTTTGTTACACTTTTGTGACACTTTTGTTGGAGTTTTGCGGATATTTATTTCGAAAATCATATTAATATATAGACAAGCCAAGAGGAAAAAGGCTACATCATAAAAAAGGAGGACAAAGATATGATGAAAAAAGGTTTACTTACAGGAGCAGTTACAGCAGTAGCAATCACAACATTAATGGTAGGTTCAGTTACAGTATTTGCAGCTAATAATGATGCTAATCAAGAAGGAACTGATCAACAGGAATTTGAATACTATGACATGGAAGATTATGATTGGGATTATGATTATGATTGGGATTATGATTATGATTGGGATTATGATTATGATTGGGATTATGATTATGATTGGGATTACGATTATTGTGACTACGAAGACTGGGAAATGGATTATGGCAGCCTAAGCCAGGATGAGATTGACAGACTCAATGCTATATATGATCGCATGTGGGAGATAAGTGATGCAGTATATGGTGAAGATGAAGAGCTTTCGTGGGAAGAGTATGAAGCTAGATTCGCACAATATGAAGCTGAATATAACGCACTCGATTCTGAAGCACTTGACCTTGAGATTAAAGCTGGTTGGTATGGCGAACTTAATAGACAAGAGGTTGATCGTCTATTCGCAATCTATGACCGCATGGATGAGATAATTGATGAAGTATATGGAACTGATGAAGACTTATCTGATGAAGAATTCGAAGCAAGATTTGCACAGTATGAAGATGAGTACTTTAATCTATATGATGAATCAATTGAATTAGAGATAAGAGCTGGATTCTATGAGGACTGGGATTTCTAAAAACACTCAAATATTAAAATAATTATTGATATAAAGCCACTTAGTCTGATAATATTTAATTATTATTAGAAGGGGTGGCTTTATAAGTATGAGTAATGTTATTTATCTGGCAGATGATGAAGAAGATATAAGAGAGATTCTTTCTCAATTCCTTGGAAATGCGGGTTATGAGGTTAGAAGCTTTCCTACAGGTGATGACTTATATGAAGCATTTAATGATAAGGAATGTGACCTTGTTATATTAGATGTTATGATGCCGGGCACTGATGGACTGACTATATGTAAGAATATTAGGGCGAAATCTTTAGTGCCTATTATAATACTAACTGCGAAGGAGACAGAAGCAGACCAGATGAAGGGCTTTATGAATGGTAGTGATGATTATCTTGTTAAGCCATTTTCACCATCACTTCTTGTTCTCAGAGTTAATGCTCTTCTTCGTAGAACTAATATGAATAAGGAAGATGACAATATTACATATGGTGATCTTGTATTCTCTGAAAGGGAGCATACAGTTAATTGTAATGGTAAGGAATTAGGACTTACTATGACTGAGTTCTCGCTTCTTGAATGTTTGATTGCTGATGCAGGCTCTGCTGTATCACGTAATGATATATTAGATAAGGTATGGGGCATTGATACAGATGACGTTGAGACTAGAGTCGTTGATGAGACAATTAGACGTACCAGGCAGAAGCTTAAAGCAAGTAATAGCAATGTTAAGATTGCAGCTGTCTGGGGTTATGGTTATAAATTGGAGATAAATGATGAAAACAAGAATTAAGATATCCCTTCTTGTAGGTCTTACAGTTGCGGCAACAATACTATTTGTTCTTGTGATATTCAATATGATAAGGAATGAACAATTAGAAAATCAGGCAGAGCAGGCAATTGATGAGGTTGTTGAAGCTAATATTGAAATAATATATGGATATGATGATGCATCAGAATTCATATACGAAGATGAAACTGAATCTACATATTATGCTGAGCTTATCTATCTTACAGAATATGAAGATAAGAATAATGAATACACTATTACAACTAAAGAAGAAAAAATTGTTGACTGGTATAAGAAGCATCCATCAGATGTAATGCAATTTGCCAACATCGAGAATGCATCATATTTTATTAAGTCAGTTGATTTATCTGATGAAAATGGTGAATACATTCTTCTTGCTTATGTAAATGTTACAGGTGAGCCAGAATTAATAAGAGAGATTAATATAGTACTTATTATAACAGCTATTATTATTGGTATAATTGGAAGTATCATGGGATATGTTATGGGACGAAAGCTAGAAGAAAATGAGTTGTCCCAGCGTACATTTTTTGAGAATACTTCCCATGAGCTGAAGACCCCTCTTATGACAATTAATGGATATGCTGAAGGCTTAGAGAAGGGCGTTGTTACTGATTATAAGAAGGTTGGTCGAATAATCAATTCTCAGACTAGAAGGATGAGTAGTCTGATAGAGGATATACTATACATTTCCAAGGTTGAAAGTGGTATGGTTACTCTTCAGAAGGAAAAAATAGAGGTGGATTCATATATTCAGGATATTCTTATGCCCTTCGAAGGTATTGTAATGAATAAAGGGATAGAGATTACCATTAATCTTAATAAGGGATATATTAATGCAGACCCAGATAAGCTAGAGCATGCAATATCTAATCTTATTACTAATGCTATAAAATACGCAGATAAACGAATTGAAATTGATTATACTGATAATCGTCTTAGTATATGGAACGATGGACCTACTCTTAGTGATGAAGAATTGAGTCATATATTCGAGCGTTTCTATACAAGCAGTAATGGTAACACAGGTATTGGCCTTGCCCTTGCTAAGGAGATAATAAAACTCCATGGTTACAGTATTAATGCAAAAAATTACAATAACGGGACTAAAATAGTAGTTAATATGATATAATGATTTCTAGGAGGACTTATTATGGCAATAGCATCTTTATTACTCGCAATAGCAAGTTTACTAATTTCATTAACACATAGTTTTGTGTTCGGCATTATTACGGCTGTGGCATCAGTTGTATTAGGCATTATATCTATATCTAAGAAGAAGGGCAGAGTGCTTGGGATTATAGGAATTATTATATCAGTTCTAAGCAGTGTAATTATTGTATTGACTTTGCTTTAATAGTGTGAATTGTTCGCACAATTCTGACAACTCAAAAATATATTGAGAATTGTATTAGCATTTAATATAATAAGACTTAAGGATTATGGTTTGTAAATACCTTAAGTCTTATTTTAATGTATCGGGAGGTTATGTACTATGAAAGTCTACACAACAGAGAAAATTAGAAACGTAGTATTACTTGGTCATGGAGGGGCCGGCAAGACAAGCCTTGTTGAAGCAATGGCAAATCTGTCAGGATTAACAAGCAGACTTGGAAACATTACAGATGGAACAACGATCAGCGATTACGACAAAGAGGAGCAGAAGAGAAAGTATCTGCCGGATCTTTTGTCAGGAAAGAAGATTGGCGCTTTTGGACTGACAGAGCCTAACGCGGGAACGGATGCCGCAGGAACGCAGACGAAGGCGAAGGACGCCGGAGACCACTGGGTGCTGAACGGATCCAAGATTTTTATCTCCGGCGGCGGTATTGCGGATGTCTATGTTATATTCGCCATGACAGATAAGAGTCAGGGCACAAGAGGCATCAGCGCCTTTATCGTAGAAAAGGGCACGCCGGGATTCACATCCCCCAAGAAGGAGAACAAGATGGGTATCCGGGCCAGCATTGCGGCGGAGCTGGTGTTTGAAGACTGCTGCATCCCGAAAGAAAATCTGCTGGGACAGCTGGGCAAGGGCTTTAAGATCGCCATGTCCGCTCTGGATGTGGGACGTCTCGGCATAGCGGCCCAGGCTCTGGGAATCGCCCAGGGGGCCTTTGATAAGACCGTTGAATACATGAAACAGAGAAAACAGTTC